>JAFRSR010000115.1 GCA_017427485.1 Kiritimatiellia bacterium
AAACAACCCAAGAAAGGTAGATTCCATGGCAACAGGAAAAGCACTCGATGGAAAGCCGTATGCGGGAAATCCGCACGTACGGTTTGACGAGGGGGAAGTCGCACCGGCGGCAACGCCGAGGCGTGGGTCTCTACTCTACAAACAGTTCACCTACCTCTCCACCATCCTGCTGGCCGCCGCCGTCATTGCCGATCCGGCCGATCCGCAGATCTCCAACGTCCGGCTAGGGCAAAACAGCCTTTCACGTCGCGTGACGGTACGGTACGACCTCGACGAGGCGGCCGTCGTGACGATGGACGTGCTGACGAACGGCGTCTCCATCGGCGGCGCGAACATCCAGGCCGTGACCGGCGACTGCTTCAAGAAGGTCGCCGCCGGGAACAACCATGTTGTCGAGTGGAACCCTTGGCTTTCGTGGCCCGACCACAAGTTCGGCGCGGGAGTCGTCTCCGTGCGCATGACGGCGTGGGCGCTCGACAATACGCCCGACTACATGGCCGTCGACATCACCGCGACGGGCGGCGCGGATACGCAAACCTACTACCCTGCCGCCGACTTCGTGCCGGGCGGCGTGACGAACGGCCTCTACAAGACCACGAAGCTCCTCATGCGCAAGATCATGGCCAAGGGCGTGGAGTGGACGATGGGCTCGGCCAAGACGGAGGTCGGCCGGAACTCGACGCGCGAGGAGACACATCAGGTGACGCTCTCGAACAACTACTACATCGGGGTCTACGAGGTGACGCAGGCCCAGTGGGGCGAAGTGGCGACGAACTCCACCGCTTCCGCGTACTTCGCCGCAGAACGCACCATGCGCCCGATGGAGAAGGTGTGCTACAACGAGATTCGCCTCAAGTGCAACAGCAGCGCCGCCGCGACCGCCGACGAGATCGCCAACTACTCGTGGCCGAAAAACCCCAACCCCTCGTCCTTCCTTGGACTGCTCCGCTCGAAGACGGGCCTCGACTTCGACCTTCCTTCCGAGGCCCAGTGGGAATTCGCCGCCCGCGGAGGATATGGCTCCGGGTACTGGAACAACGGCACCGCCATACTGGACAGCACCGAGGACGAGAACCTGAAGAGCCTCGGGCGCTATCTGGGCAACAATCCGGGCGGCGGGACTGAGGACTCTTCGCTCGCTCCGTCGGCCGGCGGCACGGCGATCGTCGGTTCCTTCGCGCCCAGCGACTGGGGCCTGTACGACATGCACGGCAACGTGTGGGAGTGGTGCCTCGACTGGTGCGAGAACGACATCTCGGAAATCAACGGAAAGACGAACATCGATCCCGTCTCCCCGGCGAAACCGCTCTCGGACGCCAACGTGACCGGTTCGAACCGCGTGGCGCGCGGCGGCGCGTGGAACGGCAAGGCGCAGCACTCGCGTCCGGCCGGCCGCAACCCCGTCTCGCCGACGTACCGGGGCGCCTTCAACGGCTTCCGCGTCGTCTGCCAGGGCGGATTGCAGTGAGACGTTGACCGAAAAGATATGGCAGACAGAGGAAGGTCGCAACGCATGAAAAAACCGGACGTTTACGCTATCGGCGCCGGTTCGCGAAATCACCGCGTCCACTTGATGGCGTATGTGGCGGCACTTGCGGGCTGCTTGTTCGCGAACGGCGGTCTCGCCCATGGGGTGGACGGACTGCGCCATCCGACGCTTGCGGCGGCGGTGGAGGACGCGCACACCAACCTGGTTGCGCGCTTTGTAGGTCCCGAGGGGCTTCTGCGCGACTACGAGGGGGAAATCCCCACGCCGGAAGACTGCCGCGACTGCCGCCCCAACGCGATGGGATGGTGGAGTCCCATCGAAAACGGGCCGATGTTTACAGGCCCCTTCCTCGAGGCCGTCTGCACGCGCGCGAAGTGGACCGGCGCGGAAGCGGACCGAGCGCTCGCGCGCAAACTCGCAGGAGGACTTTTGCGCGCGGCATCGGTGTCGGACGTCAAGGGTATGGTGGTGCGGGGGTTCGGCACGGATGGCGTCTGCCACTATCCGCTCGGTTCGGACGACCAGACCCTGCCGTGGTTCTACGGCCTTCACGCCTATTGGGGAAGCGGGATTCCATCCGCCGCCGAACGCCGAGCCGTTTCCGCGAAGGTACGCGAGGTGGCCGAAGCGCTCGCGGCGAACGGCTGGGGCATCCCCTGCGACGGTGCCTTCGCTGGCCAGACGCGCGGAAGGTTCATGGAAAACTGGCTGGTGTTCCGCGGTGCGGCGCATGCGCTGTTCTTGCTGAGAGCCGTCTGGGAGATGACGGGCGACGCAATTTGGCTGAAACGTTACGAGGAAGCGCTCGGCCGCAGGCAGAAGGGTTCGCCGCTTACCATGCTCGAAATCTGTCGCGAAGGATGGGCGACGGACGTTGAGAAATTTCCGGCAGACAGCAGCGGCATGTGGATATACGTCTGTGCGCAGGGATGCCTGGCGCGCCTCGCGAAGATGGATGCCGTTCACGCCGAATCATTCCGGTCCGGCCTTGCACGGAATGCCGCTCGCGCCCGATACGCGATGGCAGAGTCCATCGGTTTCTCCAACAAGATCGAACGGCCCTTCAAATACGCCAACTGGCGCACGGGTTATCGCTGGCGACCGCAGAAGACGCAGAAGGAGGCCGACGAGGTGCAACGCACCGGAGATCCGAAGATACTCGGCACCCGCAAGAGATACGAGCGCAAGACGGTGACGCTCCCGCTCGCGGCGGCGGCCGTGTGCGCGTTCGCCGGAATGTCGCACGAGGAGATAGGGCGGACGATCCAGCGTTACGACTATTCGCAGATAAACCTCTGCGAGTTCTTCCTCGCCGAAGTGGCCGCCTACGCCGACTGACTGGGGCCTCTACGACATGCACGGCAATGTGTGGGAATGGTGCCTCGACTGGTATCAGGAGAAACTCGACCAGATGAAGGACGCGAACGGGGAGGACTACGGCGGGCGCGTGAACATCGACCCGTCCAACTCCGCCAACTACCGTCCGGCGCGAGTGCGTCGGGCGCGCACCGCGTGATACGGGGCGGGAGTTGGAACTTCGCGGCGAGCTTCTGCCGGTCGGCGTGTCGCTTCGGCAACACGCCGACAATCCGCAACAACATCGACGGCATCCGCGTCCTTTGCTCCGCAGGGTTGCAGTAGGCCGTGATGCGGACGGCGATGGAACGCCGTCCCTACCGCGACAAGGCCGCCGTGTATGCTGACCGGCGCAATGTACGGTAGGGCCGCCGTTCCATCGGCGGCCGCCCGCCGCCAAGATGGCGGCTCTCCATACGGGAGGGTCGCGCTCCGTCGCGACCGCCGCCAAGATGGCGGCTCTCCATGCTGGGGAGGGATCAATGGGGACAGGCCCTTGCGGCGTGGCTCGGCAAGCGGCATTTCGGCGAAATATGCTAAGTTAACGCCAGATTTGCGATTGCGAAACGGTATTCGGCTTCCCATTTGTGCGCGTAAGACCCTTTACTTTATCATGCAGATTTCACCACTTATAGTCAAAAGTTCCGCGACCATTGACTATATCCCTGCGAAATGATAAGATATAGCAGCAACTCACAATATGAGGAAACGCGATGATTGGCCGAAAGAAAGAGATTCGTGAACTTGAGAACGCATACGCTGAGCGAGAATCGGAGTTTGTCGCCGTTTATGGGAGGCGTCGTGTCGGAAAGACCTATCTTGTCCGAGAGACCTTCTCGGAACGTCTGGCTTTTCAGCACGCAGGATTGAAGGACAAGCCGACAGCCATTCAGCTGGATCGCTTCCGACAGTCTCTTGAGGAATGCGGTTTCCGGGAATGTGGCGTTCTGAAGAACTGGTACAAGGCGTTTGATGCATTGAAGACCGTAATTTCAAGGAGTAGGCTTCAGAAAAAGGTCGTCTTCCTTGACGAGCTGCAGTGGATGGATCGACCCAATGCAAACTTCGTCTCGGCACTTGAGAATTTCTGGAATGGCTGGGCTTCGGCGCGCAAAGACATCCTGCTGGTCGTCTGCGGGTCTGCAAGTTCATGGATACTGCGCAAGATCGTCTATAACAAGGAAGGTCTGCACAACCGCGTCACGTATCGGATTCCGTTGCGGCCGTTCTCGCTTGGGGAATGCGAGGCGTATGCGAAAGATCGTGGGCTTGAATTCACGCGTCGCCAGTTGGCGGAGTTGTACATGATTCTCGGCGGCATTCCCTACTACTGGCACTTCCTTGAGCGCGGCAAAAGCGTCGCACAGAACATCGACGAGATGTTCTTTGCGAAAAGCGACAAGCTCGAGAACGAATTCGGGGAACTCTATGCATCGCTTTTCCAGAGTCCAGAGCCTTACGTTCGGCTGGTGACGGCACTTGCGACCAAGAAAGTCGGCATGACGCGGGATATGCTTTCTGCGGTGTCTGGAGTTGCCGAAAGCGGCAAGATGACGCAATGTCTTGACGATCTCGACCGATGCGGCTTTATTCGGAAATACACTCCGCTCGGCAGGGCGAACCGAGGTGCGGTTTATCAGCTGATGGACAACTTCACCCTCTTCTATTTTTCTTTCATGGCTACTGGCAGGGGCGGAGATCGCCAGTACTGGTCGAAACTCCAATCGACAAGAACCCATACGACGTGGGCAGGACTCGCGTTTGAGCGACTTTGCCTCCAGCATGTCGACCAACTCAAACGGACGCTTCAAATCGGCGGCGTCTTGACCAATGAACACGCCTGGTATTCGCCTGCGGCGCAGATTGACCTACTGATTGATCGCGACGATGGGATCATCAATCTCTGCGAAATGAAGTTTGCGGAGGGATTGCATGCCATTTCCAAGCAGGAGGCGGAGGATGTTCAGAGAAAGAAGCTCGTGCTGAAAGAAGAGACTGCAACAAGAAAGGCAGTATATGTTACTTATGTAACGACAGCAGGCCTCAAACGCAATTCATACGCAAATGACGTCCAGTCCGAGGTGATGCTCGACGATCTCTTCTAGGGGTGCCGCGTGAGGGAACAAAAGGGTCAGCCTCTGTCACACTTTCAGGTACATCTGCCTTGGAGAATTAGGCAGATCGGGTAGTGATCGCGAATAAACCCTTGTTTAAGTAATGGCGCGATGTAGTATCGAGAGAAGTGTATCCTGCTCTTGATTCCGACTGCTTCCCGAAGGGCCACAGGTGTCATCGGATTTCGTGGGAACCCTTCAGAAGGTCAGGTGCCCCTTGCAGCGTTGCGCCAGGGTCTGTCCCCAGTAGATCTGGATTGCTTTCGCTACTTGGAGATAGGGAGACTTGGAGATTCGGAGCCGTTTTTGAAGTTTTCTCCCAATCTCCAAGACTCCGAACCTCCCAGCGCCGCAGTCGCCGCCACCTAGGGTATGGTCGCCGTTCCATCAGCGGCCGCCCGCCGCCAAGATGGCGGCTCCCCATGCGGTCGTGCGGGAGCGCGACCCTCCCGGGGTGGCTGCGGGCGCGGAGCTCGGTTGAAAAGGTTGCGGCGCGCCTCGCGCCGCCGCAACATAAGTATGCGAGGGGACTGTTCCCAGTAGCGAGTGGCGCATGTTTGATAAAAAATGACATTTCGTGAAAAAAGGCCGCTTGAAAAATTGACATTCCGTGCAGAATGACAGTTGCAAAAACTGACAATCCGTGGTAAGATAACTGCCGCGAAACCACGGAACGGAAAAATGAAGCGGAAAATCTACGAAAAACTTCTATTTTGGCGACACGGGACTTCTGATCAGCCATTCGTTCGATGAAAACGATTTGATGGCAGAGGACATTCATAAAAGACTGTTGTTCGACGGCATTGCGCTGAATAAAGGCATGCTGACGGAAAACCTGGTGGCGCAGATGCTTACGGCGGCGGGCCGAAAGCTGTATTTCTTTTCCCGGTCGGATTCCAAAGACCGAGCGAATCGGATGGAGATTGATTTTCTGATCGCAAAGTCCAAACTCGCCAGAAAAAACAACATTCATGCGATTGAAGTCAAAAGCGGGAAGAACACCACGCACCGTTCCCTTGACAAGTTCTCCGCTAAATACCTAGACTGGTTGGACACGCCTTACCTTCTTTGGGATCGCGATCTTCTGATCAAGGGCGGCATTCTTCACCTTCCGCTCTACATGGCACCGCTTCTTTAAGGGACGTGGTGGCCTGTTCCCAGTGGGTCTGGAACAGATATGGTATACTGTGTGTTCGACAACGGAGGCAAAAGATGAAGAGAGTGACGGTTTGCATGGCGGTGGCGTTCGCGCTAGGGGCGGGCGGCGCCGTGGACGTGCGCGATTTCGGCGCGAAGGGCGACGGCGTGACGGACGACACGGCCGCGTTCCAGGCGGCCATCGACGCGGTGGCCGCGCAGGGCGCGGGCAAGATCGTCGTCCCCTACTCCCCGAAGGGCTACCGCATCGCGGGAC
>JAFRSR010000116.1 GCA_017427485.1 Kiritimatiellia bacterium
GTGGAAGGGGTATGACTTCGCCGCGACAAACTGCCACCTCTTCACGGCGGCATGCGTATGTGGCGTTCTGCCGCGCGACAGGAGGTTCAAGCGCCTGTTGGGCGGCGGGATCGCCTCGATCGGACGGTTGGAACGTCTGCTTGCGGAAGCGCTGAACGATGGCCATGCGATCGCGTGGTGCGCGGTCCGGCGCGGAAAGACGGATTTTCATTATCGGCTCACGCCGGAAAAGAAGGCACGTCTTCGGCTGGAAGGAAAGTAGTGGAAGGATTGTAGTCCAAAGGAAGACGAAAGGAAGTGCGAAGATGAAAAAGAACATGCGGATGAATGCGGAGGAGGAACTCGGCAGACGGGCGCGGAAAGTTACGCGCGAAGACGTTGTCGAAGTGTTGGAGAAGGAAGGAAAGGCCAAGACGATTGTCGAGAAGGCCGGATTCCTGTCGCAGTACTGGGAAGACATCAAGACGTCGTTCGCGTTGATACGTGACTGGTTCAATGGTTCGTACGACAAGGTGCCGGCGCGCATGATCGCATCGCTGACGGGCGCGCTCATCTATCTGGTCTCTCCCCTTGATCTGATTCCGGACTGGGTGCCGATGGCAGGGCTCGTGGATGATGCGGCGATCCTCGCGTTCGTGTTCAAGCTCTCCAAGGTGGATCTGGGTGCCTATCGCCAATGGAAACGGCGGCAGGACGAGTCCGACGAAGAGGAAGGGGGGGAGGACGATGATTGATGTCCTTAAGCGCTTGCTCCTGGGGCGCTTCTTTCCCCGCATGAGTTCCAAATGCCCGAACTGTGGCAGCTCTGCCGTGTCGGCATCCATTTGGTCGTCATGGGTGGTCGATGGCCCGCGCGGCCTCAAGTACAGGTGCCGTCGGTGCGGTCATGCGTGGAAGGTCGTCCTGCGCGTCGGCATCTGATCCCCCGCCTTGCATGCGATGCCGGTTGCTGGGCGCGTGGCGGTTGTGGTACACTATGCCGCAAACCATGGAGTATCAGGCAAATGACCAGATCGGCGCTTGGCGCATCGTCCGCATCCTCGGCCGAGGCGGCATGGGGACCGTCTATGAGGTGGAGGACGCCGCCGGCGCGCACCTCGCGCTGAAGCTCTTCACCGGCGGCGTGAAGAACCGCGCGTTCCTCGTGAATCGCTTTCGCGCCGAGGCGAGACTGCTGGCCGCCCTCGACCATCCGCATCTCGTGAAAGTGCGGGACGTGGGCGTGGACGAGGCGACGGGAAATCCTTGGTTCACGATGGACTTGGTGCTGAACGCCGCCGGCGAGCCCGAGACGCTGGAGGACGTGCGTCGGCGCGGCGGCATCTCCAATGAACAGACTCTGCGCTGGTTCAACGAGCTTTCGGACGAGTTGACCTACCTCCATGCGCGCGGCGTGGTGCATCGCGACGTGAAGCTGGAAAACGTCCTGATCGACGCGGAAGGCCATGCCGTCCTCTCCGACTTCGGCATCTCGCGCATCTTCGACGACGACTTGCGCGGTCGGCTGGACGTGACGACCACGTTCATCGAGGGGCAGACCACGGGCACGCGCCCCGTGATGGGCACTTACTTCTATCTCGCGCCCGAGGTGCGTGCCGGGCGGGCCGCCACTGCGGCGGCGGACTGGTACGCGCTCGGCGTCCTCTTCTTCCGCCTCCTCACGGGAATGTGGTACGAGCCGCCGACGGCGCAGACTGAAAAGGATGGTCGGAGGAGGACTTCGCCGTTTGACCTGCTCCTGATGTTCGACCCGTTCTGGCAGACGAACCTGCCGCGTCTCCTTTCCGACGACCAGAAGACGCGCACGGTGGTGGCCGCGGGGCACGGCGCAAAGCGCCCCAGATGGATGTTGTGGCTTGGATTGGGCCTTCTTGCCGCCGGGGCGTTTATTGCGGCGCGCACGGGGTGCGCGCCCTACCGAGGCGCCGAGTCCGGCAGTGCGGGCACCCCGCGACAGCCGTATCCCCAGCCGCCGCCGGGAGTTTTGTGGGTGTCGCATCCGGGGGATGTGCATGGCGTCGATCCCGGCGCCGTGACTGCGCTCGTCGTGCGTGGCGCCGCGGGGCGGGTCTGGCACAATCAGTTCGAGCGCTGGCCGAACCTGCGGCACGTGACGGTGGAGGAGGGAATATCCATCGTGGGCGCGGCGGCTTTCTTCTGCTGCCCGAAGCTGGAGACGGTGACGCTGCCCGATTCCCTGAAGCATATCGACGGCTATGCGTTCGGCGACTGCTTCGCCCTGCGCGAGGTGCGCTGCGGCAAGGGACTTCTCGACGTGGGACAGGCTGCGTTCGGCGGCTGCTCGAATCTCCGGCACGTCTATTTCGGCGGCGACGCGCCGACGCCGTTCGGCACGCGCATCTACGTGCGCACGCCCACAAACCTCGTCAACCACGTCATGCCTTCCGCCAAGGGCTGGGGCAAGACCTGGCCCCCGAACGACCCTCACACCCGCCCCGTCCGCCCCGCAACTTCTTGACCCTTCAACCCTTCAACTTTTCAACTTTTCAACATTTTAACCTTTCAACCTTTCAACCTTTCAACTTTTCAACCCTTAAATGATTCCAGACACGCCAAAGACGCTTCTCCGCAAGATCGCGGAATATGCGAACGGCGACGATGCCGCCGAGTGGGAACGGTTCATTGAGCTGTACGCGCCGGTGATACGCCAGTTCATATGCGCGCGCGGCGATGTTGAGCCGTCGGACGTAGACGACGTGGTGCAGGAAATCTTCGTGCGGCTGGTGACCGTCTTGCGTGCCGGAACATATCGACCGGAGAAAGGCCGTTTCCGCGCCTATCTGGGAACGATGGTCCGGCGGTTGCTCATCGACCGCCATCGCCGTGCGCTCGCGCGCGGGGCGGGCGAGACGATTTCGGCTGATGACGTGGAACTCCTTGCCGAGACGCCCGATGCGGCGGCGTACGTGGACATGCGGCTACGGGAGGCCCGCCACGCCGCCGCCGTCGAGCATGTGCTCGCGCGTACCATGCTGGACGCGCGTACCGTCGCCGCCTATCGCGAATATGTCCTGGCGGAGCGTCCGGCCGCCGAAGTGGCGGCGCGCCACGGCCTCACGCCCAACGCGCTCCGCCAGATCAAGTTCCGCATCAACCGCATGATCGCCGCCGTCGAGGCGGCTTACGGGGAATGAAGTAGCTTTTCGGCGGGGACAATGGCGTCGAAATAGCCGCTGCCCATCACAGCCTTGGACAGTCTCCCCGCATAGACCAGCGCCGTGCGCACGCTCATGCCCTTTGGGATTCGCAGACGGTTTACCTTCTCGGCCATTTCACGTTCTACTTCTTCCCCGATTTCGGCTTGGCGTTTGATTTCAACCAACATCACCGATTTGCTTGTCTGGATGAGCATGTCTATCTGCACACCCTTCGCCGAATCGCTTCTTATCCGCCTGAACGGTGCGGCGGAGAATATCTGAACACCGTTCAGATGCAGCGCGGGCAGAAGCGTGCGGTAGTTGTTCACTACGAGATTCTCGAATTGAAGCCCCATGATTGTGTTCCACTCGGGAAGGTTCTCAAGAGAGGCGAATTCGTATCGTCCGTTTTCAATCTCCGCCTTGTGTGGTTCCACGTACTTCAAGTAGAAACGAGAATAGTTGTCCTTCAGTCGATATCGGATTTCACGGCTGCGGCATCCGCTTTCAGGGTTGAAACCGGAGTCTCCGGAGACGAATCCGGCCATCTCGAGCTCCTTCATAGTCTTGGAGAACTGCCCATTGCGCGCGACCCCCAATGCGGCGGCAAGGTCGCTGCCGGAAGACGATCCGTTCGCCAGCGCGGAGAGCATGGCTCTCTTGAGCGGAGATGCGGCGTTGAAAACTGTGGTGAAGATGTCGTTGAAATCTCTGTATAGAAATCCGTTCGGGCGGAAACACATTCGCTTGATGTTCTCATCCGCGGAGAGTGCAGGATCGATCTCTTCGAGGTAGCGTGGAACTCCGCCGGTAACGGAGAGGACGTCCAGTGCCTCATGTGGCGATATTCGTTCGGATGCAGTGCCCCAGAAATGCATGCAGTCGTGGAGCGGAAGCTCGGGAACCACGATGTCCAAAGAGATTCGCCCCACGAAGCCTGTGTTAGAGAGGATGTTGTCTTCGATCCAGCGTGACACGGAGCCGCAGATTACGAATATGAGATCAGTTCTGTCGTGGAAACGTTTGTCCCAGGCATATTTCAATTCGCCGGGGAAATTCGGGTCGAATTTCCCCATCCATGAGATTTCGTCGAGAAGGACTACAATCTTGCCTTCAGACGGTATGGCGTCGGACAGCATACGAAAGGCATCGAACCACGACTGCGGAATCTTCAGATCTGTCATGGTCTGTTCAGACAATTGCCGCCCGAATGCTGCCAGTTGGTCTTCGTTGTGCATCTTTGGGTGCGGAGAGAGTCCCTCGAAGGCGAAAAGGCGTGCATCGTTGAAAGCTGCGAAATGCGCTATCAACGTGCTTTTCCCGATTCGGCGGCGACCACGGCAAGCAATGAGCGATGCGTGCTTTCTTTTCCAGAACTCCGATAATTGTTCGAGAATGTCCTCGCGCCCATAGAAGGATGTTTTCATCGCTGTTGCTCCTTGAAGTTGGAAATAATTATATCATTTGTTGGCAAAAGAGGCAAGAGCGATAATCTCATTCCTTCATTTCTAGCATGATTGAGACTATGACCTTTCGGCTTGCCTATTGAAAGGTTGAAAGGTTAACCGTGTCACCACTTATTCTCATTTACATTCCCGCGCTCATCGTGGGCGGTGGGCTACTCGTCCTCCCCCCCCTCTCCAGATTTTTTATTTTTCCGCATAACACTTCGCCTTCGATTGCGTATTACCCTATGGCGGCTGGATGTCTGGCCGGGAGGTGAGGCGCATTTTCCCTTTGCGCGCGGCGAAAGCCGCTTGCGCGAAGGCGCGGGATGTGCTAAACTTCAACGCGACGCCGTTCTTCGGAAAGACTGGTAATCATTCGGACAGGATGGCGCGAACGAAGAGGATTCTGCAATTGCAGCGTCCCCTGCGTGCGTTTCCCGTCCAGGCATACCAGTCGCCTCCGAAGAACCACCGCAGGGGACGCCGTTTGCGTTCCATGCGGGGATGGCGAAAGGAAAGACAACATGGCGCAGCTGGACATACCGATAGCGCAGAAGAAATGCGCTACGTGCCGCTGGTGGAGCGGCACGCGGAAGCTCATTTTCGTGGGCGCGGACCCGAAGTTTGTGCGAGTCGGGGGCGTTCTGCCCGCCGTCGCCTGCCGCGCCTGGGACGGCCGCAAGTTCGGCGGCGCAATGACCTGCTTCCGCTGGAGCAAGTGGGAGAAACTGTAACTTGAAGGAGCAAAGAAAATGGCTAAGAAACAAGAATGGATTGGCTATTGCGAAGAACTTCGCAGAATCGAAACGGAACAAGCGGTTCCTTATGGCGAGAAGATCGCGAAGAGTATCGCAAACTTGGAGGCGGCGATCCGTGCCTGGGAATTCAAGGTGTATCTGGTCGGACCTTTCTCATGCGGCAAAAGTACGTTGCTCAACAATTGGATGGGGGTTGACCTGCTCCCGAAAGGTATTGCACCGGAGACGGCTGTGGCGACCGAGTTGCATTATTCCGAAAATGAGCGGACTGTCCTTTATCCGTTCGGAGATGGAGACGGTCTCGGAACTCCGACGGAAATCAAAGGAGTTGGCGCGGAGCAGATGCGTCAAGTGACCGATATGGCGAACAAGGGGCAGTTAGCTCGTGTCTGCTTATACATCGACAACCCCAAACTCAAGGAAAACGCAGACGTCTGCCTCGTCGACCTGCCTGGCCTGAGTTCAGCCTGCAAAGCTCATGAATTGGCGGTCAATCAATTCATACTTGAAAAGAGCATCGGTATTTTCTGCGTGCCAATGCCCGCCGGTACTGTTCAGCAGGATGCGCTTGAATTCCTCCAAGACATGGAGCGCTACCGTGCGAGTTTCAATCTTCTGCTGACCAAGGCGGACGAGTGTATCCAGAGCAATCACGATGTGATCTTGAAACAGGTCTCCGAAACGATCAAGAATCGGCTGGGAATACCTGATGAGGAGTTTCACGTTGGCATCGTGTCGAAGAATGATGTCACGGCGTTTGAGGCGCAGCTGGAACAGCTCAAAAACCAGAGAGAGAGTATTTTCAAGGAACGTTTTCGTCCAGCGATCCTCGCCGTGTGCGCGGACATGATTGCACCTTTGAAGGTGGCTTTGTCTGAAAACTTCTCAAATGAGAAGCTTGAGGAGGCCATTGCGAACCTTCAAGCCGTCGAGGCGAAACTGGTGGACATCTTCAACGCGACAGCTGCGCACATCGCCGAGGTCGTTCCGGGGGCAGTGGATCGCGTCGTTGAGAAGGTCAAGGAGGCCTTGAACGAGAAAGCCGAAGGATGGATATCCAAGATGAAGGCCGGAGGCGACTGCTCGTCCGACATCGGCGCGACCATCAAGCGTACTGTCATGTATCACGTGAATAGCGAGGCGCATGACATTTGCGATGAGGCTTCGCGTAAGGCCTCGAGGGAGTTCGGCAAGTGCATTGCGTTTTCGGTTGGTGATATCGGCATGGCAAGTGTTGACGGCCTTAGCGGCAAGATGTATGATTCGGGCGACATATTCAAGGCGTCAGTGGAAGGGTTCGCGGCTGGCGCGGCTGGGTATGCCATGGCCATTGGCAGTGTAGGTGCCGCCATCGGGAGCGTCGTTCCGGTACTTGGCACGGGAATTGGTTTCGTGGTGGGAACGGTGATCGGAGGCCTTATCGGGGCTTTCGCACGTGGAGGATCGAAAGCTGCCGAGAACGAGAGGGTGCGCGGCGAATTGATGGAGCAGCTTGACATGGAGGGCGAAAAGAGCCGGGATGCCGTCAGTAAGCTATTGAACGGCGTCATTGACGACTTCACCGCCAAGCTCAAGGTGGCCATGGAGGAGAAGGTGTCAACGCTGAAGGGGCAGATGGAGGGCTTGAAGGCCGAAGCAGAGAAGAACCGCGAGGACTTCGTAGCGAAGAAAGAAGTTCGTCTCGCTTCCGTCTCAGCCATTGAAAAAGTCATGAAAGACGTGGAAGAGCGGTAAAATGGCTGAGTCGGTTGATTTGTTCAAGAAACGTTCTGGCACCCACGTCCCTCAGACAGGCACGACGGTAACTGGCATAGACGATCGTTTTCAACTTATCGCCAAGTTGATTTCGACGCCCGAGACTCTTGATGGCGCCGCGCGTGCGTTTGGAGAGTTCGAAGAAATGATCCGCAAGGAATTCCTTCGGCTGACGGGAGAGATCGGCATCCCCGGCGAAAGCCGTCTCTTCAATGAATTGCTTCTTCTTCTGAGCGACTTGCGCGACCTGGTGGCGTTCCCGCACCTTGCGAACAAGAACGTGCTTGCCATCGGCGGCGGCTTCAGTTCGGGGAAATCCAGGTTCATCAACGCGGTCTTGGGCGGGGACAAACTGCTCCCGACCGGAATCAACCCGACTACTGCCATCCCGACGTTTCTCACGTTTGGCGACTCCGAGGCCATCCGCGCGCTCAATACCTTTAATCGTTCGGAACGTCTGAGCCGTGCGGAGTTCAAGGCGATCTCACATGCATTCAATGAAGACGGCACATCTGCGCAGAGTAGCGTGTCTTTCTACCACATCTTGAAGCTGGTGCAGGTGCAGACGCCTGCGTTCGGGTGGAAGAACATCGCTCTTCTGGATACGCCCGGATACTCCAAGCCGCACACCGTGGGGGAGGCCGCCGTGTCGGGGACGGACGCCGGCAATACGGACGAGGAAAAGGCACGCGAGCATCTGAGCCAGGCCGACCATCTGATATGGGCCGTCCCGGCCTCGAGCGGAACGCTCCACCAAGACGACATCGACTTCCTGAAGGACAAGGTCCAATGGGACAAGCCCGTCTATCTGCTAATCACGAAATGTGATCAGTCCACTGATTCCGACCTTCTGAAACAGGTCGCGCAGATTCGCGATGCGTTCGCCTCCAATTTCCGACTGGCTGGCTGGTCCGCCTATTCCGCCAAACGCAAGGCGGTATTGGATGGAGACGATCCCGCGCGGTGGTTCGACGAAGTGGACGGCAAAGTCAAGTTCACGCAGTGGCGCGGGCGCTTTGAGGCCGTGATCGACAAGGTGGTACGGTTCAACGCGCTTGAAGAGAACCGTTGCTCAATGCTCAGGGAGAGCCTTCGGCCCGTTTATCTGAATGCGGACGACGTCCTGACCGCCGGGCAGATTGACGCGGTGAAGAAGGCCACGGACGAAATGACGAGCGAGCGCAATGCGCATGCCTCGGCCACCCGTCAGTTCATCGCGTTCCGCGCCAAGGTGGAACAGCGGCTGGACGCCATCCTCAAGGGACTCGGCATCGCAGACGAGACGGCCGCTTCCGTGGGACTTGTCGCGACCAGTACCGGCCCTTGCGACGAGAAGCTGCTTGCGCTCAAGAAGGGCGATCGGATCGACGGCACGGTCGATAGGCTTTTGCCCGCGCTCGGCTCCTGCTACATCGTCTCGCCGTCCGCATCGGGCCAGATGCGCATCAAGTACAAGGACATCGAGGCGCATTACAGCAACCCCGCCCAGTTTTTCGGCGACGGCAAGAAGGTGTCGCTGACCGTTTACGAAGTCGATTATGGCAAGAAGCGCGTGTCGCTCATCGCCACGCCGGCTAAATGACCCCCTAATGGCATGAAAGGAAAAGTAAAATGGCATTCATTGACCTTGAAGAGCTAAAACAGGACGCTGAGGACGAGGGAATCGTCCCGCACCCGCTCAAGGACGTGCTGTCTGCGAGCAAGAAGGCTGCTTACATCAAGGGCATCGTCTTCGCGGGATTCGTCGATGACGACAGACTGCAGAACGACGAGGAGAAGTTCTCCCGTGCGCGTGCCCTGTCGCTGGACATGTCTGAGGCAGAGTTCAAGGAGGCGCTTGCGGACGTGAAGGCCCTTCCCAAGGAAGGCAGAAGCGCGTTCCTCAAGGAGGTGCTCGGCGAGTTCAAGGACGATCGTGCCGCGTCGTTCTACTTCGTGAGCGACCTTGCGCTAGCGATGGCCTCGGACGGCGACCTGACGCCTGGCGCCGTCAGTTTCCTTGAAAGCGTGTATTCCTTACTCAAACTTTCTCCCATCGACATCAAGTTCCTCTCGGACTATCGTGTGTTCCTTGCGCCTGGACGGATGGCGGAAGCTGGCGAGCTCCTCCATAAGGCGACGCAGGATAAGTTCGATCTGCCCGACGGGTTCGTGCGCTTCTTCACGCCAGAGCTCAATCCGATCCCGCTCAAGGCGGGCGAATGCCAGTCTCATGCCTTGAACATCTGCTCTGCCAAGTTCCAGCTTGACGGGGAGTTGATCATCCCCAAATCCACGACGCTCGTAATGAAAGACGCCGAGATACGCTTCGGACGGGCCGGGAAATTGACGCTGTCGGGTTCCAAGATCGAGATTCGGAATTGCCGGTTCGTCGTGCCGAGCAAGACCGCCGAAGGTTCAGACCAGAGCGCGACGCACTTCATCTGCGGAAAAGACCTGGCCTCCCTTGAATTGACTGGTTGTACCTTCGATGGCGCGATGGAACGCGGCGCGGTGGAGACGGACGGCACATTGATCATCAAGGAATGTGTGTTCTGTAACCTGAAGTCGGAAGAGCCGACGGTCAGCGCAAAAGAACAATTCACCTGTACATTGTCCGAATTCAAGAATTGCCAGTGTACGAAACATGCGATAGTCTCTGTCAACCAAAATGTGTCTGTGACGATATGTCGTTTTGAACGATGCAAGGCATGTTCGTGGTTGGATATGAAGAGAGATTATCCCTCCGATTTCAATGTCAGCTACAATTTGTTTGATCGCTTTTACGCATCTTGTGATTTCTGTTATGTTGCAGAAAAGACGACCGCTGATCATGCCTTGTATGGTTGTTGTTTCCAAGAAGTGGAATACAAGGAGTTGTCAACTGGTTTTGGGTATAGTGGTTCTTTTAGGTTCATGCGAAACGCAGGCATCTCCGTAGCCGAGTTTGAAAAGATATTCAAGAACAAGGGAGTGGCCGAAAACACCTAAGCCAAATGGTGATTGGCCACTAGAAGCGAAAAATCAGAAAACATGAATACGGGAAAAGAGATCCTGCAGGCGCTCAAGCCGCTTGAAGACAACTTCAAGGCGCAGCTTGACGCGCTCGCCGCAAAGGTCGAGGGCAACGAGAAGGCTGTCCGGAAACTCGAGGCGGAGGGGCGTAACCTTTCCATCTCCATCGTCGGCGCGGTCAAGAGCGGCAAGTCGAGCCTTTTGAATGCGCTTCTGTTCAACGGCGAGAGCGTGTTGCCCAAGGCGGCGACGCCCATGACCGCCGCCTTGACGTACATACGCTACACGCCCGAGAAGAACTGCCGCGCGGAGATCGAGTTCTTTACGGCAAAGGAATGGGAGAAGATGGAGTCGTTCGCGCGCGAGTACGAACGGATCTACGTGGAGTCGGAGGCCAAGTTGCGGCAGGAGGACGAACTTGCCGAACGGAGGGGCGAACGGCGGCGCGAGGTGACGCGCGACCGCGTGATTCGCCATTCGCGCGGGCGCCTGACGGAGGAGTACGTTTCGGCAAAGGAACTGGTCGATTCCGTGAGGAATTCCCGTCTGGACGTCTCGCGATACCTGAAGAACTCGGAGGCGAATGGCGCCTCCGAGGTGATTTCCGCTGCGACGCCAGGCGAGCTGGTCGACAGGATGCGCGATTACGTCGGGGCGGACGGACGCTTCACGCCGATCGTCTGTTCGACGACAATCTACTTAAACGACAAGCGTCTGGAAGGCTTTGAGATCGTCGATACGCCCGGCACGAACGATCCTGTGATATTCCGCGGCGCTCGCACGAGCCAGAGCCTCGGCAGCACGGACGCCGTCATGGCGGTGAGTACGGCATCGCAGTTCTTCCAGCAGTCGGACCTCGAGCTCCTGAGCGAGATTCTTCCGCGCAAGGGCGTCAAGAACTTCGTTCTGGTTGCGTCGCAGTACGACAGGGCCGTTAGCGAGATGGAAGATGAAATCGACGACGACCTTCCTCCCCAGGAGCGCTTGATCCAGACTGCTCTTGCCGTGGAGGAGAAACTGTCGGAGAACTACCGCAAGCGGATCACGGAGATCGCGAACGCCGCCGCGAAGGGGGATGGCGACGGCGAACGCTGGGAGAAACTCGTCTCTGCGGAGCCGACTTGCGTGTCGGCACTGGCCTATTCGCTCGCGTGTCGATGGGGGCATTGGACGCAGGCGGAAAAGGACGAGTTCGAGAAGTTCAATGAACTGATCGAGGGCTTCGCGTTTCGTGATGCGGAGATGCTGCGGCAGTTCTCGAAGATCGGGCAGGTCAAAGAGCAGCTGGATGCGGTCATGGCGCGAAAGCGGGAGATTGTCGCCGAAAGCGTCGCGGCCAAGGAGGCGGGATTCCGCAAGGACGTCGCCGACTTCTTGCGGGAACTTCAGGAACGTTTGGAAGGACGCATCAACACGCTTGAGACGAATGACGTGGCCAGTCTGCGAAAGAAGCTGAAAGACCAGACGCGGGCGTTGAAGGCCGGCGAGGAGAACATCAAGTCGGTATTCGAGGATTTCCGCTACGACGCGCACAAGATATTCTTCGAAACCTTGAGCGCCATGAGGCAGGCGAAGAACGGACATGCCCAGCTCAACGTGCGCACGGAGGTCCAGACGCATGAATACACGCATGATCGCGGATGTGGCTTCCTTGGGTGGAGAAGCTTGACTGGTACTCGTTACGAAACGCGAACGCGTACGGTCCGTACGAGGTATGCGAATACGTACGATGCGGTCAATCAGGTGGAAGCGTACGTGGAGGAGGCGCGGAAGGAACTTGAGGAAACGATCATGCGCGTGACGGACAGGAAAGTCCTGCGACGCAAGCTCAGCGAGACGGTTCTGGAGCTGTTGCAGGGAATTGCCGGCAGCGAACCCGATCTGGCCTTGCTCAAAGCCCAGCTTCAGTCGGTGGTGGGTAAGATCGACATCCCTGATGTCGACTTCGGCAATCTTGACTATACTCGAATGATCACCGAGGCATTCGAAGGCGGCGAAGTGACCAATGAAAAGGTGGACAAGCTGCAGTCATTGCAGCGCGACGCCCTTCAGCGGGTCTTGGTTGACCTGGAGAAGAAGGTTGCGCAGAAAAGCAAGGAGATCGAGACGAGCATTGTCGTTGCGGGCGCGTCGTTCGCCAAGCAGCTCATCGCCGAGCTTTCCGGCGACACCGATCGCGACGTGGAGGAACTGAAAGACAAGGAAAACGCGCTCAAGCGGCTCAAGGGCCACTTGCAGCTCGTGCGTCAGATTGTGCAGGAGATTTAACCAAAAAGAAGGAGTGTCCGAAATGGCTTTTTTAAACGTGAGGAAAGTGAAGAGAATGGCGCAGGCCGCATCGACGGCGGCGCATCCGTTGTTGTCCGAGGCGGCGCTTGACGGCGCTACGCGGATGGCGTATGTGGAAGGGTGCGCGCTCGCGACCTTGATAGACGACGAAAAGGTCTCGGACAAGGAACGCGAGCTGGTCCGGCAGATCGGGCTGTCCCTGCGAATGCAAGACGCCGAGATCGACGAGTGTTTCGAGATTGTCTGCGGCCTGGTCGGTGACGACCAGAAGAACCAGTTTGTGGCTGGTATTCTTGATCTTCTCAAGCCTGAGCCAGTAGGCCGGTATTTCATCGGAGACTTCGAGAAGATACTCGCTTCCAACGGCGAAATCGCAGGCGAAAGCCTTGAACTGCTCGATTCGTTCGGGGCCATGCTTTTCTCCGACGAAAATTGGCGCCAAAAGAGGGCTGCGGCAGAAGAGGAACGGCGGAAGGCTGCCCAGATGAAGGTCGAGGCGGAAAGGGCCAAGAAAAAGGCAGATGAGGCCGCCGCCAGGGAACTCGCCAAGCAAGAACGCATCGTGGCGCAGAACAGGGCGTTCTACGAGAAGATGCAGAAGTTTGTTGCCGGCTATGTCGACAAGAGGCGTGTCACCCGTAATCTCCTCCTTGAAATAGGCGATGAACTTTCGGAGAGCAGTTTCTCCGATGTAGACAAGCAGATTGTTTTTCGTGAGATTGCCGTACAATGGTTGAAACGAGTGGAAGCTCTGGATCTGCCAAAGCTGACGACAGGTCGTTGGGGGCTTGGGCTTCTCTCCTCTTCGTTGCTAAAGAAAGCGGGAGGGGAGTTGACCCAGAAAGAAAAAGAACGATTTGAGCAAGTGCGCCAGATCGCAAGAGAGACGCTCTGGATGGTGATATGTTTGGTCATATTGGAATCGGACGTACGGGAATTGCCGGTCGAGAAGTGGCCGATAGGCAAGATCAACAAGATTATTGATGACATCGGATATAGGGGATTCGCTTATGACAATGATGTTGTTAGTCGGTTCTGGTGTGGAAGGGGATTTTATATGGGGGGTGACGGCGTGGAGCAATTGTTCAAAGAGTTGCTTGGGGTCAAAAACGTTTGGCGTTCGCTGTTCTCTCTTACAGATGGGCAGAAAAAGAAGTTGTCGTCCTGGATGGAAAGACGGAGAGAATTTGGCCGAGGTGCCTTGGAAGAATATGCCCACTCGATTGGTGTGCCGCGGTATTGTGACGAAAAGACTATCATTAAACTGATGCACGGCAAGGAGTCCAATGGAGACAATTCGTCCGTAACCGAAGAGACTGAAGCCGACACATCTTCTTCCGCGAGAAAGGCGGTGCCGATAAAGAAGGCGATGCCGATAAAGAAGGCGGTGCCGGCAAAGAAGGCGGTGCCGGCAAAGAAGGTGGCCCCAGTGGCCAGAAAGCGGAAATGATCGATCATGCGCGTGGCGTGGCTGCAGGGCAGGTGCAGCAGGGGAAATTGATGGTCAGTGATTGAACAGGTTGCTGATCAGTCGTTGATCGGTTGGAGCTGAAGAGATTCCCGGAACCGCTTGGTTTCGGGATTTTTTTGCTTTGGCACGGATGGTGCTGATAGCTCCGTGATAGAGAAAAAACATGGAGTACAAAATGCCAGACGGTGAAATCAAGAATGAAAGCAATATGAATGCCACGGGAGGTGTCGCGAAGTGGTTGACGGCGCTGATGCCGGGGAGGGCGTGGGGCGCGGTATTCGCGCTGGCGGCGCTGACGGCCATGGGGCTGGCGTTCATGTGGTGGTGCCCCGATGTGACGTGGCTTAGTGAGAGGATGGGTGAACATTGGATGTTCAGGCGCCAGGTTCTGTGGATGGGCATTGGATTGTCGAGTTTCTTCCTCGCGGTGATGGTTGGATGGCAACGCTGGCTGAAGGCCGCGCCGTTCCTGGCCGTGGGGTGGTTGGCGATGTATGTTGTCGCTTGCTGTTCTCCGCAGGTGAAGCACCATCTTTTTATCCGCATCGGACATCTGAATGTAGATGTGATGGCGTGGTGCTCGTTGGCGGTTGCGTTGCTGCTGGCATGGATTGCCGAGAAGCTGTCCGTTCGGCGCGTGGTGAGATTCCTTTTGGTCGCTGGGGTGGTGCTTTCGGGCGTGTTTGCCGTGCAGGCGCTCGGGAATCATGAACGGATGGCGCATGTTGCGGCGTATTTCGGTCTTGAGCTTGAACGGGATGCAGATCCTTCCGACGAAGTGATGTTGCGGCAATGGGCGAAGGAGGCGTCTAGCGAGGCGACGTGTCAGGCACATTGGTTTTCGGGAAACGACGAAATGTTGCGGCAGGATTCGTTGCCGGGGCGTTTCACGTATTCCATGCCGTTCGCGGCGGCGCTCGTGTTCGGGAAGTGGTTCAATGTGCTTGTGGTGGCGTTCTTTGGGATGTTTGCGGTTGTTCTGGCCTGGTGTTACCGCAGGGCGGAGAATGTGGGCAAGAAGGTGTTTGTTGCCGTCGCGGGGGGCGCTTTCCTGCTGCAGGCGGCATACGGATACGGGGCTTGTCTTGGGTTCATGTCGCCCGAGCTGCGCAGTTGCGTGCCGCTTGTGTCGTACGGCGGGTGCGTCATGATCGAGTGGATAATGGCAGGGATGCTCGTGTCGCTTGTGCGGGATGATGCTAACGGGCGAGACGCCCGTTGTCCCAGTGAACGGAAAGGAAAAGACGAAATGAAGACGGAAAAGATAGAGGCGGAACAGGCCACGGAAACTGACGAGTATACGCTCGGAAACTGGCAGGCGGAACGCCAGAAGCTTGAGGCGCAGATGGCGGCCGACAGCGCCCAGCTGAAGGCGGCCATGGAAGAGGCTCTCGCGAATGACGATCTTCCAGCCGAGATGAAGAAGATCATCCGCGAGTCCGGGTCCAAACTGCTTGAGGCGGACGAGTGGCTGCGCAAGATGTACGACTCGGCGGAGGACACCATCAAGCGCTGTGACGAGCTTATGCGAATGTGCTCAAGAGAGGGAGGAGATGCCAATGGCGATGCTTGAGAAGTGCCTGCGTTTCTTGTTGGGGCGTTTTGCCCCTTCTCCGGGGCGTTGTCCCGCGTGTGGGAGCCGCAAGGTCACGTCGCGGATTCGTCGGTCGCGGATCGTCGTCGACGGGCCGACGGTGATGGAAATGACATGTGGCACATGCGGCCACACATGGCGCATGACACTCCGCGCGGGACCGTAGCCCAAACGGGGGAAGTGTGCTATACTAGACGACATTCAACTTCAAGAGGAATGTCGATGAAGAAACTGGTGACACTCGCGTCGATGGCGCTGGCGGCTGCGGCCGCGGCGGCGGACATCCATCGGTTCAACGGAGAAAGGACCTGCGGCGAGGCGCTGCAGGTGCCCGAGGCGAAGCAGGTGACGTTCGCCGCGTGGGTGAAGATCGAGGGGCCGGGGAAGGGGAGCATGCCGTATCCGCGCATCATCCAGGCGCCGGCGTTCTACCTGCATCCGACGATCCCGGCGGACGGGTCGGGCCTCGCGGGCTTGACGTTCGGCGTCAACATGCCGGAGAAGCCGAGCGCCTGGGGGTTCCACGGGCTTCTGCCGACGAACGCCTGGGTGCACGTGGCCGTGACGATGGGCGCGGCGAACGAGTACGATCTCGGAACGCCGAAGCTGTGGATCAACGGCGCCGCCGCCGAGGTGGGCATGAAGGGTAAGCCGCTGCCGGCCGTGTACAAGGGCGGCGCGGCGTGCCTCGGCAACGGGTCGAAGGGCGGGGACCGTCCGTTCCTGGGCGAGATCGCCGACGTGCGCTACGAGCCGCGCCTCCTCTCCGCCGACGAGATCGCCGCGCTCGCGAAGACGGCGCCGGACGGACAGCCTCCGAAGAAGATCGTCCAGACATACCACGACGAGCTGCCGATCGTCGACCTCACGCGCGACGCGTTCCGCCAGACTGTCATCGCGATGGGCACGCCCGACACGTACCAGGGGCACCCCACCACGCTTCTCACGCCCGACGGCAAGACGCTCTTCTGCGTGTGGACGATCAAGCACGGCGGCGGATGCGGTCCGGCCGCGCGGTCGGACGACGGCGGACGCACGTGGACGCGCATCGACGACCTCCTGCCCGCGCAGTACAAGCTCCACCGCAACTGCCCCACGCTCCAGACGGTGCCGCGTCCCGACGGTTCGGGCGTCAACTTCTGCGTGTTCAGCGCGAACTGCCAGCCCGAGACGGGCGGCGGGCTCGGCATCCTGATGAGCCGCGACAACGGCAAGAGCTGGTGGGTCACGCCGCCCGCGCCGCACCTCTCCGCCGGCATGCCGCCGACGGGCCTCGTTCCCCTCAAGGACGGCACGAGCGCGCTCTTCGGACAGGTTTTCAAGTCGAAGGAGAAGGCGAAGGACCGTCCGACCGACGACCAGGCGGTGTGGATGAGCGTCACGAAGGACGGCGGCTTCACGTGGGGCGCGCCGCGCATCGTGGCGGCGGCGGAGAACAAGAACCTCTGCGAGCCGTTCGCGCTGCGTTCGCCGGACGGCAGCGAGATCGGCCTTCTCATCCGCGAGAACCGCCATACGGCGCGCAGCATGATGTGCTTCAGCCGCGACGAGGGCAAGACCTGGACAAAACCCGTCGACACCTGCTGGGGGCTGACGGGCGACCGCCATGAGGGCGTGCAGCTTCCGGACGGACGCTGGGTGGTGGCGTTCCGCGACCGCGCGCTTGGCAGCAGCACGTACGGACAGTACGTTGCATGGGTGGGCACGTACGACGACCTGCGCAACGGCCGTCCCGGCCAGTACCGCATCCACCTGATGAAGAGCTGGAGCGGCACGCAGTACGGCGGCTGGCGCGGCGATACGGGCTATTCGGGCGTGGAGCTCCTGCCGGACGGCACGATCCTCTGCACCACCTACATCAAGCTGTATCCCGACGACCGCCTGCAGTCAGTAGTTTGCACGCGCTTCCGCATTGCCGAGACCGACCGCCTCGCACATTTGACTCAACAATAACTTGAATACGCTTGCCTATAACTTGTTAGGTAGTTTGGTGGTTAGGTAGTTTGGTGGTTAGGTAGTTTGCTTGTTAGGTAGTTTGCTGGTTAGGTAGTTTGCTGGTTAGGTAGTTTGGTGGTTTGGTGGGGGGTGGACAATCACAAAGTTGCAGATAAGGGGTCAGTTTATTTTTGCGTAACCACTTAGTCGGCTTAGCGGATAAAGCTCTTGATCAGAGCGAGGTTCGCCTTCGCCATCTCTTCCCAGAGGTCGCTGTAGGGACGGTCCGTCACGGAGAGAAGCCCCGTGTTGTAGCTCTCGCCGCCGATTCCCTGGAAGTAGCGTCCCGTCGCGGCCTGGTCGATGAGCGTGAACCATTCTACGCCCACCACGAACCCGAACTCCGCCACCCCCGACACGTAGCGACCGTACGCCTTGCCGCGTTCGCGCTGCGTGGGCACGTCGAACGTGAACGGCCCTACGTTTGACTCGCGCCCCGCCGAGTAGAAGAATTCGCTCCAGATCTGCGGCAGGCCGCCGCTCCATTTATATACGCGCTGGACGAATCCCTTGTCGATCTCGCGCGTGTAGTAGTTGATGCTGATCGCGTCGAGATGTTTCCCGGCGATGCGGCAGAGCGTCTCGTTGTCCGCTGTCGACGGCATCCAGCGGTTGCCGAGCAGCAGGTGGTTGGGGTCGCGCGCGCGGAACGCCTTCTCGATCACGCCGTAGTACTTCTCGATGAAATCCTCCGTAAACGCCTCGGCCGACTTTCCGGACGCCGTGAACGCGCGCTTCGCCGCCCAGCTGTCGTCAAGCGCCGGCACGGCGCGGGCGATCGCCTCGAACGCCTGCTCGTTGTCGAGGAAGTAGCCGATCAGCAGGGGATCCTCCGCATCCGCGCGCACGGCGTCAAGCGCCTTCTCCACGGACTTCACCGTCTCCGCGTCGAACGGGTCGAACATCCCGCGCACGGCGGGGATCTTTTTGATGCCCCAGAACGGGAACTGCCTCACGTACGGGAAAGAGGCGGCGCGGGCGGCCGCCGGTACCTCGCCGAACGCACCCATCGAGTTGAAGCCCGCCTGGCGCACGCGCGCGATGTTCCGCTTGGCCGCGTCCGTCCAGTCGTATGAACCGAACTTGCGGACGAGGTTGGCGCGGTAGTGCGAGACGGCGCGCGTGCTCCAGTACGGCTCGTCTGTCTTCCACGCGGCGGCGAACGACCCCTCGCGCGGTGGAATCCACTCGAAGGCTTCCTCGCGCCCCGTGACGTCCGTTAAATCGTCGCCGCCGCCGAACACGCACACGCCGAGATGGAAGAACGCGTTGCCGGCCGGGTCGACGAGATAGTGCCGCATGCCGTGCTTCTCAAGATGGAAGAAGCCGGTCTTCTTCAGGCCGAGTTTCCGCCCCGTGCCCTCCACGCCGCCGAAGGCATCCAGACGGACGCCCGCGCGCGCGAGGCGTCCGGCGAAGTCGAGCGAACGGTAGAACTCCTTTTCGGCGGCGATGTCCGCCTTCAGCTCCGCTTCGTCCGTGATCTTTCCGGGAAAGTCGCGCGGCGTCTGTCCGAACTTGTCGAGCAGTTTCTTCCGTCCCCGCGCCGGAGTGAACGCGTACGTCATCCGCCATTCCTTCATCTCCGCCGGAAGGAAGATGCGGTACTCGAACGTGTTCCAGTTCCACTTGCGGTTGTCCTGCACCTCGAAGTAGGTGCCCACAGGGAAACCGAGCGTCAACGTCTCTCCGTTGACGTCCTTCACGGAGATTTCGCGTCCGTTGCCCTTGAAGAGCTTCTCGTCCAGCCCGAGCGCGAAGGGGAAGGCGCCTTCCTGCGCGTCGACGCGCCACGCGCCGCCCTGGATGAAGCTCGGCGGCACGAGCATGGAGAGGAGCATCTGGTTCGACTTCGCCTCCGTCACCGCGAAGTCGACCGCGCCTTCGGACGCGGAGAGCTTCACCTTGCCCGTCTGGCACTCCAGGCGAAACGTGCCCGCGACGGGACACTCGAACACGACCTTCTCGCCCTCGAACTTCGCCTCAAACGCCACCGCCGCACCACACACCAGCGCCAACAGAATCATCAGTGGTTTTCTCATGGTAGAAGCTTTCCTTTTGACAATGTTTGAATGTGTTGGAAGGACAGAGGACAAAAGACAGAAGACAAAGGCGGGAGCCACTATCCTTTGTCTTATGTCCTCTGTCCTTTGTCCTTAATCCCTACTTCCCCAGGGCTTCCTCGCAGGCTTTGCCTTTTTCCGGCAGGCTGAAGTCCGTCGGGCGGCCCTTCGCCTGGCGCGAGAGGAAGTCGAGTCCTGCCGCGTAGTTGCCGCCGTGCCCGCCCTCCATGAGCGTGAAGCGCACGTTCGCGGAGGTACGGCGGAAGTGGATGCGCATCCGCTCGGAGTAGAACGGGTCGCGCGGACCCGTGTAGGCGAGCGCGGCGGGAACCTGCTGCGTCTCCTCGATGGCGGCGATGTCCGCCTCGCTCACGCGGTCCTCGGGATTTGCGAGTGCGTTGAACGCGCGGAAGGAGTGCCCCACGGGCACGGAACCTTTCCAGCCGTCGTGGATGCCCGTCACGATGTACGCGCCCACGCCCGCCTTCTTCGCGCGGTCGAGCCACGTGAGCGGCGAGCGGTGCGCGTATTCGGCGGGCTTCTCCGCCGGCGTGCCGCCGCACGCCTGCTCCAGCATCTTCGCGTAGTTCTTGCCGCGTCCGGGATGGTCGAGCAGCGAGTCGGCGTGCCAGCGCGCGATGTCGGTGATCGGGCAGAATGCCGCGCCCGCCGCGAAGACCTCGGGGTGCCGTCCGAGCATGAGGAGCGTCATGTGTCCGCCGCCGGAGCCGCCCACGATGTAGACGCGCGCGGCGTCGATCTTCGCATGCGCCTTCGCGTAGTTCACGGCGTCGACGATGTCCTGCACGGCCGGGTCGCCGCCGCAGGCGGGCGGCGTCTTGTTCGGTCCGCGGAAGTTCGGCCCCACCATCGCCCAGCCGCGCTTTTTCGCGTAGTTGAGGACCGTCTGGTAATGCGACGTTGCCTTGTAGTCGTAGCTCCACGTGTGAAGTCCCACGATGAGCGGCACGGCGTCCGTCTTCGCCGCCTCGGGCGCCCAGAAGTAGCACGGCTGCAGCGTGCCGTCGAGCGTCGACTTCACCTGCACGAGCATCTTCGCCCAGGCCGGGTCCGGCTCCGCCGTCTTCGCGGGCGCGGCCAGGAGGCCCGTGCCTGAAAGCGCGACGGCCGCGACAAGCGCGGCCTTCCCGCAGAAGTTCCTTGTCCTGCGCGCACCCGCGCGCTCCCTCTGTTCTGGTGTGTTCATGGGCGTAGTATACCATAAATCGCGGCCCTCCTGCGTGGCTGCGCCCAAGATGTGATATAATGGCGGCGCCATGAAGAAAATCATTTGCGCTTGTTTGCTGGTGTCCGGTTTCGCCGCGGCGGCGAAGAACGCCGAAGGGCCCGTCGTGACGGCGGTCGGCGCCATCAACTGGGACTGCTCTCTGCCGTCGAGCACCTTCTTCGGCGGCTACCAGACGCGTTCGCTCTCGCCCGCGAAGTACCGCTGCATGACGCCGTACTACGCCGACGTGCTCGGTCCCGACAAGATCGACTACCACTGGCGCACGCAGGCGGAGTACGACCGCGAGATGCAGTACGCGATCGACGCGGGGATTGACTATTTCGCCTACTGCTGGTACGCCGACGACTTCAACGCCGAGCGCGTGCCGGTCTCCACCGGACGCGGCGCCTGCGTGGACCGCCACGTGTGCGAGCTGGTCTACGCCCGCAACATGCATCTCAAGAGCGCGCTGCGGTCCAAGCTGAAGCTCTGCGCCATCCTGTGCGGCAACCATCCGTACACGGACCGGGAGGTGGAGACGCTCGTCCGCGCGATGAAGGAGGACTGCTACCAGAAGGCGATGGGGCGTCCGCTGCTCTACCTCTTCGGCAACCGGGGCGACCTGCTCGCGCGTGTCCGGCGGACCTGCCGCCGGCTGGGCGTGGAGTCGCCCTACGCCGTGGCGATGTACGGCGGACGCAACCATCCGCGCACGGGCGACGCGGGGATCGACGCGCTCAGCGACTATCCGCCCGTGGGGGACGGCTACGCCGTCTACTCCGAGCTGATGGACGCCGAGCTCGCGCGGAACTCCTCCAAGTGCCGCGACGGCTGGTCGGTCATCCCGCACTTCACCACGGGCAAGGACCATTCGCCGCGCATCGACAGTCCCGTGCCGTGGTGCGACAATCCGCCGCGCCGCTATCCGCGGGCCGCCAGCGGCGAGGAGATCTTCGAGGGCGCGCGCCGCCTGCGCGACTGGATCGTCGCCAACCGGCGCAGCTGTCCGACGGGCCACATCATCACCTTCGCCTGGAACGAGTTCGAGGAGGGCGGGTGGATCTGCCCCACGTGGACGCCGAACGGTCCCGACACCACGCGCGTCAAGGCGTTCGCCGAGGCGTCGCGTCTGTTGAAGTCGCCGATTCCCGAGAAACCGGGGATGGTCGGGGAGGACGCGCGATTCGCGCTTTCGCTCAAGCAGAAACCCGGTGGGAAGGCGCGTCTGGTGCGCTTCGCCGAGGCGGACGACGTCGCCCGGAAAAACCTGCCGAACGGCGACGAGGAATTCCTGTTCACGTACCGCGATCCCGCGGCGCCGGTGCGTGCGGCGCGCGTGGCGCTGCGTCGGGATGCGGACGGCGCGGTGCGCCACAAGCTTTCCTGCGAGATGAATCCGGGCTGGTTCCTGGAGCGCACGATGTTCCCCGTGATCGAGATGCCGTGCGAGGAGGCGACGAGTCTCGTGTTCGGCAGCAACAAGGGCGGCGTGTTCCACGATCCGTCCAAGTGGCCGGTGGGCCGGTGGCAGGGCTGCGCGTCGCCCGGAAGCTGCTGCGCGCCGTTCGCCGCCGCGTGGAACGACGAGGCGGGGCGCTACATCGGCATCGAGGACGCGAAGGGCTACATGAAGTCGTTCGGCTTCAGCCGGACCGAAAAGGGCGTCCGGTTCGTGCTGCATGAGCTGGTGTGGACAACGGGCTCGTATACGCAGGACTACTGGGTGGTGACGCGGCGCGTGGCGCGGGGGGCGGAGCCGCTCAGGTGGTACGATTTCGCCGACATCTACAAGGAGTGGGACCGACGGCAGGCGTGGAGCCGGACGCCGTTCCTCGCTCGTGCGGACATCCCCGCGTGGATGAAGGACGCGCCGGCGTTCACGCGCTTCTCGCGCCAGTGGCTCGGGCGTCCGGACGCGATCCGGAAGTTCGTGGACTGGTGGCGGCGCGACGTCGGCGACAAGCCCGTGGTGGCGGCGCTGTGGGGTTGGGAGAAGGTCGGCACGTGGTGGGGGCCGGACTACTTCCCGTGCCATCCGTCCGACGAGGTGTTCACCGCCACGATGAAGGAGCTGCGCGGCAGGGACTTCCACCCGTTCGCGTGGCCGAGCGGCTACAACTGGTCGAAGGTGATCGGCGACAAGGGCGACGGCACGTACGAGTGGGACGGCCGCGAACGGTTCATCAAGCCCGTGGAAAGCCATCTTGTGGTG
This sequence comes from Kiritimatiellia bacterium, assembly GCA_017427485.1. Classification (GTDB taxonomy): domain Bacteria; phylum Verrucomicrobiota; class Kiritimatiellia; order RFP12; family UBA1067; genus RUG572. The sequence goes on from JAFRSR010000116.1 coordinate 22,966, forward strand.
AACGAGGACGGCACCCTGTGCCACATTCCCGCATTCTGGCTCCGGAACGGCGCGTTGACGACGATCTGCGGCGGCGACCGGTGGACGCACGATTGGTGGAACAACCTCACGAAGGACCTCGCGCGGCGGCACTGCGACATCGTGCAGGTGGACCAGGTGGTCGGCGGAAGGATCCGTACCTGCTGGTCGTCCCAACACGGCCATCCGGTCGGGAACGGCCTTTGGATGTGGCAGACGTTCCGCCACCAGCTGGAGGAGATGCACGCGGCGATGCGGTCCGTGGAGCCGAACGGCCTTGTCGGCGTGGAGGAGCCGAACATGATGTTCAACGACCTCGTGGGCATCCAGGACTACCGCGACCTGGAATCCCCCGCGCCCGAGTTCGCGAGCGTCTGCTCGTACCTCTACCACGGGTACGTGCCCATGTTCCAGTCCAATCCGTTCCGCGACGAGTTCTTTTCGCTTGCGCATGCGGCGACCGACGGGCAGATGCCGTTCTACAAGCCGGACTTCGCCGAGCTGGAGCCGTCGCGTCCCGCCCTCCGGAACGGCGGGTTCGAGAACCTGGTCGACAGCGTGCGCGGGCCAGCGGGATGGGACCGGCTGATTCCCAGCCGCATGCTCCAGGGCGTCGATGCGGACAAGCCGCTGTGGAACTTCGCGGGCTGCAACAACATGGGCTGGCTGGGATATGCCGTCACGCTGGAATATGGCGACAGGCACGGCGGCGACGTGTCGCTTCTCTTCGACGTGCCCGCGAAGGGCGGACGCGACAACGGCAAGCCGGTGCAGGTCAGCCAGACGGTCGGGAACCTCGAACCTGGCGACTACACGGTCTCGGTCTGGGTGAAGACGCTCAATAACGCCACCGCCGGGAGGGACGCGCTCCCGCGCGTCCGCACCGGCTCGCTCAAGTACGGCACGCGCGCCGGCGAGCAGGGAGAGATCCCTTTCCCGGCGTCCGGCGGCTGGACGAAGGTGTCCGCCATGCTCCGCTCCGCCGGGGAGCTGCGCCTCATCGTGTGGGCGCCGCCTGGGGCGAAGTTCCTGATCGACGACGTGCGCCTCGAACGCAACGGACAGGAGGTGGTCGTGTCCGGCGATTCGCCGTACACGCGGTTCATGAAGAAGTGGATCGCCCTCTACCAGGGCGAGGGCAAGGCGTTCCTCGCGAACGGGTTCCAGGTCAAGCCGCCGGCGCTCGCGTGCGACACGTTCCGTTTCGCCGCGCGCGAAGAGAAGGCCGTGTGCTTCGCGGCCTACGAAAGCGCGTCGGGCGAGCGGGCGCTCGCGCTTGCGAACGCCACCGACAAGCCGCAGCGCGTGACGGGCGAGTGGAAGGGTCGCACACTCGACATTACCCTGCCCCCGCACGATCTCCAACTCGTCAAGTGAGGGTGCGATGATTGCGCCTTCGGGAAGCGTATGCGACGGCAAGGGGTCGCTGGAACCATCATCGTGATCAAGTGGCACAGAAGATGTCACCAAAATCAGATATAGGAACTTTGGTGACATTTTAACCACGGATGAAAAATGTCACCAGATCCGAAAATATGATTTTTCGTGACTTTTCCTTTTGTGGTAACAAAAAGAATGTGGTATAATGACTTTGTTTTGGCAAAATAGGAGTCTTACATGTTCTTTGGACGAGAAGATGTTCTACATCAACTTGCTTCGCTTTGGGGTAAGCGGGTGTCCTCGCTTGTCACATGTCGCGGGCGTCGACGCATTGGCAAAAGCACGGTGATTGAGCGCTTCGCAACTCAGACCGAAAGCAGGTTCATTAAGATTGAGGGCAAGCGTCCTCGTCCAGGAATGACGAATGAATCCGAACTTCAGGAATTCGCGCGCCAACTCGCCGACCAGTGCGATACCGAGCGGACGGTGCCATCAGATTGGCGTGATGCGTTTAGGCGGCTTGACGCCGTAGTGAAAGACGGAGAGAAGACGGTCGTCCTTCTTGACGAGGTCTCGTGGCTCGCGTATTATGCAGATGACTTTGCCGACGACCTCAAGATCATTTGGGACAACAAGCTGAAAAAGCACGACCGGCTCGTCCTTGTCGTTTGCGGAAGCGTTTCAAGTTGGATACGTGACAACATCGTGGACAATGGCGCCTACATGGGGCGGCGGTCGTTGGATCTCGTTGTTCGAGAACTTCCGCTGCATGAATGTGTGAAGTTCTGGGGAACCGCAGCCGACAGGGTGGCGACGAAAGAGATCCTCGATGTTCTTTCGGTCACTGGTGGCGTTCCCCGGTATCTTGAGGAGATAAACCCGTCCTTGAGCGCGGCCGAGAACATTCGCAACCTCGCGTTCCGCCCCAACGGCGTTCTCAGGGTGGATTACGATGAGATGTTTGCGGACGTCATCACGAAGCGTCCGCGTTTCGCGGCGCATGTGTTGGAATGCCTTGTTGACGGACCTCTCGGCACTCCCGATATCGCTAAACGGCTCGGGGTTGACCGCAGCGGGAACATAACGCTCGCGCTCAAGCAGCTTGAGGAGGCGGGATTCATCTCTTCCGACGTGGGGATCAATCCTGAAACGGGCGAGCTGGCGAAAGACAGGAATTATCGGCTGAGAGACAACTACTCGCGGTTCTTCCTCAAGTGCATTCGCCCGGCGGCACGGATTATCGACGAGGGGTCGTATGCATTTCATTCGCTCGACCAGATAAGCGAATGGGATTCAATCATGGGGTTGGCTTTTGAAAACCTCATCGTGAACAACTATAGAGAGCTGTTGGCGCCCCTGCACATGGACAGGGCGCTCGTCGTGTCTGCGGCGCCGTTTAGGCGCGCGGCGTCGGCGAAGACCGGACGCAAAGGCGTGCAGGTCGACCTTCTCGTACAGACGAAGATGTCGATTTGCATCGTTGAAATCAAGCGGAAGCGTGAGATCGGGCGCGAGATCGTGGGCGAGATATCTGAAAAGTGCGAGAGACTTGCGAAACGCTCCGGCGTGTCGCTTCGTACCGCCCTTGTGTATGACGGCGAACTCGCTCCCTCGGTCGAGGCGGACGGCTATATCGACTCCATTGTTTCGGCACGACAGCTTCTTGGCATTTAAGTTTAAGTCGGCAGGGCAACGGAAGAAAAGACGATGAAGCGCAAGGCTCTCAAACTGTCGTTCGAATACATGGACACGCCCGAGCGGCGCGTCCTCTCGCTGGACGCGGATGGCGGGCGAAGACGATGTGCGCAAAATGACACGTGGCCAGAGATTCCAAATGACTAAATAAGTCGCACGGGCATAAGACTGTCAGGATGCGCCATAATCGGGCCGATTTCGCCA
>JAFRSR010000117.1 GCA_017427485.1 Kiritimatiellia bacterium
CCCCGAGCGACGCGCCCATGCCGCCCGGCCCCGCGCCCACCACGACCACGTCGTATTCGCCGCCGTCGCACACGGGCGGGTCACGCTTGTCGCAGACGTCCTGCGGGACGTACGCGAGGTCGGTCGTCAGCAGAATCGCGTCGCAGCGCGCGTAGGCGCCGGAGAGGTCGACGAGCGCCAGCTCCACCTTCCCGGCCGCGAGATCGAAATCGCCGGCATTCTCCCAGCCCCAGCCCTTCTTCGACGCGCCCAGCACCACGCCGCGGCGTCCGCCCACCTCTAGCGCAAAACGTCCCGGCGAGAATGCGGGCAGCCAGTCCTTCGTGCGCGCCCATGCCCGCCACGTCCCCGCGCGCGGGATGGAGACTTCCGTCCGCGCAGGAGCCGTGGTCGGCTTGTTCGCGCCCGGGCAGATCAGGTAGGCGCTGCCCATCTTGTGGGTGAACTGCGTGTCGATCCGCCAGCTTCCGTACTCGGTGAATCCCTCCGCCTCGATCCAGATGCGCCCGGGGACGCGTTCCGCCGGCGTCTCCGCGGGCGCGCGGAACTTCGCCGCCCCGCACGCCGCCAGGCACGCCAGCCCGACGGCGCCCATGCATGTGCAGGTCTTCACCATTTTCATTCCTCCTTTATCATCTCACCTTGGTTCGTCGTCGTCGTCGATGCCGAACCCGCGCGGTCCGTAAATGCCGTTCCCGGAACTGATGAACGCCGAATGGGTCTGCTCGTCCACCCACCCCTTCTTGCCGCCCGCCCGGTAGGGCTGGCGGAACTCCTCGACATGTCCGTCGAGGAACGCCATGTTGCAGTGGCGCCAGCGTCCAACGCCATGCCGGAACGCCTGCGTGCCCGCCTTGCGCAGACTTGAAGCCGAATTGTCGTATTGCTTGTCCTGAAACGGCGCACGCATGAACTTGTTCGGGCCTCCCGCGTAGCCGCCGTCGCCGAACACGACAACGGCCGCAGGATTCTTGATGTCGTTCCAGGCGGTCGGATAGAAACGCCTGCCTGCGTCGTTCTCCACGTAGCCCAGGTAGCAGACATTGTAGTTGTAGCCCGTGATGTGGTTGCCGTCCCAGTTGTCGCTCTTGTCCGTACACTTCGGGCAGCTGAACACGGACGCGGCGTCGAGACCGTCGAACATCTCGCCGCTTTTCCATCCGAACTGGTCCCGTCGGCGCGTGAAGTCCCAGCAGAAGGATGCATAGTCGCTCCACCGAGCCACGCCGTGCCGTGCAGGATCCTCGCGCGGGTAGACTTTCCTGTAGGCCTCGGTCTTCCAATACCGGTTCTCGTGCGTGTCCGACTCGATCATCCCCCAGGGGAAGAAGCCCTCGTTCATCGTGTAGTTCAGGCACGTCACCGCCAGTTGGTGCAGGTTCGTCTTGCACTGTGCGCTGAGCGCACGCTCGCGGGCGGACCGCAGGACGGGAAGGACCACCACGGCCACGCCGATGATGAGTCCGATCACGACCACCACCTCCAGCAACGAGAACGCCCGCTTCATTCGTCCAGGGAAAGTTTGAAGAACGTCGCGCCGTCCTTCGGCACCGTAAACGTGTTGAGCCAGACGCCGCCGTCCTGAACGGACGATACGAACGTCGGAACGACCTTCCGCCACCCGTCGGCGAGCGACGACGACATGCTGACGACCAGGCCCTTCGGCGTTTTGGTCAAACGCGTCGGCGAACGCATCGTGATGACGTGTTGCGTCTCGCCCGGCGCGAACGACATGACCTCAAACGGCACGCTTGCCACCACGTCCGTCGGCTTAAGGCCATACACGCAGTTGAGGCCGTTCGGCAGGCCGTTCGGGGCGATCACGGTCGCCGCCGTGAGGTTCGTCTGCCACGCCTCGGCCCACGTGAAGTTCGCCAGCACCCAGTTCCGGTAACCCGAGACCGGCGCCACGTCCGCCACGGCATCAACCTCTGGTTCGGAAAAACCAAAATCACCCTCATATTCGCCCGACTCTGGATCCAGCTTCTCGCCCCAGGCGCACGAGATTTTTACATAGCGGAACCATTTGCGCCCCTGCGCGTTGACGGGCAGGCCGTCGACGTCCGCGAGATCGTATCCTGCCCCGCCCGCCGAGCCGTTGTAGCGTTGGCAGAGTTGGGCAAGCGTGAGGCCCGCGCAGTCGGAGAAGCTCACGCGTGGATCGACGGGATACGTCGGATCGGTCGGCGCGCCCCACCACAGGTTTCCCGAATAGAGGTTCGTGTCGGCGTTCGCCGGGTCGTACACGTGGCCGAGCGTCGGCGCGAAGCCGTCTGAGGTGCGCCAACGCGAACTCCCATACCAGGGGCCGTTAGGGCTTTGCGCCACCGCCACGACGGACTCTTCAGGGAATCCCGTTCCTGTCAAGCGACATGTTGCCGGATCGTCCATGGCCGTCATGCCCGTTGTCGAGGATTTCGTGCACCCCGCGTTGCCGAACACGATGAAGTCCACGCCGAACGGGTTGTCGGGATCGTCCTCGACGTCATGGTCAAACGCGATTACCACATAACCGGGCCGATCTTCGTCCTCGGCGTCCGGCGGCACGAGCGAAAGGTGCATTCCGCCTCCGTATGCCGGCACGGCAGGATGCACCACGCCGCCGTAGACGTCGGAATATCCAACGCCACTCCAACTGCCCGAATAGATATTCACAAACCGCTTCGGCTCCCCCAGGGCGTTGGTCGGGTTGTTGAAGCGCAGGTCTCTGGAAGCAGTCACACATTCAACCACCGTTGCGCCAAAAGGCGACTCGGCCGCCGCGCCAAGAGCGGCGACGAGGGCAAGAATTGAGAACCACTGCCGAGAGAACATGCGTTTATTCTATCCTTATTGGGCCGTCTCGTCAATGTCAGAGACGCGAACCTTGTAGAACTCGCCCGTAGCGGCGGCGTTCTTCGCCTTTTCAAGGACGACTCTGCCGTTTTCCGCGCGAACCCACTCCGTCGGGGCGGAGAAGCCTGCCGTGAGATTCGTCGAGACGGCCAGACCGTAGTAGAGGCCGTTGATCACGTTGCCGGGTACGATTGTAACTGTCGTCTCGCTCACGGTGAACGGCGGTTCTTCCCCCAGGCTGGTGGCCGTCAGCGTCGGCGCGGCTGCCGCATTGAGCGCCAGCGACACGGCGCCATTCGAGACGTTCATGTCGAAATAAGCCGGCACCTCATACGTCTGAAGCGTTTCGTCCGCCGCCGAGCCCACCGTCACGGTCTTCGTCTCGGCATTGACCGACGATTCAGCCGGCAACGTCACCGCGCCGCCGCCACGCGCCGCGTCGAATGCGGCGTCAAGGCTCGCGTATGCGGAGAACCCGACTTTCGGCAAGGCCGCCGCAGCCGAAGCCGAAGGATAGGCCGCGACGGCAACATACGGCGAATAGATATCGCAATCATAGCTGACAAAATTCCAATTGGAATCGGAAACGGATTCATACGTACAGATTCGCCAACAGTACCATTCGCCGTTCTGTGGATTTGTGAAATCGGCGCCGTTGGGCGTTTCGGCAAAGGCCACATCGCCAAATGCGTCTCCTATCCCGCTGAGCAGCATCCAGCTGGTGCCGGTGTAGACGTAGTTGCCGGTTTGGGCATCAACGTCGGAATTCGACACCAAGGGGGGGAAGATGTCGTCGTCATCCGACTTGACGAAATCGTAAGCGGACGTGTCGGCGTTCCAAACGCGCGAGAACGTACCGCCGTCTCCATCCGCGTCATACGCAAACGCTTCGATGAACGAACCGTACTCGGAGGTACTCACGATCATCTTCAGGCGCGGGTCACTGGCCGTAATTTCATCAAGGATCGCCTTCACGCAGGGCGCAGTGCCGTTCCAACGGTAACCCCACGCGAAGGAGCTCTCTTCCACACTGTCGTCATTGAAATCAATGACAACAACACACTCGTTCGTGCCATTGCCCACCCAGAACCGGACATTGTCCATGCGGAAGGTGTACGGGACGACCACGGGGACGTAGGGGGAGGTGATATCGCAATCATAGCTGACAAAATTCCAATTGGAATCGGAAACGGATTCATACGTACAGATTCGCCAGCAGTACCATTCGCCGTTCTGTGGATTTGTGAAATCGGCGCCGTTGGGCGTTTCGGCAAAGGAGACATTCTCAAATTCAATTCCGGTACCAGAGAGCAGCATCCAGCTGGTACCGGTGTAGACGTAGTTGCCGGTTTGGGCATCAACGTCGGAATTCGACACCAAGGGAGTGAAGAGGTCGTCGTCATCCGACTTGACGAAATCGTAAGCATACGTATTGGCGTTCCAAACACGCGAGAACGTACCGCCGTCGCCGTCCACATCATACGCGAACGCCTCGATGAACGAACCGTACTCGGAGGTACTTGCGAACATCTTCAGGCGCGGGTCACTGGCCGTAATTTCATCAAGGATCGCCTTCACGCAGGGAGCTGTACCGTTCCAGCGGTAACCCCACGCGAACGATCGATTTCCGACTTCGCCGTCGTTGAAATCGACGACGATGGCACACCTATTCGTACCGTTGCCGACCCAGTATTTGATGTCGTCAAACGTAGAGGCGTTTTGTTCGGCCGACATAATGGCCGTAACTGGCAAAGAGACGGTGGCGCACAGCGCCGCCGCTGCGATATTTATCTTCATGTCTGTATTCAGCCTTTCATGCGAAGGATCATACACGCGGCGGGGAGCGTCTCCTGGCTTCCGGCTTCGGGCCTCGTCCGCATCCTTCGCAGGGCCACCCGGCCCCACTGGTCAGCGCGGATTCGTATCCGGTTACAGTTGCGCGACAGCGCCCGACTTTCACGGGCTTCCGTTTTCCTCGTCGCAGAAACGGCGCATATTATACTCTTTCCCCCCTGCCGGGGCAAGGAGGGATTATCTGAGCCGACCGTCCCGCGAGAAGAAAACTTGCAAACTTGTCAACTTGTAAACTGTTCAACTTGCCTACTGCGCAACGTTCTTCCTTCCCTCGCAGTTTTCAAGTTTGCAAGTTTTCAAGTTGCCAAGTTTGCCAGTGGGTTAGCGCGGCCCTCCCAGGAGGGATGAGTTTCACTTCGCGAGGCTGTTGGCGAAGTTCTCAACGTAGTCGTGCCAGGCGGAGGCGCAGGTGAAGAGCCCCGCGCCGCTCCAGCAGGCGCCCGCATAGTACGTGAACGTCTTTTCGCCCTGGAGGAGGTAGATGCAGTCCATGTCGTCGGAGGCGATGCGCGCCATGCCCGGCAGCACAATGGCCGTGCCGATCGAGCCCTTCTGCCCGTCCACGCCCTCCGGCTCCCAGTTGGCGACGAAGCCGGGGTTGAAGCCGACCTTCATCTTGCCGTTGTGCTGGCGAGCCTTCGAGACGTCGAGTCCGGGTCCGATCAGGCGCTGGGCCGCCAGCGTGACGCCCTCGTTCGGACGCACTTCGAACTTCACGAGCGGGCAACCCTTCGTGATCGTGCCGCGGATTGTGTACGCCTCGTACTCGAGCTCGAACACGGCCTCCTCCGGCTTCTCGGAAATCACGCGCTGCTTCTTCCAGTTCTTCTCGTACGTCCAGCCGCCGGCGCCGAGCATGCCCACGCCGCCCACGCCACGGCCGGTGGACACCTTGTAGTTGTCCATACCCTCGCCGTGGTCCTTGTGGTAGGATCCCTCGCCCTTCCCGTGGAGCCACTTCTCGAGCACGGGGTAGTCCACGCACTTGTTGAACACGTCGAAGCCGCTCGACACGAGCTTCTGTCCCTTCGGCGCGGGCTCCATGATCACGGGGCCGTACGCGCGCATGCCGAGGCAGTCGTTCTCCCACGCGAAGTCGTCCATGCGGTACGGCGCGTAGAACGCGCGGCAGCAGGGCTTCGCCTCGGCGGGCTTCGCGGCCATCATCGCCTTGAAGCGCAGGAGCGCCTCGAGGAAGTAGTAGTCGGCGTAGTTGAGCGGCACGTTGACCTCGCTGTTGCCGGGCTTGTGGCCGACGGAGTGCATGAGCAGGAAGTCGCCGTTCTCGCCCTGCTGGGCGAAGTAGGCGGGCGACGCCATCGCCGTCAGCATCTTCACGGCTGCGGCGCGGTACTTCGCCGCCTTCGCGGGCGGCGCGAACGCCTGGAGCTCGAGGAGCGCGCTCGCGGTCACCGCCGAAGCGGAGACGTCGCGCTCCTCGCCGACGAACGAGAAGTCCCAGTAGGAGATGCCGTCGGCGGGGAGGTTCGGCTCGTCGAGCCAGTAGTCCGCCGCCTTCATCGCGCGCTCGAGGTAGCGCCGCACGCGCGTCTCGCGGTACATCATCGTGAAGCCGTAGATGCCCCATGCGTGGCCGCGCGCCCAGGTGCCCTCCACGTTGCCGCCCTGGCCCGAGTAGTGGGCGCGCACGCGGCAGGTCACGGGATCGTAGTCGAGGATGTGGTAGGCACTGCCGTTCGGACGGTAATGGTGCGCGTCCGTGATGTCGGCCTGGCTGCGCGCGATCTTGTCCGACTTCGGGTCGCCGCCGTTCTTGGCGTCCCACTCGAGGAGCTCGAGGTTCATCATGTTGTCGATGATCACGATGTACTTCGTGCCGAAGTGGCCGCCGCCCTTCTTGGGCGAGTTCCAGCTGCGGATGAGGCCGAGGTTGTCGTCGAAGCGCGTGCGGAGCGCGGCGGACGTGTCGTGCAGGAACTCGGCGTAGCGCTTGTCGCCCGTGAGGCGCAGGCCGTTGCCGGCCGAGCAGTAGGTGCGGAAGCCCACGTCGTGGTTGCTCGCGTCGTGGCGCAGGGGCTCGATCAGGCGTTCCGTGTAGGCGACGGCCTGGTCCTTCCAAAACGCGTCGCCCGTGTACTCGTAGAGGTACCAGAGCGAGCCGGGGAAGAAGCCGCTGCACCAGTCCTTCGGCTTGATCGACACGAGCTTGCCGTCCTGAAAGCGCTTCGGGAACGAATCGGGCGGCTGGGCCTTCATCGCCTCAAGCAGGGCGCGGTAATGCGCACCCGACTTCTCGAAGATGCCGGGCAGGGCCTGCAGCAATTGGTCTTCGGCCGGGGTTCCGGCCTGTACGCACGCGGCGGCCGCGAGCGTCGCGGCCAACAGCAATTTCTTCATGACACGTTCCTTCTGTTGGGTTGCAATGCGCCCATTATACCAAATTCCCGCCCGCGCGGGCAACCGTTTACCGTTTCAGAAGGTTGCAACACCAGGTGACATAGGCGGAGTAGACGGCGTCGGCATCGAAGAGGCGGGCGAGCGCCAGCGCGCCGGCGCGGAGCGCGGCGGCGTCGCGCG
>JAFRSR010000015.1 GCA_017427485.1 Kiritimatiellia bacterium
GCCGCGTCGTCGGGCACGCAGAGCGTGCCGCCCGACATCACCGTCACCGCGCCGGGGAGCGCGTCAGCCGACGCCGGCACGAGCGTGCCGCGCCGCACCACGGTGCCGCCCGTGTAGGCGTTCGCGCCGCCGAGCGCGACCGTGCCGTCCGCATACACGCTCAGCGCGCCCGGGCCCGCGATCGGACAGTCCACGCGCAACGTCGTGTTGGATCCGTAGGCGTTGAACCATGCGCCGCCGGGATACACGCGGTCCGCCGCCAGCGAATTCGTGGAGTAGCTCGCGCCCGAGGAGGCGTCGTCTTGCAGCGTCGCGCCCGTGCCGCCCGTGTCATAGAGCCAGATGCCGCGGTTCGAATCGTCGAGCGTGACGTTGTTCGTCACCATCAGTCCCGCGCCGTTGAACCGCAGGTGATTTTCCGAAAATGCAGGCGGATTCGCGCCGAGCGATTCCTCGCTCGCGATCCGGCAGTAGAAGTTCGTCTGGCCGCGCACGTAGGTGACGCCATGGAAATTCGTGTTTGCCGCGTGGAGCGCGATTGTATACATCTTCGACTTGTACGCCGGGTTGCCGTAGCCATATATCTGGAGCTGGCCGCAGCCGGACAGCTCGGAGTAGAGGTCAAACGTCCGCTTCTGCGAAGCCGAGTTGAGCCCGAGCGCGTAGTCCCCGATTGGCGCAAGGTGGAGGTCGCCGTCGATCGTCACGTTGCGCGGTGTGGACACCCACCAGTCGGATTTGTTTATGCACCACGTGTTCGTCATGTAGCTGCACTGCGTGTCGTTGGCGCTCTTGAGGGTGACGCCGATCCCCGTGAAGACAAGCTTGCTACCGGGGAACGTGTAGACGGAGCCCCTGTCCGGCGTGCGGAACACCCCCCAGTTGACGATGTAGGTGTTCCCGGCCGTCGCCGCCACGGCCTCCTCGTTTGCGTCGCTCCGGTTGTGCTTCCACGCGAGGGTCGTGAACGCGGATGTGTCGATCACGTCTGACACCGCATGGTAGTAGACGTTCGCCGAGGGCGTGCGCGTGAACAGCAGCGTCTCCGTGCCGTCGCCGTTGTCGCGCACGGCGAGGTCGACCGTGTCCGGGTTGCTCGGGTAGATCCAGCCATCGGCGAGCGCCTCGGAGAGCGCATGCCCCGGCGCCTTCACGAGCTGGAACGTGGTGCCATGCACGCGCTCGGGGACGATGGCGCTGGTGTTATAGACATTTATCGCCCCGACATGCGCAAACTCGATCGAATCGGTCACGACGAGGCGAGGCACGTCCGGATCGGCATCGGCAAGCGACACCCAGAGGTTGCCGGACCTGAAGACGAGACGCGCGACCGTCAATTCATTCGATGAGACGCCGAAACCTGCTGAAACCGTCAAGTCGGGAAGAGAGACAGGGTTCGGTCCGTCGAACCACGTGACGCCGCGGTCAAGCGAGATCGCCCCCGTGTAGTTCGCAAACGAGCCGGTGAAGTGCACAACGCCCGAATCGCCCGTCTTGACAAGCGGCCCTGCGCCGGAGATCGGCCCGCGAATCCACGCCGTCGCGTAACTGGACACCTGAAGCCGCATGCCAGGATAGCAGTTGTTGGGTGCGCCCGCCGACGTATTCTGCGTGTTCGGCAGGGTAATGCCGCGCGTGGCCGCCGTTTCGAGGTTGTTGGTGATTTCCCAAAGCGGCCCGTTGATCGTGATGGCGTCGGCCGTCGTTGTTGCGGGGACGGCACCGAACGCGACGTCCGAATGGACCCGGAAACGTCCGCCGCCCGTCGCGCGGAACTTCCCCGTGAAGCCGGAGTTGTCCGCTTCCAGACGCACGTACTTGTTCCTGGACGTCACGAGGTTCGTCATGGGCAGCATCAGCCAGATCTCCGTACCGGCCCCGGAGATCGGCGCCTTCACGACGATGCCGCGTTCGCTCGGCTCGACGGTCTGCAACCGGAAATCCTTGCCACTGTTCACCGTAACGTTCCCGGCAAGGTTGAAGTACGTCCCGTCGGTGGCGTTCTGGATGTATCCACCGTCGGCGATCAAGTTGGGCACGGTGATCGTGGCGCCGCTCTTTCCCTTGAACCCGATGTAACCGATCCCAGAGAGAGTCAGCGAGTCACCAAGGAACGTGAAGTTCTCCGCCGAGTTGTTCGGCGTGCGGAGCATCGCCGTGGCGATGTAGTCGTTGCCGGGACCTGGCGGTTCGGTCGCCGCAACGGAGGGGTTTGAGTTGAGCACCCATTTCCCGATTGCGTTGAACGAGGTCGTCCCGCCCGGATCCTGCCCGCTCATCTTGTACGTCTCGCCGCAGGCGACAAAGGTTGCACATGCAACCAAACCCGTCGTGAACAATGTGAAGGGATTTTGTGTCATGTGCAACCTCCTTGTCTGTCTTCCGTGGCGGGAACCGTCTCTACGCGTTCGCCTGGCCGCGTTTCGCGATGCCGAGCGCGGCGAAGCGCTTGAAGTAGGCGTTCTCCTGCGCCTTCGTGAGCGGCTCGAACGGCTTGCGGTAGGGTCCGCAGTCGAGGCCGATGAACTTCATCATCGCCTTGCGGTAGCTCCAGTTGTCGCTCTCGATCATGAGCTCGACCACCTGGTTCGCCTCGTCCTGCCACTTCGACGCCTCGCGGAACTTGCCCGCCGCGGCGAGCTTCGCGATCTGCGCGAAGTGCTTCGGGATGATGTTGTACGTGGTGCCGATGCCGCCGGAGAACACGTTGCCGAGCGCAAGCCCGCACAGGAGCTGCTCGTCGCAGCCCGCGAACCAGATCGTCTCGTGGTCGAGTCGGCGCTTGAGGCACTGGGCGGAGTAGTAGTCGCGCCCCGTGTACTTGATGCCTTTCACGTGGGGAATGTCGAAGAGACGGATGTCGCGGTCGGGGACGAGCGCGCCGCTCAGGGCGTACACCATGAACGGCAGGTCGGTGGCGGCCGTGATCGTGCGGTAGTGGTAGCACGTGGCCTCGAACGACGTGCGGTAGAGCATCGGCGTGAGCGAGGAGATCCAGTCGATGCCGACCTTCGCCGCGTACTTCGCGAGCTCCACGGAGTCGTCCGTGCAGTTCGCGCCCACGTGCGCGATGAGCTTGCAGCGCCCCTTCGCGGCCTTCACGGCGGCGTCCATCACCTGCTTGCGCTCCTCCACCGACAGCAGCCACCACTCGCCGGTGCTGCCCGTGAGGTAGAAGCCGTTCATCCCGTTGCGGATGCCGTAGTCGATGATCCGCGCGATCATCTCGGGGTTGACGCGGCCCTTCGCGTCGTAGGGGGTGAACATGGCGGCGTACGCGCCGGCCATGCCCTTGAAACACTTTTCGGTAAGTTTCGTGTCCATGTTGTCTTTCATTTTGCCTTGGAAGTGATTTCGTCCAGCAGGGCGCGGAGGGCGCCCGCCTTCTCGCGGGCCTTCGCCGCGCGCTCCATCGCCGAGTTGTCGCCCGCGAACTTCGCGTAGGCGTTGATCACGGTCGGGGCGGGCGCCTCGAGCTCGGCGATGGCCTGCTTGAGCTCCGCGATGAGCGGCGCGCACTCGGAGTCGCGTCCGAGCTCGCGCAGCGCCTTCACGCGCCAGTAGTCCATCTCGCCGGCGTGGATCCAGCCCTTGAGCGACTTCTCGAGTTCGGCCTTGTAGCCGGCTTCGTCGCCGAGCGCCTTCTTGCACTGCGCCATGAAGTAGCGGCTCTTCGGCTCCGTGCCCGCGTCGCCGGGACGTCCCGCCTGCAGGTTCGCCGGATAGGTGGTCGACTCCTCGAAGTACTTGAGCGCCGTCTTGAAGTCCTTCTTCGCCATCGCCGCCTTGCCGAGGCCGATGCACGACTCCACGAACGGCGCGAGCAGGCCGTCCGCGCCCTCCCACACGTGGAAGCGGCGCGTGGTGAGGATCTCGTGCGCGGGCTCGAACTGCCCCACGGCGTTGTACGTGTAGGCGAGGCGCAGGATGCAGGGATCGTACTTGTTCACGGTGTCGCGGTACTTCAGCATGAGCGCGAGGCGCTCCGCCGCGGGGATGTTGAGCTTCTCCGCGAGCTTGCCCGCCTCGTCGAGCGTGCGGAAGTTCGCGGGGTCGGCCTCAAGCGACTTGAGGTAGTACTCGTACGCCTTGCGGCTCGGCACGCCCGACGGCACGCCCGTGTTGGTGAAGTAGGTGCCGGGATGCGACTCCGCGAAACCGAGGCAGCGGAGCGCGAGCGCGTGGCGCGGATCGGCGGCGACGGACTTCAGCCACGCCGCCTTCGCCGCGTCCTTCTGGTCCATGTTCCAGAGGATCTCGCCGAGGTAGTAGAGCGTGTTGGCGAGTGCCTTCTTGTCGTCGCAGGGCTGCTCCGCCGCCCACTTGAGGGCGTCCAGCTCCTCCAGACGGCTCGGGAAGCAGTAGTCGGTGGGCATGGACCCGGCCGCGACAAGCGCGTCCTTCTCGTCCCGGCCCATCTTCGCCAAGGCGTAGGCCTTGAAGTAGCCGAAGAGCGCGTTCTTGTAGCTGTTGCACGCGGCGAGCGTGTCCGCGAGCGGGAGGCGCGGACCCTCGGTGCGGTACGGCTTCTCCACGGCCGCCTTCGCGAGGGCGGCGTCGCAGAGCGCGGCAACCTCCTCCCACGCGCCAATGCCCGCGTAGTCGCACACGCTCTCGAGGAGCTGCTGCGCCTTGAGGCCACGGTTCTTCTCGGCCTTCGCGAGCGCCTGGGCGGCCGCCTTCGGCGTCGGACAGCCCGCCGCGGCGAACGTCTGCTCGCAGATGCCCCAGTATTCGAGCGGGTCGCGCGCGAAAGCCACCTTCTGGTTGTTCCCGGCGAGCTTGCGCCAGTTCTTGCGCTGGTTGTCGTCCGCGTTCGGATGGTCCTTCAGCTTGCGGTGGATGTACGCGTGAAGCGTGTGGAACTTCGCCTCCTGCATGCCGAGCGGAAGCGCGCTGTATTCGAGGATCTCGTGCGCCTCGTCGTAGCGCCCCTGCAGGCAGCAGATGCGGACGATCTCGTAGAAGGACTCCTTCTTGTGGGTCGCGCGCCACGTGCAGCGCCAGAAGAGGTCCTCGGCGCGCTTCAGGTTGCCGAGTCCGCGCTCCACGAGC
>JAFRSR010000118.1 GCA_017427485.1 Kiritimatiellia bacterium
CCCCCCCCCCCCCCCGCCGCAATTCGGATGATGGCGTCGAGTATTATTTCGTGCACAGCTACTACGCGGAGCTCGGCCCGTGGACCTTCGGCAAGACGGAGTACGCGGGCGTGGAGTTCACCTCGATGGTCAAGCAGGACCGTCTGTGGGCGTGCCAGTTCCATCCCGAGAAGTCGGGACGCGTGGGGCTTGAGCTGCTGAAAGGATGGCTCGCATGCTGACGAAACGCATCATTCCGTGCCTCGACGTGCGCGCCGGCCGCGTCACGAAGGGCGTCAAGTTCAAGAACAACGTCGACCTCGGCGATCCCGTGGAGATGGCGGTCGCGTATTCGAACGGCGGCGCGGACGAACTCGTGTTCTACGACATCACGGCGTCTGCGGAGCGGCGTCCGACGGACATCGGCATGGTGGCGGCGGTGGCGGAATCGATCCGCATCCCGTTCGCGGTGGGCGGCGGCGTGTCGGACGTGAGCGACATGGAGCGCGTGATCCTCGCGGGCGCGGAGAAGGTGAGCGTGAACTCCCTCGCCGTGCGGAACCCGCAGATCATTGCGGACGGCGCGCGCGAGTTCGGCGCGCAGTGCGTGGTGCTCGGCATGGACCCTGTGCGCAGCGACAACCCGAAGTGCCCGAGCGGCTACGAGATCACCACGCGCGGCTTCCGCGAGTACACGGGGATGGACGCCGTTGAGTGGGCCAAGCGCGCGGTCGACCTCGGTGCGGGCGAGATCGTGGTGAACAGCGTGGACGCGGACGGCACGCGCGCGGGCTTCGAGCTGACGATCACGCGGCTCATCGCGGAGGCGGTGCCCGTGCCCGTGGTCGCCTCGGGCGGGGCCGGCCAGCCGTCGCACCTCGCGGACGCCTTCCACCTCGCGCGCGCCGACGCGGCGATCGTGGCGGGCATGGTCCACACGGGCGAATGGACGATCGCCCAGATCAAGCACGACCTCGACGCCGCCGGCGTCCCCGTGCGAAAGGTTTGGTGACCAAGGTCTATGCCCTTGAACGGAACGCGAGGTAGAAAATGGCAACATCAAGCATAACGGCAAACTTTGCGATCCGCGACGAGAAAGAGGCCAAACCGGCAATCCAGCCGGTTGCGTGTTGAGGTTCCGAGCGGGAGTAGGATGAGCACGGCAAATCGCTCCCGCGTGACAGCACACCCCTTATTGAGGGCGCGGCCACATCCTTGGGTGCTGATTGGAACGGTGCGCAAGCATCGGGAAAATCTGGTATAATATACGGCAAAGACATGGTTCGCAAAATCTTCATATCAAGTGTTCAGCGTGAGCTTTCTGCGGAGAGGAAAGCTATTGTGGATCTTGTATCCGACAATCCGCAGCTAGCGCGTTTCTTCTCCACGTTTGCCTTCGAGTTTGACGTGCCTGCGTCCGACAAGCGGACAGACGAGGTGTACCTTGCCGAACTTGCCGTCAGCGACTTGTATGTGGGCATAATCGGCAACGATTATGGTGGACTCACCTCCGATGGCGTATCGGCCACGGAAAGTGAATATGACGAAGCAACACGGCTCGGCATTCCACGCTTCATCTTCGTCAAGGGGTCGTCGGACAAGATGCGCGATCCACGCGAACGGAATTTCCTGCGTAAGGTCTCTCCAGGGTTGATTCGCGTTCGATTCGAGAACACGGAGGAACTGCTTGCGGCGTTGACCGAAAGTCTTGACCGTTATTTGGCCGAGAACAAGGTTGTGTATGCGGGACTCACATACGAAGAGGAGCCTGTCGGGAAATGGGAAGAACTTGACGAGGACAAGATTCGCTGGTTTGTCCGCACGGCCCGAGAGAAGCGCGGTTTCCCGTTCCCTGTGGATGCGCCGGTTGAAAAGGTGCTGAAACATCTTAAAATGGTGACGGACGGTGTGCCAAACCGTGCGGCGATGCTGTGTTTCGGCAAGGATGCGCATCTTTACGCGACATCGCCAGGCGTGAAGTGCATTCTTTGGTATGGCAAGGAACGTCGCAAGCCGGCGGGGTCATACAAATGGTTTGAGGGTAACCTTTTCGAAGTCTCCGACAAGGCGATTGAATTCATCAAGGAGAAGCTTGATCTTCGCATCGGCGGGCATACACTTGGCGCACAATCTGACGACACCTTCGAGATTGACGAAAAGGTTGTCGCGGAGATGGTCAACAACGGGATCGCGCATCGCGACTACACGTCTTCGGCGACCGTGCAGGTGGAACTGTTTCGTGATCGCCTTACTGTGTTCAGTCCGGGGCCGATGCACAGGGACATGAGATTCGAGATGCTTGCCGAGGCCCATCAGTCCTACGCGACCAATCCGATCATTGCTCATGCGCTCTTCTATGTGAAGTACATAGAAGAGATAGGGTCCGGCACTGTAGACATGTTTGACCTCTGCAAGGCGATGGATCTGCGTCCCCCGGTATTTGACATCGATGCGCGGCATTTCACAGTCACGGTCTATCGCCCCGAATTTGACGAACACGGCAACCGCATTCCCGCGACCGGAGAAGAAGTCGGGGTGAAAACCGCAGAAGTCGGTGTAAAAACGGCGGAAGTCAGTCCAAAGCCGCAGGAAGTCGGTCCATATCCAGAACAAATCGGACCAAAAGAGACGGAAGTCGGTCCATATCCAGAACAAATCGGACCAAAAGCGACGGAAGTCGGTCCATATCCAGAACAATTCGGTCCAAAAGTGACGGAAGTTAGTACAAAGCCAGATTTTGGCACTGTAATGAAAAACTATCGTAAGGACTTCAGAGAAACTTGTGCAAAAGTTTGGGAGTGCATTGCTGGAGATAGTACAGTGTCCAGAAGAGGAATGTCTGTTTCTCTCAGAATCGCAGAAAGTAGCATACAGAGCGCAATGAACGCGCTTCAGGAAGTTGGTCTGCTGAAGCGTGAAGGATATGGGAAAGGCCGGAAGTGGATTGTTAAGTCATCCGTTGAGGAGCCGGAGGTGGTAGGATGAAAACGGCCAATCGCACCATCCTCGTCGCGGGCCAGCCGTCGCACCTTGCGGACGCCTTCAACCTCGCGTACGCCGATGCGGCGATCATGGCGGGGATGGTCCACACGGGCGACTGGACGATCGCCCAGATCAAGCACGACCTCGCCGCCGCCGGCGTCCCCGTCCGTAAGGTCTGGTGATGTGCACAACGTCCAAATGGCAATGTGAGAAAGGCGCTTTATGAGGATTTGATTGGAGGAGATTCTGGTAGCCCGCGTTTTTTACTTGCCGGGAATGCGGTGACAGGAGGTACATTGCCATGAACAGACAATTTCGAATCTCTCTACTCTTCCTTGGCCTTTCATATTGGGGCTTTTCGGCAAATGTGGAGTGGGATAAGGCATTTGTGGTTTATGAGGGCTTGGATACTTCTGGTGTTTACGAGCGATACACGATGGGAAGCCCATATCTGTACATGACGGCATTGAGAAATGGCAATTCTCTTGATCTATGGGCACAACCTGAAGCGAATCTAGTGGTGGCAAATACATTTGTTCTGCTCGCTCAGGCTTCAATGGACTATGTGATTTCTCCCGAATTTATATACAACTCCTCTGCCTATTTTGCCTATGCCGTCTATGGCGACTCAGTTGGAGAATATGAGGAGAGAGCAGATTATTCGGTGTTGATTTCCCAGAGCGAATCTGTTTATCTTGGATTCGCAAGCCAGCCGGCAACAATGACCAATCCTACAACATGCGGTTGGATAGAATTGGGTCTTGACGGCGAGGGGGCATTGACCGTTGTACGTTCCGCGTGGGATCGCGACGGTGATCCAATTCGCGTTGGCGCTACCCCCGAGCCGTCCTCGGCGTTGCTGCTGCTCGTGGGCGGCGCGCTCCTGGCGCTGAGGCGCAGGGCGGTTGCGTGAAAGGGCAGGATAAGGTATAATAATGGCGTTTCGAAAACAAGTGTCTGAACCATGCCCGCAAAGAACAAGAGAACACTTCGGAAAGTAGTCACCTGCACGTGCCGAGTCGACAACTACGTGAACATTCGGCGCGGGGTGGCGCTTGCCGGCGCGTTGCTGTTGGTGAACTCCCTTCATGCGGACGTTGTGGCCTGGTGGCGGTTCGAGACGATCGGGGCCGACCGGAAGGTCGTGAACGCCGCGAACCCCGGCACGTGCGACGGCTACCTGACGACGGGCGCCAAACCCGGAACGGACGGCACGTGGCCCGCCAACGCGGCGAACATGCCGATTGTGACCAATTCCTTCCCGCAGGCGCTGCCGCGCGTGATCGACCAGCTTACGGGGGCGGTCACGAACAGCGGCAAGGCGCTTCTCTGGAACGGCACGGCCGTGAAGGGCGGCGTGGTGGTGCCGTACGAGGACGCGAAGGGCTTGCTGGAGCTGGAGAAGTTCACCATCGAGGCGTTTGTGCGCCTGCCGCCCGAGGCGGCGAGCCGCACGGCGAACCAGATGTTCCCGATCGTCCACTTCGGGAGCGACGCGAACCGCGGCTTCATGTTCTCGGTGTGGGACAACAGCATGAGCAAGGGCTACCTCTTCTTCCGGGAGAACGGCACGGGCTGGGACGTCTGGAAGCAGCATGCCGCCCACATGCCGGGGCTCTACGACGGCCGCTGGCACCATGTGGCCGTCGCCTTCGACGGCTACGCGACCACGAAAAAGGCCTCCATGTACCTCTACGTGGACGGGAGGAAATACGCCGGGTTTTCGAATCAGACCTGGAACGGCTGGGACGCCGTGAAGACAAACAAGGATCCCCTCGTCATCGGCCGGCATCAGGGACAGGACGCGCGCACGTTCATGGGCGAGATCGCGGAAGTCAGGATTTCCGACACCTTGCTCGAGAACGACCAGTTCCTCGTTCCGTTGGTGGACCGTCCCGCCCTGACGGACGACGACACGGCCCTGATGCTGACGTTCGACACGGCGAAGAGCACGGGGTACGGGTTTGCGGCCCAGCACGTGGTGCCGTGCATCAATAGCGGCAGGACGAACTATACCTGGACGGCGCGAAACTGGAACCTGCTCAACGCCGCCTTGCGCGCGCCGCTCGTCCCGCGCTGGTATCCGCTGGACACGATCGGGCGGGAGGATTATCTGAGCGAGACGTTGCGTCCGCTGCAGGACGACGCGGCCGTTCCCGGCGAGGGCTTGTACGGCAGCGCGTTCGGGACGACGGCGGACGCGGAGGGCGCGTCGCTGAGAATCCGCACGGACGGCGGCAACAACGCCGACGTGCTGAACGTGCCGGGGGCGAGCGCGCTTGCGGCGGACAGCCTGACGGTGGAGCTGTTCTTCAAGACGGAGATCGCCGACGACAACACGGACACGCTCGTCTACGGCGGATTCATCAAATGGTGCATCTATCAGGGCAAGCTGCTGGCCCGCACCTTCCAGAACCCGGGCCAGAACTCAGGTCCCGGCAGCGTGCAACACCAGACTACAATGAAGGTGAACGACGGCGCATGGCATCATGCGGCGTACGTGTACGACAAGGCAAGCGGCGTCGTGTCGCATTATCTGGACTACAAGCTGCAGGGCAGGTACAAGGCCACGCCGTACCTGGACGGCAGCCTCCCGTTCATCATCGGCGGAGAGAGTCGAGCCTACCAGGCTTTCGCGGGGAACATCGACGACGTGCGCATCACGCGGCGCGCGCTGAGACCGTGGGAGTTCCTCACGACGCACGCCGCCGGGACGAACCTCGTGATGGACGCGGCGCTGGAGAGCGATTATTCGACGGGCGTGGATGCGGCGATCGCGCCGACTGGTACGGCGGGCACGTTGATTGCCAACGAGACGAGCGGCGAGGCGGTCCTGCCTGAGATCGTGAAGACGCGCGAGGGGTTCGTGACGCTCGACGGCGAGGCGGGTCAGGAGACGCGCGCGAGCGGCCATGCGCTGCGGCTGGACGGCGGATACGTCAAATGGCCCTACAACCGCTTGCTGGATCGCCAGGATTTGACGGTTGAGTTCTTCGCGCGGTTCGATAAGTTGGAACATAGCGCCAACCTGGTGCGCCTTTCAGACGGGACCGATTGGGGTACAAATCCGCCTTGGACGCTGTGGTACGGCATCTACAGCGGGGTTCCGGATGTGCGCGTGACGGCGAACACGACGACGAACGGCGGCATCTCTGTAACCTCGGCATCGGTGCTTTTCCACGAAGGCGCAGAAGACGATGGCAAATGGCACCACTGGGCGATGACCACGGAGGCTGACGCGACAGGTTCCAACACGGTCTTTACCCTCTACAAGGACTACGTGCAGCACGGCAATGCGTTGACAGTGGCGGGTCTGCTGCGTTTTCCGTCCAACGGCACGAACCTGTCCGTCGGCGGCACGGGCGTGCACGGGGCGTACATCCACGGGCTGGTGAACAACCTGCGCATCTCGCCCGGCGTGCTGCCGCCGAGCGCGTTCATGCGCTACATCCCGAAGGCGGGCACGTGGATCATCGTGCGGTAGATAGACTTTTAACAAACACAAAGGAGACGAGAAATGAGGAAGGTTTCATTTGTCCTGGCGGCCGCGCTGGCGGCGACGAGCCTGTTCGCGGCGCGAAACGCGCCGTGGTCCAAGGAGAAGGCCTGGGAGTGGTACAACGCCCAGCCGTGGATGCGCGGGTGCAACTACATGCCGGCGAGCGCGGCGAACCGCGTGGACCAGTGGCAGGAGATGGAAAGCGAGGAGCGCTTCGCGGAGATGGAGACCGAGCTCAAGCTCGCGCAGTCCATCGGCTTCAACACGATGCGCATCATCATCGAGGAGCAGGGCTTCGCCGTGTGGTGCGCGGAACACGACGGCTTCATGGCGCGCCTCGAGCGCATGCTCGCGCTCCTCGACAAGTACGGCATGCGCATGATCCTCGTGCTGGGCAACGACTGCTCGCGCCCGAAGGAGATCTGGAAGTTCCCGAAGCCCGGACCGCAGCCCTGCGACTGGGGATACCACGGCGGACGCAAGCGCAGCCAGCACGGCTCCTTCCCGGGCGCGGTGGGCTACACGTGCGTGGACGATCCCGAGCTGCGCGAGAAGTTCTTCGCGATGTGCGAGGAGGTGATGACGAAATACCGCACCGACAGGCGCATCGCGTTCTGGAATGTCTGGAACGAGCCCGGCAACGGCAACCGCCGCCAGCCGGAGCACGTGGCGCTCCTCCGCCGCATGTTCGAGCTCGCGTGGAAGATCGACCCGGTGCAGCCTCTCGCGGCGGACGTCTGGGCGGGCCACTACGGCATGTCGCCCAAGGACGCCAACAAGCCGCAGCTGCTCGCCGGCCAGCTTTCCGACATCATCTCGTACCACTGCTACGGCGACTTTGAGACGCAAGCGCGCATCCAGGGCAAGCTGAAGAACTACTACGGCCGTCCGCTCGTGAACACGGAATGGCTCGCGCGCATCAAGCGCAACTACGTGTTCGACGCGTATCCGTTCTACGCGCAGAACCGCGTGGGGTGCACGTGCTGGGGGTTCGTCGCCGGCAAGTACCAGACGTACGAGCCGTGGGAGAGCATGTGGCGGCAGGTGGCCGACGGCAGGCCGGAGGCGGAGAAGTACGACTTCACGAAGTGGTTCCACGACCTGTACCGCCCGTCGCTGCGTCCGTACGACCCGAAGGAGATCGACGTGATCAAGCACGTGAACGAGCAGATGGACGCCGAGCGCGAGGGGAAGTCCCTGCGCGCGAAGATCGCGAAGACCTGCACGGTCACCGGCGAGGACATGTGGTACGGCTACCGCCGCACGAAGTTCGAGTTCAAGGGACGCAAGGCCTGGGTGGTGGAGCCGTCTTGCACGCCGAAGAAGGGCATTCCGTGGACCTGGACGATACAATGGGCGGAGGCGTTCGTGGACCGCACGGGCGTCCCCGACCTGCTCGCGAAGGGCTACCACCACGTGACGCTCGACGTGTTCGACACGCGCATGGACGAGAGCGGCCTCAAGGCGTGCGCCGAGTTCCAGGAGTTCCTCGTGAAGGAGCTCGGGTTCGTGAACAAGTGCAACCTCATCGGCATGAGCTGGGGCGGGTTCTTCTCCACGCGTTACGCGGCCGCCTACCCGCAGAACGTGCGTCGCATCTACCTCGACGCGCCGCTCCTCAACTTCGAGGGATTCAACGTGATGTCGATCGGCCCGTGGGCGAACTCGGCTCCGGCGGACGGCAAGTGGACGAACGATCCGCGCATGCCCGTGAACCTCGCCCCGCAGATCGTGAAAGGCGACATTCCCGTGCTGCTCCTCTACGGCGGGCAGGACCAGACCGTGCCGCCGGCCTCGAACGCGGAGCTGTTCGCGGCGCGCTTCAAGGCGGCGGGCGGCCGGATTGACGTTGAGAAGCGCGGCGGCTTCGGCCACCACCCCCACGGCGTGGATCCCAACAAGACCGACCGGATCGTCAGGTTCGTGACCACGGCCAAGTAAGCGTGAGTAACTTTAAAACAACTACCGAACTACCCAACTACCAAACTACCCAACAAGTTTTAGGTGTACAATGAAAAAAGTAAAGGTTGGAATCGTCGGACTCGGCTTCATGGGCACGACCCACTGGGGCGTATACAAGGGTCTTAAGAACGCGCAGGTCGTCGCATTGGCCGACGTCGACGCGAAGAAGCGCAGGGGCGACGTGTCGGCCGTCGTCGGGAACATCGGCGGCGGCGACAACTCGAAGCCGCTCGACCTGACGGGCGTGACGGTGTATGAGGACGCGCGTGCGCTGATCGGCAACGCCGACGTCGACATCGTCGACATCTGCGTGCCGACGCCCGACCATGCGGACATCGTGTGCGCGGCTCTTGCCGCCGGCAAGCA
Source organism: Kiritimatiellia bacterium (assembly GCA_017427485.1). Lineage (GTDB taxonomy): Bacteria > Verrucomicrobiota > Kiritimatiellia > RFP12 > UBA1067 > RUG572. Next base: position 8,789 of record JAFRSR010000118.1, read on the forward strand.
CGTATTCTGCGAGAAGCCGCTCTGCCGCGACGCGACGCAGATGAAGCGCATCGTCGCCGCCGCGAAGAAGGCCAAGACGTTCTTCAACGTGGGGCTTTGCGTGCGCGCGTGGCCGGAATACCGCCATGCCTGCGAATACTTCAAGAGCGGCAAGGCCGGGAAGATGAAGTCCGCCACGTTCAAGCGCATCTCGCCTTCGGTTGACGGAAATGCCTGGCAGAACTGGTTTATGGACGGCGCGCGCTCCGGCGGCGCATTGCTCGACCTGCATGTGCACGACGCCGACGAGGTGAACTACTTCTTCGGGATGCCGAAATCCGTGACTGCCGTCGGCGCGACGGGCATTGTGTCGAAGGGCGGCGTGGACCATGTGGTCGCCACGTATGACTATGGCGACGGCACGCTCGTGATGGCCGAAGGCGGCTGGGCGGCGGCGAAGGGAACGCCGTTCGAGATGTCGTTCACGATCGTCTGCGAGAAGGCGACGCTAAAGCTTGATGCGTCCGGTTACCACATCTATCCCGTGAAGGGCAAGCCTGTCACGCCGAAACTCGACGTCAAGGCGGGACCGACGGGATGGCACCAGGAACTCGCCTACTTCGTGAACTGCGTCGCGAGGGGCGTAAAGCCAGAGAAGTACCAGACGCTTGCGTCCGTGGAGGACACGATGAAGCTCGTCTTCGCCGAAGAGAGGAGCGTCAAAACCCACAAGCCTGTTCGCATCTAGTCACCACGCACTAACCACGAACCACGAACCACGAACAACTATGAACTACATCGCACTTAACGGATGGATCTACTGCGGATTCGGTGGCGAGAAGAAGCCGCGCGAATTCATCGACTGGGCCGCTGAAAAGGGGCTGGACGGCATTGAGCTGACGGTCGGCGACTGCCTGTCCGTCGATACGCCCGAAGCCGAGGCCAAGGAACTTGCCGCCTACGCAAAGGAGAAGGGCATCGGTCTTCGCTCGCTTGCAACGGGCGCGGGCTGGGGCAAATGGCTGTGCGCCGATGATCCGGCGGAACGCGCCGCGGCCATAGACTTCGTGAAGAAATATCTCCAGCTCGCGGCATGGCTTGGCGCCGAAACGGTGCTGGTGGTGCCGGGCGCGACGCGCGTCGCGTGGGATGCCTCACATGCCGAGGTCTCATACAAGAATGCCTGGGAGAACGCGACGGCATCGATCAAGGAACTTGTGCCGGTCGCGGAATCGCTTGGCGTCAACCTTGCGCTGGAGAATGTCTGGAACCGCTTCCTCATCTCGCCGATGGAATGGAAGCTGTTCCTCGACCAGTTCAAGTCCAAACGCGTGGGCATGTACTTCGATGCGGCGAACTGCTGCCTCAACTGCCGTCCCGAGGATTTCCCGGAGATTCTCGGCGGCTACATCAAGGCCGTCCACCTCAAGAACTTCGAGGAGAGCGATTCGGCGGGAGGTCTGCATGGCTTCGGCGACGACCTCTTCAAGGGTGTCGTCGATTTCAAGAAGCTCTTCGCCGCGTTCGCGAAGATCGGCTACGCGGGGCCGTTCACCGTCGAGATGATTCCGTTCTCGCGTCTCCCCGACCTCGTCATGCCCGACGCCGCCCTCGCGGAGAAGATGGTCGGCCAGATCAGGGAGCTCAAGGCGCTTTCGGCCACCACCCCCGTGGCGTAGATCCCAACAAGACCGACCGGATCGTCAGGTTCGTAACAACTGCTAAGTGAAAGATGAAAGTAAAACGATGAAAAAGATAATCAGCTTGTCTATGAGCGCGTGCGCGGCGGTGTGCCTCGCGGGCGACGTGCAGATGAAGGAAGACACGATCATGCTCCCGACGTACGCGCCGGGCGGGTATGACAAGACGCCTATCTTCTTCACGGGGCGCGTCTACCAGGGCGCGCAGGGCCGCGTGTACCCGTACCCGATGCAGGACGTCTTGCACGACGAGAAGATCGACGAGAACTACAAGTACCTCGTGCTCGAGAACGAATGGCTCCAGATGGGCCTCCTCCCGGAGCACGGCGGGCACCTGCTCAACTTCACGGACAAGAAGACCGGCTTCGAGATCTTCTACCGCCAGCACGTCGTGAAGCCCGCGCTCATCGGCATGCTCGGCGCGTGGATTTCCGGCGGCGTGGAGTGGAACTTCCCGCACCACCACCGTGCCACCACGGCGATGCCGATCGACTGGAAGTTCGTCGCGAACAAGGACGGCTCCAAGACGCTCTGGATCGGCGAGACCGAGCTGCGCCGGCGCCTGAAGTGGACGATCGGACTCTCCCTGCTGCCCGACCGCGCCGTGCTGCAGGCCGAGAACGTGTTCATGAACCGCCAGTCCTGGATCGAGTCGATGATCTACTGGGCGAACGTGTCCGTGCACTGCGGCGACGACTACCAGATCCTCTTCCCGCCGAGCTGCCACCTCGGGTTCGACCACCACAAGAACTACTGGACCTCGTTCCCGATCGGCCCGCGCAAGGAGGAGGTGGAGCTGCTGCCCTCGCAGCGCTCGAAGTACGCCGACGACATCTCCGGTATGATGGACCTCTCCTGGTGGCGCAACTTCACGATCGAGTCGCGCTCCATCTTCGCGATGGACCCCGACAACGCCTGGCTCGCCGGCTACGACCACAAGAAACAGTGCGGCACGGCGCATGTCTCGAACCGTCACATAACGGTCGGCAAGAAGTTCTTCCTCTGGGGCAACTTCCCCGAGGCGCATGTGTGGGACACCGTTCTAACCGACAACGACGGCCCGTACCTTGAGCTGATGGTTGGCTGCTGGAGTGACAACCAGCCAGACTATTCGTGGATCGCGCCCTACGAGACGCGCAAGGTCGAGCAGTTCTGGTTCCCTGTGAAGGGAATCGGCGGCATCAAGAACGTGACAATCGACGGCGCCGTAAACGTCGACCGTCTTGCAGATGATAAGATGCTTGTCGGCTTCCACTCGACGCGCGTACTCAAGGATTGCACGATCACTCTCTTCAAGGACCGCGAGGCGGTCTTTGAAGAGAAGGGCGTAGCCATCGATCCGAACACGCCTTGGTGCAAGACGATTGCCGCCGAGAAGGGCGTAGCCGATCAGCGCTACACGGCCGCAATCGCCGATGCGTC
>JAFRSR010000119.1 GCA_017427485.1 Kiritimatiellia bacterium
TCCTGCGTGCTCTCGGGCGCCTCCTGCGCCGGAGCCGCCGCCTGCGCGGGGGCCGGCTGCGCCGGGCGGGCGCCGTCGAAGTCCTCGCTGTTCGTGCGCATCTGCGGCCGGCCGACGGCGAACATCCGCCGCACGTTCTGCTCGGTCGTCGCGCGGAACTCGGTGTTCGCCACGGACGTCTTGATCGTCAGCATGAGGTTCTCGAACATGTTGAACGCCTCGCGCTTGTACTCGACGAGCGGGTCGCGCTGCCCGTAGGAGCGGAGGTTCACGCTGTGGCGCAGGTCGTCCATCGCGCGCAGGTAGTCCTGCCATTCGCGGTCGATGCACTGGAGGAACACGCCGCGCTCCATGAACGGCAGCGCGCGGGGGTCCTCGCTCGCGCACTTCGACTCGTACGCCTCCTTCACGCGCCCGAACACGAGCTCGCACGACTTCGCCGGGTCGCCGAGGAGCGGGGTGAGCTCCTCCTCCGTTGCCGTCACGGGGAACGAGACGCCCAGCCACTGGAGGAATTCGTCGATCCGCGCGTCCTTCGCGTCGCAGAGGAATCGCTCGCACTGCGCGAAGACGAGGTCGTTCATCACGTCGAGGATCGTGCCGTGCACGTCCTCGGGCGTGCCCATGAGGATCGAGCCGCGCAGGTCGTACACGATCGTGCGCTGCTTGTTCATCACGTCGTCGAACTCGAGCGTGCGCTTGCGGATCGCGAAGTGCTGCTGCTCCACGCGCCGCTGGGCCGTCTCCACGCTCTTGTTCAGCCAGCGGTGCTCCATCACCTCGCCTTCCTTCATGCCGAGGCGCTGCATGATGCCGCTGATGCGCTGCGAGCCGAAGAGGCGCATGAGCGGGTCTTCGAGCGAGATGTAGAACTGCGAGCTGCCGGGGTCGCCCTGGCGCGAGCATCGGCCGCGCAGCTGCCGGTCGATGCGCCGCGACTCGTGGCGCTCGGACCCGATCACGTGCAGGCCCTGCGGACGCTCCTCGAGGAGCTCGCGGATCGTCTGCGGCGAGCCGGGCATCTTGTCGTCGAGCTTCAGCTGCCCCTTCACGACCTCTTGCGGGATCGTCACCACGCCGGGGCCGAGCTTGATGTCCGTGCCGCGGCCGGCCATGTTCGTGGCGATCGTCACGGCGCCGGACTGGCCGGCGAGCATCACGATCTCGGCCTCGCGCGCGTGGTTCTTCGCGTTCAGCACCTCGTGCGGGATCTTCGCCACCTTGAGGAGGCGCGAGAGGATCTCCGACGTGTCCACCGTCACCGTGCCGAGCAGCACGGGCTGCCCCGCCGCGTGGCGCTTCTGCACCTCGGCGATGATCGCCTTGTACTTCTCGCGCTGCGTGCGGTAGATCTGGTCGTTGCCGTCGATGCGGCGGATCGGGCGGTTCGTGGGGATCGCCACCACGTCGAGCTTGTAGATGTCCTTGAACTCGCGCGCCTCGGTCTCGGCCGTGCCGGTCATGCCCGCCAGCTTCTTGTAGAGGCGGAAGTAGTTCTGGATCGTGATCGTGGCGAGCGTCTGGCTCTCGCGCTCGATCTCCACGCCCTCCTTGGCCTCGACGGCCTGGTGGAGGCCGTCCGACCACCGGCGGCCGGGCAGGATGCGGCCCGTGAACTCGTCCACGATGTAGACGTGCCCCACGCCCTGCGCGTCCGGCTGCACCACGTAGTCGACGTCCTTCTCGTAGAGGCAGTAGGCGCGGAGGAGCTGGTCCACCACGTGCACGCGGGCGGAACGCTCCATGAAGTCCGCCTGCGCGGCGCGCTTGCGTTCGGCCTTCTCCTCGGCGGACATCTCCTTGTCGCCGTCGAGCCGGCTCATCTCGGAGGCGAGGTCCGGGATCACGAACATCTGCGGGTCCTTCGGGTTCATCTTGTCGCAGCCCTTGTCCGTGAGGGCCACCTCGCGCGTGCGCTCGTCGATCGTGAAGTAGAGCTCGCCCCGCAGCTGGATGCCCTCCTCCTTGTGCATCTCGCTGAGCATCTGCATCTCCACGTCCTCGTGGAGCTTGCGGACAGACGCCTCCTCGAACATGTGGAGCATCTGCTTGTGCTTCGGCATCGAGTGGTACACCTGGTAGATGCGCTTCTTGCACCCCCACTCGTCGCCGTCTGCGAGCGCCTTCTTCGCCTGCGCGATCAAGTCGTTGCACTGCGCCGTCTGCACGCGCACGATCGCGTCCACAAGCGGCTTCATCGCCGTGTACTGCGCGCTCGTGGAGATCGTCGCGGGACCGGAGATGATGAGCGGCGTGCGGGCCTCGTCGATGAGGATCGAGTCCACCTCGTCCACGATCGCGAAATGGTGCCCGTTCTGCACGACCTGCTCGGGGGACTGCGCCATGCCGTTGTCGCGCAGGTAGTCGAATCCGAACTCGCTGTTCGTGCCGTAGGTGACGTCGCACTGGTACTGCGCGCGGCGCTCGTCGGACTCCATCGAGTTCTGGATGCAGCCGACCGTGAGGCCGAGGTACTTGAGGAGATGGCCCATCCACGTGGCGTCGCGCCGCGCGAGGTAGTCGTTCACCGTGACGAGCTGCACGTTCTTGCCGGCGAGCGCGTTCAGGTAGAGCGGGAGCGTGGCGACGAGCGTCTTGCCCTCGCCCGTCTGCATCTCGGCGATCTTGCCCTGGTGCAGCACGATGCCGCCCACGAGCTGGCAGTCGAACGGGACCATGTCCCACGTGAGCGTGTGGCCGCACACCTCCGCCGAGGTCCCCACGAGGCGACGGCAGGCGTTCTTCACGAGGGCGAAGGCCTCGGGCAGCAGCTGGTCGAGCGTCTCGCCCTTCGCGAACCGCTCCTTGAACTCCGCCGTCTTCTTCGGGTAGTCCTCGGCCGTGAAGTGCCGCGCCTCGTACTCCTCTTCGATCTTTTTGATCCGGTCCACGATCGGCGCGATCTTCTTGAGGTCGCGCTCGTTCTTGGTGCCGAACAGAAATTTCAAAATGTTCATGGCCGTAGATTATACCAAATCCGCGCGGCCTTGGGTTGAAAAAAACGGGCCGCCGCCATTTTTTGACAAGCTTTGTTCAGGGGCGCCGTGCGTTACTGCGGCCGGCAGTTCTCTTTGAACGTCTCGGCTGCGCGGGGGCTGAAGCGTCTTCCTCGATGAACACCTCAGGTGCGATCCAGGTCACGGGGGCTCCCCGTGCTCGCTTCCTGATTTTCAAAACCCTTTCCAAAGCCTTGACGGTGGTATACACCCATGCCTCGTGGACCTGGAGGATCTCGCCCGCGCCCGCCTCGTCCGCGAAATGGTGCCAGAGACAGCCCGAAAACTCAAAGACATGCGGTTTCTTCAGGAAATACAGCTCGTTTGACTGTCCGTGCTCGTAGACAGGCCAGGCGTACAACTGGCTGATGTCCAGCTTGCGCCGCGACAATTCCCTTCGCAGGCGTTTCCGCCACTCCGTCTCGCTGCATGCTTGATCATAGGGAATGTCGTCCTCTGTAAGGCGTCGGACGAGACTTTCACAGTTGATGTCCTCAAAAGAGCAACGCACACTTAGGAACTCGCCCTTGACAGTCCATCTGCTGCTGTCACCGGAGCCACCGCCGCTGAATATGCTATCCGCGTCGATTTTGTCGCCAGAGCTGTCCAACAGGTAGTGCGGATGCTGGTCCAGACTGCCGCGGCCGGTCAGACTCGGCGGATTTGCCGGATCTTCCATGTAGGCGACGAATGACGGTTGCAGACGACTCTCTATCTGTCGCTTCGTGACGCCCGCGCGCCTGAGCGCCGCCTTGAACTCGGAAACGTTGTGGTCCCTGTCGTACGCGGTCAGCTTCCGTCCGTCCTCTGCACGCAGGAACTGGATGCGCATGTCGTTGTCTGTCCAACCGGTCGGGATGTAAGACATGTCCACGTAACCGTAGGGCATCGCGTAAAACCCTTTTCTCCGGGGGGGCTTATGGTAGTCAGGGGAACGCCAATCCTTCACCCCACTCTGTTTCACGGGCTTGAGGACCCCGAATCTAACGAACTTCATTTCCCCGTATTCCTTGTCTCATGGTCTCGTACGGCAGTTTGTCTTCGCACGAGAGGTGTCTCCGCATTTCCGTTGTCCCATTGAAGGCGTCTATCGCAAAATGATAGAGAAACCGAGCTTCAGCGGGTCTCCGAATGAAAGATCGTCAAGCGCGTCCCACACGACGAAGGCCGAGCCGGGCGTTCCGCCTCTCGCCAAGTTGGCGGCCGTCCCGTTCGCGCCGTCGTTCAGCGGCCAGTAGCCGACGAGGCCAGGCTCGAAGCCGCTCAGACGGTGCGTGCGGAACTTGGCGATCTCCGCCGCCGTACGCGCGCAGTTCCAGAAGCGCACGTCCGCAAGGGAGCCGTCAAGGCCCCAGCGCCGTCCATACGTCGGCGACAGGTGCGAGACATATCCGATTCGCAGCGGCTGGGTCGTGATCGGCTGGACCACGACGCCGTCGTCCACCTCGCCGTCCAGCACGCCGTCCACGTAAAGACGGCGAAGCGATCCGTCCTGGACGTACGCGACATGGACCCAGCGGTTGCACGGCAACCTGGTCTCGCCGTAGAGCCACGTGCTCGCGTGCCCGTCCTGGAGATGCGCGAGCCGAAAATCTGAATGCACGCCGAAGATCATGTTGGCGCCGTAGACGTCGGTATCGAACTGCGAGGCGATGTACGCATCGTTCCTGCCCGGCTCCGACGCGCGTAGCCGGATCCATGCCTCAAGCGTGTAGGTTGACGACAAGATGTTCGTTCCCGTGTCGACGCCCGTGTGGCAGTCGCCCGCAAAAGTGGCCACCTTCTCCATGTTCGGTCCGGACACATGCTCCACCGGAGGCAGTCTCGTCAGGTTCCAGATCGGTTCGGCCACCACGTTCTTGCACGCGACGCCCGTCACGCGGTTGAGGATGTTCGAGCCGTTCCCCTCGTCGAGCGGCCAGTAGCCGCGCAGCCCGGTCTCGTTGCCGGAGAGCGTCCGGCCCATCGTCTCGCGGATCTGTTCGGCCGTCCGGCAGACGTTCCACACGCGCACCTCGCGCTGGGAGCCGACGAACGGACTCCCGCGGGGCTTGCCGGCTCCATCCCTCAGCGACGACGACCCGATGCAGAACGCCATGTCAGGCGGCAGATAGGCGTTGTTCACCGTCTGCGCCACGGCCGCAAAACCGTTCGTGTAGATCGTGAAGTCGTCGCCGTCGCGCGTGAGCGCGAGGTGCGTCCATTCTCCCACGGCCAGCTCGTTCGAGGCGATCACGTGTCCGCTCGTGGAATTGCCCACAAAAAAACTTGGCTTGTTGCCGTACGTGGCGAAGAGGAAACGCCCCGCCCCCGTGCTGTACTGGTCCAGTATCCAGCGCTCGCTGGTGTTGTCGCGCGAGGGCAGTACCCACGTCTCAAGCGTGAAGCTGGAGCCGAGCGAGGTGTGGATGTCGGTCTCGAGACCGCGCGCGGCAGTCCCCCACGAGGCGCTGCGCCGCAGGAGTCCGCCCGCGCGGTGGTCGGCCGGCGCCAATACGAGGTCGGCGTCCTCCACGAGCGAGTAGTGCGGACGCATCACGCTCCTGTCGCCCGTCACCGCTTCCGACACGGTCTGCCCTCCGTCGCCGAGCGCGTCAAGCGGCCAGTACGCGCGCAGGCCCGTCTCGTCGCCCGCGAGGCGTTTCTGGTAGTTGGCGACAATCTCTTCCTGCGAGCGGGCGACCGTCCACACGCGCACGTCCGCGATCCGACCCTTGAACGCATTGTAGTCCGTGCCCGTGTCGGACATCGCCTGGCTGAACGTGGCGCCGCCGAGGGTGATGTACCTGTTGACGATGCCGACGGCAGCCGTCGTGTTACGCCCTTCCAGCACGCCGTTCACGTAGACGGCGGTCTTGTTTTCCGCCGTCTCGTCGAACACGCACGCCACATGGTACCAGGTGTTGGCCTGCAATGACGTGGTGCCCATCGTCCAGCCGTTGCCGCCTCCGTTGAAAATACCGACCTTCCCGTCCTTGTAGGCCACGAGCATACGGCCGTTCAGACCGGAAAACTGGCCGAGGCAACGGTACTCGCCGCTTGCGAACGAGGATGTGGGCTTCATCCACAGTTCGATAGTGTGGGTCTTGCTGCCGCTCGGTATCGACATGCTCGTGCCGAGGCCGTTGATCTGCGCAGACGTGTCGCAGTCCAGCACCAGCGTACCAAGGCAGTCGCCGGCCAGGGCCAGTCCGCAGAAGCTGGCAAAAAATGTTTTGCGAATGAGGGAGGCGTTCATGTAGGATCCTTTCATCACAGTGCAAGTTTACCACAACCACTCGCCGGCGCGCAAGCATCAGGTGGAGGTCTTCGCCTGGCGTTTCATCGTCTCGTAGCCGAGCAGGAGCGCGTTCGTGTCGTTCTTGATCGCCATGAACTGCACGCCGCGACGGCGCCAGACGTCAAAATCGCACTCCGTGTAGACGCCAAGCAGGATACCCGCCGCCCGCACCTTCCGGCAGGACTCGTCGTAGGCCGCCGCCACTTCCGGATCGTGCCACTGCCCTTCCTTGCCCATCGACGCGCTGAGGTCGTAGGGGCCGATCAGAATGGCCCCGATTCCCGGCACGGCGAGGATCGCGTCCAGGTTCCGCACCGCCTCGATGTGCTCCAGCTGGATGATGACGAGCGGATCCTCCTTCGACGCCTCCCAATACTTGTCGAAGTCGCCCGCCCCGTAGGCGAGGCCGCGCCGGAAGCCGCACCCGCGGTTCCCTTCCGGCGGATAGCGGCACGCGGCCACCGCGCGCCGTGCGTCCTCGGCGTCCATCACCATCGGCACGATCACGCCGGCGGGCGCGAAGTCGATCACGCGCTTGATCTCCGTGTGGTCGCAGGACGGCACGCGGTAGAAGCTCGCGCAGTCCGTCCCCTTCACCGCCATCAGGTGCGTCATCGCGCTGAAGCGGTCCATCTCGCCGTGCTCGCCGTCGATCCACACGAAGTCGAACCCGGCCTCGGCCGTCAGCTCCGTCACCGCCGGATCGGCGAACGTCACGACCGCCCCGATCGGCATCTCCCCGCCCCTCGCCTTTGCGAGGAACTTCTCCAAATTATTGATCTTCACCTTACGGCCTTATACTATCAGACGTTTGATTGGTACCATGCGATTTTAGACAGGATTACAGGATTCACAAGATTAACAGGATTGTTTTTAAATAACAGAATCCTGTAAATCCTGACAATCCTGTAATCCTGTCTAACCTCACCGTCACTCATCCTTCAACCCCTTATAATCCGGGCCGCCGGCGGCCACGTAGCCACCCGACTCGCCCGTGGGCTTCTTCGACACCCAGAAGGAGAAGAGCGTGGCCACCTTCATCTTGAAGCGGAAGCGCACGGGCTTGCCCGCGAAGCGCGAGAGGTCGCCGCCCGTCCACGTGAGCGCGTGCTTCGCGGAGTCCTTCCGCGCAAGGGCCTTGCAGTCGGCGACGGAATATCCGGGATACGGCTCGCCCTTCTCGTCCAGCACCTCCGCCGCCACCTCGCCGAAGCGCGCGTCGGCGTTCACGAAGAGGTGCGCGCCGGAGAACTTCACGGGACGCGTCACGAGCTCGCCGCGCCCGTCCGCCACCATTCCCGCGAACCCATCGCGTCGGAGCGTCGCCACGCCCACCGAGAAGTTCCAGTGCATGCCATTCGCGAGCATGCACCGCGGCGGATCGTTCTGCGTGGCGTCGCCGCGCGCGCCCACGTAGTAGAACCACAGACGCTCGTCCTTGATCGCGAAACAGCTGGAGATGTTGCCCACGTAGCCGGAATCCCATGCGCCGCTGCCCCAGCCAGACTCGTCGATCGCGGGCGTGCGGTCCGGACGCGTGAAATGGAACCCGTCGCGCGAGTAGGCGAAGTGGATCGAGGTCGTCTTGGGCATGCCGGCGCGCGCGGCCTCGTTGTTCTCGTGTCCGCAGAGAATCTTGAAGAGTCCCACCATGACCGACTCGTACGGCACGGCGTCCACGTTGTAGAGCTGGGCGTTCGTGTAGACCTTCCCGTCCAGCGTGCGCGGCAGGTCGGCGTTGTCGCACGCGAGCCAGAGCGCGCAGTCCACGGTGTTCGTCTTCGCCACGCCGCGCCCCGCCGGGAAGTGCCAGCCGCCGCCCGCGTAGAAGTCGCGGTGCGCGTGGTAGATGCGCGAGCGGTGGCGCCAGTTCGCGCGCAGGCTCCAGATCCACTTGCCGAGGAACGGGTTGTAGAACATCGTCGTGCAGTCGTCGTGCAGGCCTGTGTGGCGCAGAAAGCGCCAGCGGATGCCGTCGCCCGAGACGTATGCGGCGCTGCGCGTGGGGTTGCCGCCCGGCGAGATGCTGATGCGCCAATTGTCGTAGGGCGCGTCCGTGTCGTAGCCGGGGAACACGCTGAACGTGTCGGCCCGTTGGTCGGGCAGCACGATGTTGTCGCCGTCGCGTCCCACGGGCGGACGTTCCCAGACGAGTCCGTCCTTCGACTCCGCCAAGCCGATGCGTCCGCTCCAGCCCGACATGTACCACATGCGGAAACGCCGCCGCGTGGGATCCCACCACACGCCGCCGCCCGACATGCAGCACCCCGGCGCCGTCTTGTACATCGGATCCCAATCACGCCGTTCGGCCCCCTTGGGGAAAGGCTTGTCGCCCAGTTCGGTGTTCAGTGCGCGCTCGGCCCTCGTCTCCGGCCACATCACGGGATTCCCCTCGTACTTGACGGGCTTGCCGAACGCACGCACGATGCCGTTCGTCGATTCAATCAGGAAATCGTCCACGAACAGCTGTCGCCCGAGGTCGATCGGAATCACCTTCGGGATGTTGTCCGCCTCAAGGTAGGGCGCCTTGATCGGATTCTGGTCCTTCGGGTCAATCTTCGGCGGCCATTCCTTCGGCAGCACGATGCCGTTGTAGAGCGTGCGCCCGCCGTCCGGCACGTCGGGCACGGATTGCGACGGCAACGCCTTCCAGCAGGGCGTGCCGACATGCGCCTTGTCGGGCTGCAGGAACTCGGCGGGCGTCAGCACGCAATCCGAGATGCGGCAGCAGGAGAGCGAGCCGGAAATAACGTTCCCGCAGCGTCCGCGCCCGCCGAGGGCGAACCGTCCACCGCCTTTGAACTCACCGTCGAATGCCTTGACGGCACGTGCTCCCGACGGCTTACCGTCGAGATAGAAGCGCCATTCGGCCTCGCCCGCCGCCGTGCGATGCGCGAACGTGAGCGCGAAACGATGCCAGCCGTTCGTGAGCGTGTTCGGGTCGGTGACGGTCGTCAGCAGCGAGTCGCCCGTGCGGGGCGTTCCCGAGAAAATCTGCCAGGTAAGGCCCTTGTGGATGCTGTCGCGGCGGAGCGTGAGGAACCAGCGGCTGTCGCCCCCGAACGCGCTCGCCACCATCCACGTTTCGCCTTTGCTCGGCAGGCGCGCGAAGCTATACCAACCTTCCAGCGTGAAGTCGTTCGTGGGTGTCACGTAGCGTCCCGCCACGTCGCTGTAGGCGAAGTCGCACGCCTCTTCGCCGCCCGTCGCCATCAACGCCGTGCGTCCGTCGCCCAGCTTGCCGACGTGCGTCACGTCGCCCACAAGGAGGTCGTTTGCGGATGACACGGCGCACCGCCCGTCAGGACACCCCTTCTCGTCGCACCCGAGCGGCCATTCCGCCACCGTCCGCGCCGACAGCGGCAATGCAGTCATTGCATACGACGCCCCCAAAAACACGCTCACAAGCATTGAAGTTTTCATTCTTCACATCTCCTATTCTTGTCTCTCCAAAAGCAATTCCGACGCCTTGAACGTCGCCGAGAAATAGCCGTCCTCGTTCACCGCCGGGGAAAGGCGCCCGTCATAGACGAGGACCGGGCGAACCGAGAGCGACCTGGGATTGGGCAATCTCGACACCTTTTCCTTCACTTCTTCGACTACCGACGCATCGATACATTCACGTCTTTTAATTTCGACCACATACATCGCCTGTTTCAACTGGATCAAGAGATCGATCTGGCACCCGTGGATTTGATCCGCGCCGGAATCGCGTCTGGGCGGCACCTTCCTGTACGGCGCGGCCGACAACACGAGCGACCGTTCAAGCCCAAGTACCGTGATGATCGGCTGCACATTGTTGACGACAAGATTCTCGAATTGAAGTCCCTTGATGGAATCCCAACCAGGCAACGCGTCCAATGAGGCGAACTTAAAAGCCCCGCTGCGTATCATCGAGGAATACGGCTCGATGAAGCGGAGATAGAAGCGCGTGTAGTTGTCGCGGATACGATACCGGTCAATCTTTGACGGCTCTCCCGTCTCTGGGTTCAGGCTTTGATCGCGCTCGATGAACCCAGCCAGCTCCAATTCCTCAAGCGATTCGGAGAGGTGCCCGTTACGGGTCTTGCCGAGCGCGATGGAAATCTCGGACAGCGTCTTCGCGCCGTGGGTCATCGTCCTCAGGATCTTCTGCTTCGCCGCCGACTTCTTCCCGAACACGTCGTTGAATATGCGCGTGAAGTCCTTGAACAAAGTTCCGCTTTTGATGAACGCGAGGCGACGGATGTTTTCGTCCGTCGTAAGAACTGGATCGATCTCCTCCAGATACCTCGGCACGCCGCCGGTCACAGACAGCATGTCGAATATTTCCCTGGACGAAACGCCGTCGGCAGCCTGCCGCCAGAACTTGACGCAATCGCTGGCGGGCAGCTCTGAAATCTGAAGCTCCAGCGATATGCGGCCAACGAACCCCGTGCTGTCAAGTATGTTGTGCTGGATCCAGGACGATACAGACCCGCAAAGGACGAAGATCAGATTGGTGTTCTTCTTGAAATTGTCGTCCCAGGCATCCTTGAGATAGCCGGGGAAGTCTGCATCGTATGCACCCATCCACGAAATCTCGTCCAACAGCACGATCATTCGCCTATCGCCTTTTTCCGCGATTGCACGGCCAAGATGTTGGAATGCCGCCATCCAGCTCTTGGCCGAAACGCCTTTCCATCCCATCCGCTCCGCCAACACCTCGCAGAAATACTTCAACTGGTCGCGATTCGTCATATTCTTGCGCGGAGCAAGACCGGATATCTTGAGATAGGTACAATCCGCGCCACTTAGAGCGGCAAACTCATCCATCAGACGACTCTTCCCGATTCGGCGTCGCCCTTGGCATGTCACCATAGAGGCCGTTCCCTTCCTCCACAATGACATCAATTGCTCTAATTGTTCTCTTCTTCCTACAAAGTCCATAACGAGAATCTTTTTGGCTTGTATGGCGAAACACGCATATTATATCACATTTTTCGCCGCACACGTCGATTTTTCGGGCACAAAATCCTAGAATCAAGGATTTCGTGCCCGAGATTTGTGACATCCGGTACGTAGAGGGCGTATCACTGCTCGTCAACAAGGTCGAAAATGCGGCGGCGGACGGCTTGCAGATCAGTATATGATCTGGAGAAGTCTTGCTTGCTCCGCACTGCAGTGCGCACGATACGCTCGACAGCGTCGCGTCCCGCCTTCAGCTCCGCAATGTGCAGACATTCCCAGTCCTCCTCGCCGTCGCGGATGTTCGCCAGGCGGATGCTCGGCAGGATGCGTCCCTGGCCCGGATAGAGGAACACGCCGTCGCCGGGACATCCCTGCGAGCCGTAGGTGTTGAACTCCGGGAAGAACGTGTCTGAGAAGAAATCGAGAAGCGCGCCGCGTCCGCCCTTCCAGTTGTTGCAGTGCCAGAAGAGGAATCCGTCCGTCCGATAGAGCCATGTGCAGCAGCCGAGGACTAACCGGCCTTCGATGAACGGATATTCCCAGTTGGCGAAATTCATCTTCGGATGCGTCGGCCCCAGGCTGGTGTACCACCACGCCTTGCATCCGCGCTGGCGCACGGCGTCCGCCGTCTCGGCGCGGTATGTCCCCATGCTGCCGCAGAACCAGTCCGCCACGATCAGGTCATCGGACACCTTGCGCAGCCCCTTGCAGAAGTCGTTGAACGTCCGCGCGGTCGTCATCACCGGCAGGTCCGGGAAGTCGCGCTTCAGCTGCAGGTACATCTTCCGCATGCCGGAGTAGAACTCGCCTTCGCATTCGTCGAATCCGTAGATGTAGGCGCCGTCGAAGAGGTTGCGCGCCTTCAGCGCGGCGACGTGCGGCGCGAGCCTGTTGGTGAACGCCGCATAGAACTCAGGCGTGAACACGTCCTCTGCCCTCGGCCGGCAGAGCCATCGTGCATTCGGCTTCTTCGGGGGCGCGATCTGGACGAGATTCCATGCGTTCGCCCCGCGCGACTTCATGTGCGCGATGTCCTCGATGCGCGTAAGGTCGGTGCGCGTGATGTCGTCGGGGTTGAGGCGGTGGTCGAGCAGGATGTCGTGCGCCTCGCGGCGGCGCGCGTTCCAATCATCCGGGTAGAGCGGCTGCGTGAAACCGTCCATGTAGCTGAACGAAGTCTTCAACCCGAACGTCGCGGGCAGCGCCAGTTTCCTCACGCGCACGCTGAACGGCAGTTCGGCGATCGGCGCGCCGTCTCCGGCGACGGCCCTCACCTTGCCGAGGTAGAGTCCGGGCGCGGCGCCGGGATCGGCATGGACCGTTATCCACGTCCCCTGCGAACCTCCCTTGCGCACCCTGAACGGAGCGGCCGGCAAGAGCGGATCCGGGAGCCACTTCTCGTATGAGGACGCCTCCAGCGGATGCGGCTTGTACGGCGGCCTGCGCGCAAGATATCCCTGTCGCTCCCATTTCACGCCGCCCTTCAGCGCCTGGCCCATGCCATCCTTCGGCGGCTCGATCTCAAGGACGACCCCGACGCGCTCCGCATCGTCGCCCGCAGACAAGATCACCTGAAACGATTCGCGTTCGCCGCGCGCGAGCTCAAGCTCCGCGACGGCCTTGCGGTCTGCGGCGTCGGGAAATGTTAGCGGTGTCACGCGCCGCGTGGAGTCTGCTATCCATGCCGTCACCTCGCCGGGGCCGAGCGGATTGGCGATCCGCACCTGGACATCCGGCGCGATGCGCTCCCGGTGGGACGCCCGGCGCCCGTCCCAGAACCGTTCGCAGAGTATGTCGTCCTGGGTGAACGGACGGTTCGTGAAGCGCCTAGAGGATAGGACCGTGCCTTTCGGCGGCAGCTCGCGCTTCAGGAATACGTCGCGGAATGCGGCCTTGCCGCTTCCGTCGCGCAGAAAGGCGTAAAGCTTTATCTTCGCGACGGGCTTCTGCGGAACCATGGCGTAGGCCGAGTATTCCCAGTCGTGGGTGCCGCGCGTGAAGTCGGCCTTCTGCGCCCACAGTGCCGAACCGTCGGCGTAGTAGATGTCGGCAAACACGCAGTAGTCATGTCCCTGCGCGCCTTCTGCGCGGCTCCAGCCGCCGAAATGGATCGGCGCGCGGTCCGGCGCGTCGTACTTGAACTCCTGGACCAATCCGCCGCATACGGTCTTCGCCGCCGAAGCGACCCACGGCGACAGGACCGCCGCAAGCACGACCAGCAACGCTCTCTTCATGTGCTCCTCCAGGAACATGGCAATCCGTCAGTCGAGCGGGCAGACGCTCACGCAGTCGTACCAGATCTTTTCGCCCGCGCGCTGCTTCGAACCCAGGAGAAGTCCGAACGAAGTGGCCTTCGCCGGGACCTGGATGACGAACTCCCCCTGCCGCCACCCGTCGGCGCCCGCCTCGCCGATCGCAGGGAAGCAGCCGGGTATCGACCAGTTCCACGCGCCGTCCGTCTTCCAGTAGATGGATGCCGAGGGTTCCGATCCCTTCGTGCGGAACCGCACGAGGAAGACCGCCCCCTGCCTGACCGGCGGCGAGTCGTAGACAAAGCAGCCGTTGCCGCTTCCCTTCATGCAGAGGGAACTCAAGTCCCCGACGCCCATCCCCGTGTCGACGCCGAACGTCCCCTGGAGCATCTTCTCGTCCTGCCACGTGACAAACGGTTTGGGTACCTTCCCCTCGTGGAACTGCCCCGGCGCCAGGGGCTTGTGGTAGACGCACGCGCTGTTCCCGGTCAGGTCCACGAGTTCCCCTGTCCGCTCCTTCGCCTGGAGCTTCCGCTTCATCCACCCCACCGGATCGCGCACGTTCTCCAGCAGGCTGGAAATCCCGGGCAGCGACTCCTCCCACGTCTTGTAGGACTTCTTGTCAGAGTCCCAGTTCGCGTTGGCGACGCCGCGCCACTTGATCCATGCGCACTTCTCCCCGTAGATCCAGACCGTGTCGTCCGCGCACGCGACGGCCTGGCGAATGTTCTGCTCGAAGTGGTTCAGGCGCGATCCGTCGACGGGCCCAAGATACCAATGGCTGTTCGTGGGATTGATGTAGTTGTCGAGGTAATGCCCCGAGCCGGTGCAGACGTTCAGGAGGAATCTCTCCCGGTTCTTCTCGTCAACCACTGGAAGCGAACCCTGCTTCTGCCGCCAGGTCGACGCGAAGAAGTCGCGGCGCGACGCCTCGTACCGGTAAGCGTGCTCGTCGCCGTCGATCAGCTTCATCGTCGGCGGCAGCCTGTCCAGCATCCCGTTGACGAACGCCGGCCACAGGTCGTGCCGCGACTTCAGGAGCTGCTGCGGATCCTCCACGCGCGAGAAGTCCTGGTACGAGAGAGAAAGCAGCCAGAAGAACAGCAGCTTCGCGCGCGGATGCGCCGACGCCACCGCGTCAATGAACTCCGCGCCGCGCTTCCGCGCCAGACGACAGGTCGATTCGTAGTCGCCGTCGCCCGAGTTGAACTTGAACTGCTTCGTTTCCGAGTAGTCCTCGGGGTCTATCAGCAGACCTTCGAGCTGCGTGTCCTGCGCGATCTCCGCCAGCACCTTCATGTTCCCGATGGCACGCGCCCACGCCGCGTCGTCGTTCCAGGCCAGCCGACGGGACGGCGTCCAGAACGCGCTCAGGTAGCAGTGGGAAAGGCCGGGCTTGCCGTGCAGCGTCCGCAAGGCGGCGATCTCGTCCGCGAACGCCTCCTTCGTCCAGGGCGGATCGGTCAGAATCGAGGAAAAGTTCAGCCTGCGCCCGTCCGGAAGCTTCTTGCGAAGCGAGAGCGAGATGCCGTCAAGCCCCGTCTTCGCGAGCTCGTCGGCATGGCGCGCGACCTCGATCGGCGAGACGCCGAGCAGGTCCCAGCCGTGCCCGATCAGCCTTTTCCGCGGGACGGCGCGCGTGGGCAACGCGTCCGCGCGCGCGGGCGGGACGTTGTAGCCGCCGCGGCGCACCCAGCAGCTGCGGCACTCGCACGCGTCGTCGCGTCCGCAGGTGCCCTGGATGTCGTGCCATGGATGCGGCTTGAGGGACGCGCGGCA
>JAFRSR010000120.1 GCA_017427485.1 Kiritimatiellia bacterium
CCCGGCACGTCGAAGAGGTAGCTGTTCGGCAAGGTCGCTGGCGACCATTTGGCGTCCGCGCACGCCTTCTCGCCGATGACGGGCAGGAAGGCGAAGTCCTCGTCCAGCTCCGACTGGAGCGAGTGCCGGGCGTTCTTCCAGAACGCGGCGAACGAAATCAGGTCCTGATCGAGGCGGGACGGGTAGGTGTTCGGGGCGAGCGGCATCTCGCGTGCGCGCGGCGCGACGGTGATGCCGCAGCAGCGTTTCAGCGTGCGCAGCAGGCGGGACCGCGCAGCCGTGTCGTCGAGCAGGTTGCGGCTCCATTCGCGAAGCGTCAACCGCGCGAGAAGATCGTTGAATGCCGTGCCGTCGTACGGCCGCCCCACGCGCTCCCAGCGGTCCAGGAGCGCGTGCGCGTCCTGGAAGCGCCCCTCCGTCTCGGCGTTGAGGACGGAGTAGGTGAACCACGCTTTCGAATCGGGGCGCAGGGTGGCGATCAGCGCCGCCCGGTTGGTGGAAAAGGCGTAGGTTTCCGCGAAGCGGATGTCGGCCTTGTCGGACAGGTCGAGCGCGCAGAGCGCGAGCGGCAGCGCCGCGACCGAAAAGATCAGTTTTCTTTTCATGACGTTCCCTATTGAGTTGTTGTGCCGAAATGCCTTTTACCGGAGCGGGACCTTCGTCACGCGGTCGACCGTGAGGTCGGCGCGGCGGAAGATCGAGAGCTTGCAGCGCTGCTCCTCCGGACGGAACGGACGGTACCCGAGCTCCTCGTAGTAGGCGACGAGGATGGTGTCCTTCGTGAAGAAGATCGACGGGTAGCCGTAGCTGCTCATCGGGTCGTTCTCGATGTCGCAGATGAACTCCCACGTCTTGCCGTCGTCGCGGCTCACGCCGAAGGAGAGCGGGCAGCGCGTATACTGGTGATGCGGACCCGGGAACGAGTTGTCCCACGCGATGAACACCCAGCCCGTGTAGGGGTCCTTCCGCAGGAAGTACGGCGCGCACGGGCTCCTCAGCGTCGTGGGACGCTCCGTGCACCACGTCTCGCCGCCGTCGCGCGACTCGGTCTCGTACAGGTAGCCCTTCCCCGTGCGCGCGAGCATCTTGAACGTGCCGTCCTTGCACTCGAACGTCGTCGGCTCGCAGAGCTGGTCCGCGATGGTCGTTTTGAGCCACTGGCCCTCATGCCACGTCTGGCCCTCGTCGTCCGAGTAGAACGCGTTCACCCAGCCGACCGTCTCGAGTTTCTGAGCCAGCAGCTCGTTCGGGTGGATGGAGAACGACACGAGGATGCGTCCCGTCGAGAGGCGGATCGGGCGGTCGTTCATCAGGTAGAGGCGGCGGTTGTCCTCCGAGAGCGGCACCTTCCCCTCCCACGTCTTGCCTTCGTCCTTCGAGAAGGACACGTAGAAGTTCGCCGCGCCGAGCTTGTTCGAGAGGATGTTCTGCGCGGACTCGCTCCACACGTTCATGAGCCGCCCGTCCTTGAGACGGAGCGGGTTCCTGCCCCCGCCGGGCGTCGGCGCGCCCTCCGACAGTGCGTAAGGGTAGAGCTTGCGCCACGTGTGGCCGCCGTCGTCGCTCTTGCGGTACCAGCCCTTGATGCCGCAGACGATCCCGCCGTCCTTGTGCGCGAAGAGGCACACGCCGCACGACCCCGGTCCCTTCGCGTCGAGGTACACGCGCGCCGGCTTGCCGTCCAGGCCGATGCGCCTGTCCGTCTCGTCCACGCGGAAGCGCGTGCAGACGACCGACTGCTTGCGCGCGTCGTCCCAGTACTTGATGTACGTGGTCGCCACCACCGTGCCGTCCGGCAGCAGGTGGATGCCCGGATAGCCGCAGTCGCCCCCCGCGTAGCTGTGCAGGAGCTTCACGCGGTAGGTGCCCTTCGTCTCCTTCGACTTGATCGCCGCGTACGGGCCCACCCACGCGACGAAATGCCCGCGCGTCGGCGACTTCGGCGCCATGTCGCGGAACACCACCACGAGCCGCCCGTCGGACAGCTGCACGCCCTGGTGGCGGTCGCCCGAAAGTCCCCACGGCGCGTCCTCGGCCTTCGACCACGTCTTCCCCTCGTCGCGGCTGAACATCATCAGGCTACAGCCCGTGTGCGTGTTCTCGCGGATGAGGCAGCAGAGCTCGCCGCCGTCCGGCGAGCGGAACACGTACGGCTCGCACGGGTTCTTCCCCTCCACGCGGCACACCACCTGCGGCTCGCTCCACGTGAATCCGCCGTCGCGCGTAACGCTCTGCAGCACCTCCAGCGGCGCGCGGTCGTGCCCGTCCGGCCCGCGGTGGAACAGCCCGAGGTACGAGCCGTCCTTGAGGCGCACGATCGACGAGAACGTCATCACGCAGCGGAACTTCTCGCCAATCGACGGCATCTCCTTCCAGGTCTTCCCCTCGTCCTCGCTCATCACAGACGGCATTGGCGCGCCGAGGTGCCGCCGGTCGCGGTCGCTCTTGGCGTCTGGCAGCATCTTCGCCTGGCTCCACACCCAAAGACGCGCCTTGCCGTCAGGTCCGATGAGGCGGTAGATGCTCGGACAGTTCACGTGCCGCCTAAACCCTTCCGGGAAGCGGTCGTCGATACGCGTCCACGTGTAGCCGCCGTCGCACGACTCCGCCGCCGGACCGCACCAGCCGCCGTGCGGCGTGCACCACACCGCGAGAATCCGACCGTCCGGCAGCAGCGCCGTGGTGGGATGCCCCTGGTAGAGGTCGGGACGCCCCTCGGCCACGATCACGTCCTTCGTCTTGTCGCCCGAGAGGTCCACCCACGGGAACGTCTCGGCCGTACACGCCACCTCCTTCTCGCGCGCGAACAGTTCTTCGGTGGAGGCGAACAGCCCCGCGTTCATCGTGAACTCATAGACGCGCATCGTAGCGCGCCACGGACGCAGCGCCACCGGTCCAAACGTGCCGCGCCGATCCGGCACGTTGAACAGCTCCTTGCCGTCGATTGCGAGGCGCAACCGTCCGCCCGCGCGCGTCACGCGCAACTCAAAGACGCGTCCGTCCTGCACCGCCGGTGACAGGCCGCGCAGGTTCGCCTTCGCCAGGACGCCGCCGCCCGAGAACACCTTGCCGTCGGCCCCCTCGAAACCGTAGAACTGGTCGCCCAGCTTCAAGATGGCCGCGCTCTTCGCAAGTCCGTCGATCGCCATTTTAACGCGCACCTCCACGTCGGGTCCCTCCGGCACGCCAGAGGCGAAGTACAGCGCCTTGTGGTTGGACAGCACGATACATCCGTCGCCCGCCGCGATCTCGGCACCATTCGCGCCGATGAGCCCGACGGCCTTGCCGCCCGTCACCACCGCGCGCTCCGCGCCCGCCGCCGTCCACGCGGCGATCACCACCAGCGACACAATCTTGAAACATGAACTTTTCATTTTACCTCCTGATATCAATTTGTTTCTCAGACAGCGATGAAGTTCCACGAATAGGAGAAGTCATCGGCGACTTCAAGCAGACGGAACCCGGGCGGACGCGCGTCGAAGTTGGCGCAGAGGGCCTCCACCCCGAGCATCGTCAGGTCCCTGTAGCCGCGCACGGAAAGGCGATGGAGGTGCGCCGTGAGAAAGAAGCGCGCGCCGGACGCCGCATACGCCTCGAGCCGCGCCGCACGTCCGGCAAGCGGATAGTTGTCGTAGGAGTTCTTTTCGTCGGACGCGAACGCGAACGGCGGAATGTGCGTGGCGAGGATGACGCGGCCGTTCCGCGACTTCGCCTCCTCCAGCTCTGCCTTCACCCATGCCTCGTACTCCGCCTGCTCGTCCTTCGCCTCCGTCTTGTGCCAGAACTGCGAGTTGCCGGCGATGACCCGCCAGCCCTTGACGTCCACCGCCGCGCGGTCGCGTCCGAACACCTTCCGGAAACGTTCGATGTTCTCGAAGGTCAGCCGGTTGCCCATGTCGTGGTTTCCGGGTGTGACGACGAACGGAACCTGCAGGCGCTTCAGGAGCGAGGGCCACTCCTTCACGAGGTCAGCGGGATTCTGCGTCATGTCGCCGCCGAAGACGACGAGGTCGGGCTTCAGCTCGTTGACGCGCGCCAGCGCGCGCTCGAGGCGTCCCAGGTCGTCCCTGTAGTTATCATCGAACCGCTCCTTTGCGCGGTGCTTCATCGACGGTCTGCCCGTGACGAAACCGAACTGCGGATCTCCAAGATGCGCGATGCGCAGCGTCGGCTTCCCTTCCAGCGCGGACGGCATGCTGTCCGCCGTCGCGGCCACCGCCGCCACAATCCCCCCTAGGAATCCTCTTCTTCCAATATCCATTTTCACATTCGCCTTGTCCCTTCCAATCACCGGAAGATGACCATCGTCCCCTGAACGCATCCGGCGACGAGCGTGTTGCCCTGCCGCAACAACGCGAATCCAGGCGGCATCGTCACGCCGTCGACCTTGACCGTCCAGCCCGACAAGTCGTCCGGAATCGTCAACGTCCCCGCCACCGTCGCGAACTTGACGAGAATCCGGTTCGTGTCCATGCCGCGGGGATTCGCGATCTCCACCACGCCCGTCGCCGGCACGGTCGCGTCGCCCGCGATCGTCAGCATCCCCTTCTGCCCGGCCGTGGCGGCGAACCCGCCACCCGCCGCGATCTCAACGTTCGTCACCTTGCCCGTACCAGAGAGGTACGCGCCCGCGCGCACGAGCGTGAGACGCGTCGCGGCAAGTCCCGTGAGCGTGTCGACCTGCAGGGTGCCGGCCGTCACGTCGTTGGTGCCGTTCGGACTGCAGCCGTCTGAATAGGTGGAGGCGAGGCGCAACGTGCCCGCCCCCGCCTTCGTGAACCCGTAGACGTGGTTCCGGCGGTTGTCGTCACGCGGCTGCGTGAGGTAGAACCCGAACGACGCATCCACGGCGTCGTCGCCCGTGATGTCGTCGACGGCGAACGTGGACGCCGTGCCGGGGACGATCGTGATGGCCTCCAGTCCCGGGTGCCCCGATACGAGCGGGAAGTCGTACGGCCGCGTACCAGTGAGCGTGAACGTGTGGTTGAGCTGCCAGTACCCCCAATTGCTGTTCCCGGAAGACCTGTTCCACGTCGTGTCGTCGAACGTGATGTTCCCGATCGCGCTGCCCGCTCCCGCCGCGCAGGTCAACGTGCCGCCGCGCACGACAAGCTCGGCCTTCAAGTTGGGGTTTCCCGCCACCGACATCGACTGGAAGATGTTGCGCTGGTTGATGCGGAGCGTGCCGTTGGTCGTGACGACGATCTGGCGTCCGGCCGTGGTCATGTTGCCGAGGTACGTCTTGGTGGCGTTGCCGAACGTCGACGCCGAATAGCCGGGGCGGTCCAGCACGACCGTTCCCTCGCGGATCTCGGTGCGGCCGGAATAGGACGAGTCGCGTTCCGTCAGGAGCAGCGTGCCCGTGCCCGTCTTGATGAATCCCGACGCCTGCGTGGTGCGCCCAGTCGTCGCGCCGCTGGCGTTGTGGTGGAGCGCCGACACGCAGTCTTCGAGAACATGGCTGACCGTCAGGTCGGCGCCCGCGTTTCCGGGTATCGCGTCCACGTGGATGTCCGTGCAGACTGTATCCGGCGCGAAATGGAACGTCACGCGCGCGGGCGTGGGATTCGACGCCGGCGTAAGCGTGACGGGCTCGTCGGCGATGATGGTCAGGTTCGTGCCGAACTCGAGCACGCCCAGGTAGCCCGCGACGAAGTCGGAAGTGTTCGTGTAGACGAACGCCGCGTGGTCGAGGGTGAGCGGTCCGAGCTTCTGGAACGCCCGCCGCACCTCGAACGTTCCGTGGTCGACGACGATCGGCCGGGCCAGGACGCTCGCGTTAACCCCGCACAGGGCGTTGCGCTGAGACAGGACGAGCCGCGCGCCCGGCAAGACGCACACCGGGTTCGTCACCGTATTGCAGAGCGAATACTGTTCGTTGAATTCCAACGTGCCCTCCTCCACGCGCCAGCGTCCGCCGGGCGCGCTGTTCCCCGTTTTCGCCGCGACGGCAATCGTCATCCGACCCAGCCCGCGTTTCACGATGTCGCGGCAACCATACGGCGCGGTCCAGCTGGATACGCGCATGAAAGGCAAGTAGAAGGTCGCGTCGGCGAGATCGTCCGCCGCGTCCGCCGTCTCGGCGCCGCCCGTGATGTCGTCGATGTCGAACGTCGTCGGGGAACTGTATCCGAGGATGATGCACTGGCCGCCATACGGGGTGCCCGAAGCATTCAGCGCGTTCGTAAACACATAGGGCACCGTACCCTTCACGGCGAGTCTCTCCTCGATCTTGATAGTGCCATAGATACCATCGCCACATCCAGAGAAGAAAGTGCCGCCGTCGAGCGTGAGCGACTTGACGGGACAGACCCCGCCTTCCGGCTTGTTAAGGTCGATAACCCCGTTGGTGTAGACGACCACGTCCATCCAGCCCTTCGACACGTCGCCGGAGGCGTTCCGCGCGGCGAGCCACAGCCGGGCGCCGTCGTGCACGTAGATGCGCCGCGCGCCGCCAAAGGAGTAGTGCTGGTTGGGTGCGAGGTTCTTGACCGTTCCTTTCCAGATGTGCACATCACTCGTGGACGCGCTCACACTGTTCGAAAGGAAAAGCGTGCCCGTGCCGTACTTGTCCGTCGGGCCGCTGCCAGCCTGAATCGGTCGGTCGATCGACGTCCAGAGAAAATAGTCCGTCCCGTTGTTGAACGTGATGGAAGCAGGTTTCACACTAGTGGTTATGCGGCACTCGAAGCGCGAGGCGGTGTCGTCGAACGTCACGTTGTCGCCGTTCGCGAATTTCGCCGGCGTCGTCGTGCCGGTCAGCACCCAGTTCTGGGACGAGGTGTCCCAGTTCGCGCCCGTCGCGCCGGCCCACGTCACGTCCTTCGCCACTGCCATGTAGCCGCACGCCCAACACGCCAGCGCCACCGCATACGCGGCGCGCCGTCCAAAACGGTCTGTTTTTCCTCTCGTCATCGCTTTGCTCCGTTCGTGTTTTCGTCCCCAAAAGGCGTTTCGGCAACCCGTCGACGAAACGGTATCCTTCCGCGAACGCCGCCATTATACCAAAACTTTTAGAAAAAATGGTACGTGAAACGACACGCATCATTTTGCATACATGTGCCAAATTGCCGCGAGATTTGCTATAATGGCCGCGACCGAACAAGGAGAATACAACCGATGAAACGACCGATCCTCTGCCTGCTGGCGCTGTCCTGCCTCGCCGGCGTCCTCTGCGGCTGCGCCAGCACGCGCGGCGCCGACCGCGCGCACGCGCGCGAGCTGTTCAACGGACGCGACCTGACGAACTGGTACACGTTCATCCGCGGACGCGGCGTGAACAGCGACCCCAAGGGCGTGTTCACCGTGACGAACGGCGTGATCCATGTGACCGGCGAGGAGTTCGGCTGCCTCACCACGCAGGAGGAGTTCTCGAACTATCGGCTGATCGTAGAATATCGGTGGACGGGTGCGCCTAACTGGGCGTCGAAGAAGACGAAGGCCCCCGACAGCGGCATCCTGTTCCACTCGATCGGACCCGACGGCGGGTTCGGGAACACATGGATGCTCTCGCACGAGTACAACCTCATCGTGGGCGCGTCGGGCGACCTGTGGACGGTCGGGCGGAAGGACCGCCCTGACATCTTCGTGGAGGGCGAGGCGGGCGACGAGCTCCTCGGCGGCAAGTACCGCATCCACAAGGAAGGCGGGAAGACCGTACATCTCGTCGGCAACGACCGTCTCTGCCGCTCCGACATCGCGCGGGACTGGACGGACACGTACGGCGTGCGCCCGGCGGCGAACGAGAACCCCATCGGCGAGTGGAACACGGCTGAGCTCGTCTGCGCGAGCGACACGGCCGAGTTCTACTTCAACGGCAAGCTCGTCAACCGCCTCACGCGCCTCTCTCCCGCGCGCGGGAAGATCCAGCTCCAGAGCGAGGGCTGCCCCGTCGAATTCCGCCGCATCGCCATCACTCCCCTCTAACGGCCGCGACAAGCGCGTGGCGGCGGTCGCGGGGCGACCGCCCTACCAGGCGGAGGTCAGCTGAACTTCAGCTTGAAGACCATCTTGAGGGATTCGACGGCGATGGAGCCGGTGATCTTCGAGGCGCCGGCGCGGCGTTCGGAGAAGGTGATGGGGATTTCAACGAGCTTCAGGCCCGCCTTCCACATCTGGTAGTTCATCTCCATCTGGAACGAATAGCCGAAAGACTTGATCATCGAGAAGTCGCCGAGCGTCTCGAGCGCGCGGCGCGTAAAGCACTTGAACCCGCCCGTGGGGTCCTTCACCGGCGTGCCGAGCATGAAGCGGATGAAGAGCCCGCCCGCGCGCGAGATGAGCCAGCGGCGGAACGGCCAGCCCACGCACTTGCCGCCCTTCACGTAGCGGGAGCCGATGGCCACGTCGGCCGGGTTCGCGGGATCCGCGTCGAGGGCGGCAAGGAGACGCGGGACGTCCTTCGGATCGTGCGAGAAATCGCAGTCCATCTCGATGACGTGCGTGGCGCCCATCCGCAGGGCCTCGGCGAAACCGGCCACATAGGCGCGGCCAAGGCCCTCCTTTTTCTCGCGGTGCATCACGTGCACGCGCACCTCGCGCGCGCAGATGCCGTCGATCACCGCGCCCGTGCCGTCCGGCGAGTTGTCGTCGAGGAACAGCAGCTCGCCTTCCGGCGGCAGGGCCTCGAGGACGGCGGCGGCCATGGCCTCCACGTTCTCGCGTTCGTTGTAGGTGGGGATGACGACGATCGGCTTCATGTCACTTCCCGGCGGCGAACTCGGGCAGAAGCGCGAACAGCGTGTCGGGGTAGTCGGTCGTGAAGTGGTCGAAGCCGAGCGCCCAGAGTCGGCGGTAGACGTCCTTGTTCTCCCCTTCTGTCCAGGTGACGGTCTGCACGCCCACTCCCGCCTTGTGGCAGCGTTCGATCGCGGCCTTCATGAACGGCGTGGAGGGGCAGAACGGATCCTCCTTGGAGAGGTCCGTGCGCACGTGAATCTGGATCTGGTCGATGCCCGGCCAGCCGGCGGCTTCCATTTCGTCAAGCTTCTGCGTGAGGAACTTCTCCGTGCGCGCAATCTCCGCGGGGGAGTTGTTCTTCGGCCAGGCGCCAAGCCACACCATGGAGCGGCCCTTCGGAGCCATCTTGCGCCAGCGGGGGATGAGCTGCCAGTTGGGGGAGCAGTAGTAGACCTGCTCCTGCACGCCGAAGCGGGCGGACATCTCCGCCATCATCTCGGGCGGCGCGCCCTTCTCGTCGAGGTAGAGGAGGCGCTCGGGACGACCCTTCATCGCGGCGAAGACGCTTTCCATCGTCGCGAGGCGCGTTGTGGCGTACTCGGGGCCGAGGTAGGAACCGGTGTCCACGTCGCGTACCTCGTTCCAGGTGAGCTCGCTGATCTTCTTCTTCGCGAGTTCGGAAGAGATGCCGCGGCCGATGCGCTTGAGGGTGGCGTCGTGCATCGCGATCGCCACGCCGTCCTTCGTGAGGCGGGCGTCCGCCTCGGGCGTGCAGCCGTGGCCCCAGCACCAGAGGAATGTCTCGAGCGAGTTGTCCGGACGCGCCTTCTTCCCGCCGCCGCGGTGGATCTGGCAACGGTAGAGCCCCTTCTCGCGCGGAATCGGCGCGGGCTTTTCCCACGTCTCGGCCAGCACGGTGCCGGCGACGAAGGCGACGAGAATGAGAAATGCGTGCTTTTTCATGACTGTTCCTTTCCGCTGAGCCGGGCGACTTCCTGCTTGAGGGCCTTGACGTCCTGCCGGAGCTTCATGATCATCTTCGGCGCGAGCGAGATGGCGGCGACGTTCTTGAGGGAGGTGGCGGGGGTTCCCACCACGTACTTCTCGCTGCCGTCGAGCGTCTGGGGGACGCCGGCCTGCGGCCCCACCTGCACGCCGTCCGCGATCTTGATGTGCCCGGAGATGCCGGCTTGCGCCCAGATGAGGCAGCCCGTGCCGATCTGCGTGGAGCCGGCCACGCCGGCCTGCGCGATGATGCCGGAGTAGCCCGCCACCTTCACGTTGTGTCCGATCTGCACGAGGTTGTCGATCTTCGTCATCGGCCCGATGTAGGTGCGGCCGATGCGCGCGCGGTCGACCGTGGTGTTCGACCCGATCTCCACGCCGTCGCCGAGCTCGACGATGCCAAGCTGCGGAATCTTCTCGATCTTCGGGATTCCGTTCTCCATCGTCGTGTTGTAGCCGTAGCCGTCGCCGCCGAGGCGCACGCCGCAGTGGAGGATCACGTTCCGACCCACCTTGGTGCCCTCGCGCAGCGTGACCTGCGGATAGATGTGCGTGCCGGCGCCGACACTGCAGTTCTCGCCGATGAACACCTGCGCCTCGATCACGCAGCCGTCGCCGATCTCCGTGCCCTTCTCGATGACCGTGTACGCGCCCACGTGGACGTTCCTGCCAAGTCGCACCGTGGGGTCGACGATTGCCGTGGGATGGACGCCGGGCGCGCGCACGGGCGCGGGCGGGGCGAAGATTTCGGCGGCGGCCATGCAGGCGTGGTTCGGATCCGCCACGCGGATGATGGCGCACGGCGCGCCGTGCGCCCAGTCTGGCGGCAGAAGGATCGCGGAGGCCTTCGTGGCCTGCACGAGCGGAACGTGCTTCGCGTCCTTGCAGAAAGAAAGATCGCCCGGGCGGGCCTCCTCGAGGCCCGCGCAGGCGGTGATCTCCACGTCGTCCCCCTCGAGGACGCCGCCGAGCCGTACGGCGATGTCACTTGCCCGCATCGTCCTTCTTCGCTTTCTCTTTCCGCTTCGCGGGATCCACGCCCATGGCCCTGAGGATGTCGTCCGTGACGTCGTAGGAATCCTTGGCGAACGCGAGCATCGTGCCGTCGGCGATGAAGTCGTAGCCCTTCTCCTTCGCGTACGCGCTGATCTTCGCGCGGATGTCGTCCGTCTCCATCTTGATGAGGCGCGACTCGAGGTCGCTCAGGTCGCCCTGGAAGCGCGTGGCCATCTGGCGCATTTCCTGCTGTCCCGTGAGGAACCGCTGCTGGATGCCCTCGAGTTTCTTCTGGGCGGCGGCACGCGCCTGCGCGGAGAGCATGGGGTTCTGGAGGTCGCCCTGGGCCTTCTTGCCCTCGTCGGCGATTTCCTTCAGCTCGTCCTGCTTCGCGTCGAGCTTCGCCTTGTAGTCTTTGTCGGTCGTCTTCACGAGCGTGCGGTTCGTCTCGTGCTGGGGATGCAGGCGGACGAGATCCACCATGTTCACCGTGCCGATTTTCATTTCGGCAGCGGCCGTCAGCGCGGCAGCCACCGCCGCCAGGGCAATAATCTTTTTCATTCTGTTCTAATCTCCTTTCAACACACTTCTCTCACAACTCTCACTTTTCCCACCGCCTTAGAAATCATATCCAATCGAGAACGAGAACACCTTCTCGTCGACGTCCTCGTCCGGGTCGACGACGGGCGTGGCGAAGTCGAGGCGGATCGGGAACTGCGGGAGGTCGAGGCGGAGCCCGAGGCCCACGGACCAGCAGAACCAGTCGGTGTCGAGGTCGAACTCGTCCTCGCCCACGCTGCCGAGGTCGGTGAATGCGGCGATGCGGACCATCTTCACGATGGGCACGGAGTACTCCATCGTCGCGCACCAGCTCGTTTGGCCGCCCCACGGCACGTGGTGTCCGCGCTTGTTCTCGCGGGAATAGACGCGCGGGGCGATTTCACGGTAGTCAACGCCGCGGATAGAGCGCGAGCCGCCGAGGAAGAGCCTGTCGTAGATCGGCAAGCCGCCGCTGAAGTCGTCGAGCGTCTCGCCGCGGAGTCCCCACTGGAGTACGTGGCTCCACTTCTTGACGGCCGTCCAGTAGTGCCGGTAGCGGAAGCCGGTACGCCAATACGAGTTGTCGCCGCCCACGATGTCGCCGTGGATGTTGAAGATGTAGCCCTTCTTCGGGAAGAGGAACTCGTCGCGCGTGTCGTTGCGCCAGAAGACGACGAACGGGATTTCCCAGCTGTCGCCGTACTTGTCCTCCTCCTCGCGCAGGAGACGGCGCGGCTCGTCGTCATGCGGGTGTTCGTACAGCCAGTCCTTCTCGACGTCCTCCATCTGGATGAACTCGGCCGCGACCGACACGCCGAAGCGCCCGAAGGGCTTCCAGCCGGGCCAGAACTGGACGGGGTAGCTCAGCGAGGCCTCGGCGCCGCTGCGAACCACGTCGTAGTCGTCGAACCAGCGCTGGCGGCGGTAGCCCGTGACGGTGAGCTCGAGGTGGCGGTCGAACAGCCACGGCTCGGTGACGGACGCCTCGTAGGTCTGGATGCGCGGACCGGCCTGCACGAGGATGCGGCCCTTCTGCCCGCCGCCGCGGAAACGCCAGGGACTGAAGAGGTCGAAGTTGTTCTCGTGGATTTCGACTTGGCCGAACACGGAGTCTTCCGAGCCGGCGCCGATGCCCACCATGAAGCCGCCGGTGTTCTGTTCCTCGACCTCGAACACGAGGTCGCGTTCCTCGGGACTGCCGTTCTTTGACTCTCCGCCCTCCACTTTCTCAAGCGAGTACTGCACGCGCTTGAAATAGTGGAGGTTCTCAAGGCGGTGCTTCGAGCGTTCGGCGAGGTTCGCCAGCATGGGATCGCCGGGCGAGAGGCTGATCTCGCGGCGAATCACCTTGTCCTTCGTGTAGTCGTTGCCGCGGATGAGCACGCGGCGGATGACCACGGGCACGCCCTCCTCGACGACAAACACGAGGTCGACCGTGTCGCCATGTTCTTCCGTGGGAATCCGGCGCACGGTGACATGCGTGTCCGCAAGCGCCTTCTCGCCCGACCCGCAGAACACCTCAATCGCGTGCGCCGCGTCAGCCAGCGCCGTCGCGCCCGCGATGTCGCCCGTCTTAAGGTCCTTCACGGCTCCAAGCACGGCGTCCTCGGGGTACTGCTTCACGCCGGTGACGGACATCTTCCCCACCGTATAGCGGGTGCCTTCGACGATGGTGAAGACGCGATCCACCTTGCTGGGGTCGCCCTCGATCGGTTCGATTTCCGGGAGGGAGACCTCAACGTCGAGATAACCGAGGTCGCGGTAATGGTTAGCGACCTTGTCGCGCGCCTCGGCAAGTTCCTGGGGCGTCGCGGGGGTGTCGATGAACCAGCCGATCGGGTTCCACCAGGGATATTGCTGGATGCTCTCGTTCAGCTCGCTCTCCTCGACGCCCTCGATTCCCTTGTACCTGAACTTGCGTGTCTTGACGCGCGGGCCCTCCTCGATCTCCATCGTGATGCTCATGGCATTCGGGGAGCCTTCCACGGGCTCGACGCGGGGCGTCACGCGCACGTCGGAGAAGAACTTCTTCTGGTAGGCGGTGCGGATGCGCCCGGCGGCGGCGGCGATCTCGGCCTCGCCGTACGGATAGCCGTCGCGGAGCTCGGAGAGGTCGGTGATCTTCCCCACGCCCCAGTAGTCGTTGCCCTTCACGTTGAGAGGCCCCTTGAAGCGCTTCTTGCGCGTCACCATGTAGGTGACCGCCACGCCGTCCGCGGCCTGCTCGGCCTTCACGGAGATGTCCTCGAACTCGTTCGCGTCGCGCAACGTGCGCACGTCGCGCGCGCACTGCTGCGGGTCGTACTCGTCGCCGGCCTTCACCATGCAGCGGGCGAGCACGTCCCCCGTGTCCTCGCCGCCGTCCGCCATCTTGACGGAAACGGACGACACCTTCGCGGCGTGCGCCGCGCACGCGGCCATCACCATGCAGAGCAGCAGTTTCTTCATTTAGCCTCCCTTTGACCTTGTTGATGGGTTGATCGACTCACTCCTCGAACTTGACCGGTTCGACGTGCCAGATCTCCTGCGCGTACTCCGCCACGGCGCGGTCGCTCGAGAAGCGCCCGGAACGGGCGATGTTGACGAGCGACATCGCGTTCCACTTCGCCGGGTCGCGGTACGTCGCGTCCACGCGGTCCTGCGCGTCGCAGTAGCTGCGCAGGTCGGCGAGGAGCATGTAGTAGTCGTTGTAGTCCAGCAACGCGCGGATGATCGGGTCGAAGAGGCCCGGCTGCAGCACCGAGAACGCGTTGCGGCGGATCATGTCCAGCGCGAGGCGGATCTCCGGGTCGGCGCGGTACACGTCGCGCGAGTTGTAGGACGGACGGAGCCGGGCGACGTCTTCGGTGCGGAGGCCGAAGAGGAACATGTTGTCGTCGCCGACCTCCTGGTTGATCTCCACGTTCGCGCCGTCGTAGGTACCCAGCGTGAGCGCCCCGTTCATCATGAACTTCATGTTGCCGGTGCCGCTGGCCTCGGTGCCGGCGAGCGAGATCTGCTCGCTCAGCTCGGCGGCGGGCATGATCTTCTCGGCGAGCGACACGCGGTAGTCCGGCAGAAAGGCGACGGTGAGCTTGCCGCGCGTGCGCGGGTTGCCGTTCACGACGCCCGCGATGCCGTGGATGAGGCGGATGATGAGCTTCGCCATGTAGTAGCCCGGCGCGGCCTTGGCCGCGAAGATGAACGCGCGCGGCACGGGGTCGTAGGACGGGTCGTTGAGCAGGCGGTTGTAGAAGATGACGATGTAGAGCGCGAGCAGGAGCTGGCGCTTGTACTCGTGGAGGCGCTTCACCTGCACGTCGAAGATCGCGTCGGGGTCGAGCTTCGCGCCGACCGTGTGCACCACGTAGTTGGAGAGGACGCGCTTGTTCGAGAGCTTGATCCGCGCGAGGCAGTCGAGGAACGCGGGATCCTGCGCGCACGGCTCGAGCCGCTTCAGCTCGTCGAGGTGCGTGATCCACCCGTCGCCGATCTTCTCGGTGATGAGCTGCGCGAGCGTCGGATTGGCCTTGAGGAGCCAGCGGCGCGGCGTGATGCCGTTCGTCACGTTGTGGAAGTGGTCCGGCAGGAGCTCGTAGAAGTCCTTGAAGAGGGAGTCCTTGAGGATCTGGGTGTGCAGCTGCGCGACGCCGTTCACGCTGGAGGAGCCGATGATGGCGAGGTTGGCCATGCGCACGTAGCGCTCGCCGCCCTCGTCGATGAGGCTCATGCGCGCGAGGCGGTCCTGGTCGCCGGGGAACATCGCCGAGATCTGCCGCAGGAAGCGCCCGTTGATCTCGTAGATGATCTGGAGGTGGCGGGGGAGCAGACGCTCCATCATCGAGACCGGCCACTTCTCAAGGGCCTCGGGGAGGATCGTGTGGTTCGTGTAGCCGGTCGTACGGCACGTGATGTCCCAGGCCTGGTCCCACTCCACGCCCTCCTCGTCCACGAGCACGCGCATGAGCTCGGGGATGACGAGCGCGGGATGCGTCTCGTTCAGGTGGATGAACGCCTTCTCCGGAAGCTTTGACCAGTCGGCGGAGCCGTTGTCCTCCACGAAGCGGCGCAGGATGTCCGCGAGCGAGCAGCGCGTGAAGAAGTACTGCTGGCGGAGACGCAGCTCCTTGCCGGCCATCGTGTTGTCGTTCGGGTAGAGCACCTTCGTGAGGTTCTCGGCGAGCACCTTCGTCTCGACGGCCTCCACGTAGGAGCCCTGGTTGAAGTCCGCGAGGTCGAACTCGTCCACCGCCTTCGCGCTCCAGAGGCGGAGGGTGTTGACGGCGTGGGAGTAGCCGATGACGGGCAGGTCGTAGGGGATGCCCTGCACCTGCTCGGCGCCCTTCCAGACCCACCGGGAACGCCCGCCGTCCTCCACGTACTCCACGCGGCCGCCGAACTGCACGGTCTGCGCGTACTCGGGACGGGCGAATTCCCACGGATAGCCGTCCTTGAGCCAGTGGTCCGGCTCCTCCACCTGCTGACCGTCCACGATGCGCTGGCGGAAGATGCCGTAGTCGTACCGGAGGCCGTAGCCCATGCCGGCGAGGTCGAGGGTGGACATCGAGTCGAGGAAGCAGGCGGCGAGACGGCCGAGGCCGCCGTTGCCGAGGCCGGCGTCCACCTCGAAGTCGCGCAGCGAGTTCCAGTTGAGGCCGTACTCCTTCAGCGCCTCCGTGCACTCGCGGTCGAGCTTGAGGTTGATCACGTTGTTGCCCAGGAGCCGCCCGATGAGGAACTCGAGCGAGAGATAGTAGACGCGCCGCTCGTTCTGCTGGTGGTAGCGCTCCTGCGTTTCCATCCACCGCTCGACGAGACGGTCGCGCACCGCGTAGGCGAACGCCGTATACTGGTCGCGCGACGTGGCCTTTCCGTCATATTTCGCCAGCGTGTAGCGCAGATGCCATGCAAAGTCCTCTTTCAGACCCTGCACGGTGTTGACGACCCGGCGGTCGCCCGTTTTTCCGTTTTGCATCTCCATTATCCTTCTAATCCGTCAAGGGCTTTATTTTATCATAAATCCCCCCGCCTCATCAATGCGCGAGATGATGAATTTTGGAACTTCCCTTTCCCTTTTCTCATTCACGGCGCGTTCCATACTGCCGACGAGTACCGTTCCCCCACTGTTCGCCGGAATCGTCACTCGGTCTTTGACCATATTGCTGCTCATGGTTACACGTTTTCATTTTTATGGCTGCCGTTTGTCTTTCAACCTGTCGCAATATGGCAACACCATCATTCATATCGTCCAGGGACCCATATACGTACGCCATTCTCGGTTGCATAATGTCCGGGAACCCATCTTTGGGAGGGTGGAGTTGACTCTCTCTTGTCATTACGCCTCTGTCGTTCGTGTTCATCACACCCAATGCTAGTGGTTGTTCCTAATCTCTTGAGAGCCTTCGCAGCATCTACATTTCCCTTTGATGCCGCCTTTCTGTACCACTTGATGGCCTTCGCCATGTCTTTGGCGTGTTCTCTATCCCCATTCTCATAAAACATCCCAAGATGAAAATATACAATTTCACCTTTGCTACGTTCTACGCAAGCATACCATCTCTCCGCCATACCATCATCCTTACCCACGCCATCACCCGTCTCATATTTTATCCCCATTGTTATTTGAGCTTCAAGGCTTCCATTCTCCGCCGCAAGACGATACCATTTCAATGATTCATTTCTGTCTTTCTCAACGCCTCGCCCAATCTCGTATGAACGCCCCAGTTCCGCTTGTGCTTCAGCAAATCCCTGTTCTGCCGCCATTCTCCACCACCGAACAGCTTCGGTTTCATCCTGCTCCACATCATTTCCAGCAAATCGACCTGAATTATATATCTCGCCCATCTGATATTGGGCCTCGGCATTGCCAAGCTCTGCCGCACGCAAATATCTTTTACGCGCCGCCGAACGATCTTTCCGTATGCCCGTACCTGATCCCAACATGTCTCCCATGCGTAATAATACCTCGGGATTTCTTGTATCAACAGAGTCCCAAAGTTTTCCAGCCTCTTCATATTTCTTTGAGTTGCAATGCGAAAGAAACTCACGTGTGGCACTTGCCATCTTCTCGGCAGCCATTCGTTCTGCCGCCTCGTGCGCTTTGCGTTCTTTTTCAGCCTGCTCTGCCACCTTTTGTGCAGTCAGTTCCCGTTCCCGACGTTCCTCTTCGGCCTTCTTCGCGGCGGCTATCCGCTCCGCCTCTTCACGCTCCCTGCGTTTGGCTTCTTCGCGAGCCTTGCGTTCGGCCTCTGCCCTTACGAGGCGCTCCGCTTCGGCTTTCCGCTCTTCTTCCGCAATTCGTTGCAATTCCGTTTTGGCAATTTTAATCGAATCCTCGAACTTATGCCGTACTTCGGCGTAACATGTCGCCGCGTCTGTGAACATGCCCGCGTTAAACATCGCCGCGCCTGATGCAAGCGCATTTGTGGCATCCACATACTCGCCAAGGGCAAATTTCAAGGCATCCACGGCATCCGCCGCCTTCCGCGCCTCATTCGCCTTGTCTTGCGCCGCCATCGCCTTTGTGCGTTCAATCTTGTTGGAACTCAACCAAGACCAGTTGTCACACACTTTCAAGAACTGTACGCGAGCGGCTGTGTAGTCGTCTTTCCCTAAGGCCGCTTCGCCGGTTCTGAATGCGACCTCAAGCTCCTTGGCCTTCAAGTCGAAGTGCGGCCAGTCATGCCAAGTCTCACCTGCGTTCTTCTCTCGCCCCTGGCTCGCCCTGCCCTTCAGCTCATACACCTCCTGCCTCAGACGCGCCACCTCGGCGGCTTTCTCAGCCGCGATTCGCGCAACCTCGACCTCGCGGGCCTTGGCCCTGGCATCATACTTCGCCCAGGCGAGATAACCGCCGACCGAAAGAACTGCTAAAAGGGCCGCGGAAAGCAGAAAGCCCTTTATGGCCGCGACAAAGCGCGCCCCCCCTCGTCGCTGCGCGCTGGAGACGCCGCACCCCACCTTGTGGACAGAAACCTTCACCTTGCCTTCGATCGCGTCGAGGAACTCCGTACAGCTCGCGAAACGTTCCTCCGGCTTCTTCGCGAGCGCCTTCTCCAGCGCAATGCGCATTGTCTTCGGCAAATCCGCAGGGGCGACGAACGGCTCGCGCCCGACGACGTTCATCATCACCACGGGATCACCCGTCTCGAACACGGACGCGAACGGCACCTCGCCGACAATCAGCTCGTGGAACAGCGCGGCCAAGGCATATTGATCCGTCTCCGGTCCCTGCTTTCCGCCAAGCCACTGCTCCGGCGCCATGTACGGACGCGTACCGGATGTATCGTGGATCTCCCGCGAGACGCGCCCCATGGATGTTCGGATTTCAGCCGCAAGGCCGAAGTCGAGGATGCGAACAACCAGCTTGCCGTCCGGCCTCGTCTCGATCATCACGTTTGCCGGCTTGACGTCGCGGTGAAGTATCTTCTGCTCGTGCGCGTAGTCAAGGGCGGAGGCGATCTGCCGCGAGATGTCCAGCGCCTGCGCTATCGGCACCTTGCGGTCGGGGAACTGCTTCCGCCATTGCGAGAGCGTTACGCCGGGCGCGTACTCCATCACCATCAGCATGTCGCCGGGAGCGACTCGCAGTTTCTGCCGCACTTCCTCTAAACCGTATCGGACTTCTCTTGCCTGATGCAATACGTGCGCGCGCGCGATGTTCGTGTGGCTCAAACGTGAGACAAGCGCGAAGTTGGTCTTGATGTTTTCAAGCTCCTCACTGCTGTTCTTTAGGAACGGAGGCAATCCCTTTACGGCATATTCAACGCCCGAAATCGTGTCTCGGGCGAGATACACTGTCGCGAAACCACCCCCGCCCAGCTCGCGAACAAGTTCGTAGTGGTCGATACTTGCAAGGGCAGGACGGTTCTGTGCCACATTCGCTAATGTTACTCCGTCAGACAATGTGTTTTCACTCATCGACTACATCCTCTTAGAACCTCGTTCATCCATTTTGTTCCATTGTTGTTGCAACTCCGTTATTTGTCCGTTCACTTACCTGCCAACCCGAACAAACTCGTAAATCCTTACGAGCAGAATTGTTATTGTCTCACAAAAACCATCCTTCATTTACATTCCCCCTCTCCTAAGTGGAACGCAGAGAGTATATCAAAATCTAACGCGAAGCGAAGGAGAAAACTGGACGAAATCGCCATCAGCATTGCCTCCGCATATCTGCAATCCGTGATGCGTTCACGCAGCGGTTCACCGTATCCCAGATAGGCACGGGCGTGCTCAACATCTCCGTCGGCCATGAATTCAAGCGTGTTGCAGAGGCGGTCCGCGATCTTCACAACGACGATCTCTGCGGACGCCGTGCGCGCCACGTCGGCGATGTACGGCACGTTCCCCGTCCCCTTCCGGTTGACGCCGTTATGCGCGATCATCGCCAGCCGTGCCATCTTGTCAACGACAGCCATGCTGCTTTTCCCTCTCTTTCGTATCCTAACGCCCATCCGACGCGCGGGCGCGCGCAAGGAACGGGTCGGCGCCGGGGCCGATCGCGCTTTCGGGCGGCAGCGGGTCGAAGCCCGGCACGGATGTCAGGTCGTCCGGCATCTTCTCAAGGCACACGTTCCCGCGCACCTTGGCCGCGGCGGCCTTGCGGTTGAACAGCGATTCGCCGCCCACGAAAATGTTGTACTCGACCGTGTCGTTCATGGGCGTGTCCACCGTCGTGGCGAACTCGGGGTACTTCGCGAGGAAGGCGGGGCCGTAGGCGTCCACGGCCTTGATGTAGTTCTGCGTGCCGGGCCTCTTGAAATACGCGCGCCAGTGCGCCATCGGCCATTCCGAGAAACTCACGCCGTAGCGGCAGCGGACGAAGAGGTTGTTGCGGATCACGTTGTCGCGCCCCGCGTGGATCTGCACGCCGCCGAAGATGCCGCGCGAGCAGTTGTCGAAGCGGTTGCCGTAGACGTAGTTGCCCGAGATGGCGTCGTCGAAGCGGATGCCCGCCTGCCCGCACTTCACGTAGTCGCCGCCGCGCCCGACGTTGCGCCAGATGTTGTGGATGAAGCGGTTCCCGCGGAAGGTGGGGTCGCCCCACATGTCCACGCCGCCCTGGTCGTCGGACTCCAGCACCACGTTCTCCACGAGGTTGGACGCGACCAGGTGCTCGTTGCCGCCCACGCTGAAGGCGCTGGAGGGAAGGTCGTGCATGTGGTTGCGCGCGATTTCAAGCCCGTACCCGCCGACGGCGAATCCATGGGAATACGTGCGCATGGCGTGGCCGGTGTCGCTCACGTCGTTCGCAACGATGCGCGTGCCGGAGGAACGGAAGGCGCGGCGGTCACCGCCGTTGATCTCGGCGGCCTTGTGTCCGAACGTGTGCAGCACGTTGCCGCGGAACGAGCAGCCGTTCGCGCCGTACATGATGAAGCCCGTGCCGCCGAAGTCGCGCACCACGCACCCCTCGAACGCGACGTCGGTCGCGCCGGTCATCGTGACGCCGTGGTGGCGTCCCGTGCGGAAGACGATCCCCTCGAAGCGGAGATGCGCGGCGTCCCGCACGCTGAGGAGAGGATGCGCGGCGCGCGCGAGCTCGTAGGTGGCCGAGGCCGGCGCCTCGTCGGCGGGCGGACGCAGGTAGAGGACACCCTTCGCGCGGTCGAGGAACCACTCGCCGGGCGCGTCGAGCGCGCCCAGGGCGTTCTGCAGGTAGAACGGCGCGTCCTTCTTGGGGAAGTTCCACTGGTCGACGAGGCGGATCGTGATCGTGCGCGCGGCGGGGTCCACGGACACGGGCACCGTCTGGTCCGCCCAGAGGTACTTCCAGTAGCCGAGCGCCTGGAGGTCGGGCGCGACGGCGGGCGACCAGCGCGCAAAGTCGTCGAGCGCGGCCGTGAACACGCGGTTGGTGGCGTCGACGACGGTGAGGGGGAGGAATCCCTTGTCGGGATGGCGGGCGAGGGTGAGGAGTCGTCCGTTGCGGTAGAGGGAGAGGATGCGGAATTTCGCGTTGGGCATGCTGAAGCCGCAGGGGGCGTCGGGTTCAAGGGCGTCGAAGCCGAGGGACTTGACGTCGGCCGCCCACACCTTGCCGCGCGCGGCGGCGGGGATGCGCGGGTCGTCCGCCTTGCGCCAGGCGGAGGCGGGGACGGTCCAGCCGCCGGAGAGGACGGGCGTTTCGTCCTTCCACGCGCGGTAGGCGATCGGCGCGTCCGCCGCGCCCGAATCCTCCTTGCCGAACGTCCACGCACTGCGCAGGGGGTAGACGCCGCCGCGCAGCCACACGGTGACGCCGCCCTTCGCGCCGGACTTCCGTGCGGCGCGCACGG
>JAFRSR010000121.1 GCA_017427485.1 Kiritimatiellia bacterium
AGGCCGTGGACACGGCGGGGCGCGCGGAGGTCGGCCGCTTCGAACGCCGTCTCGCGCTGCTGGCGATCATCGCGCAGTCCGCGCCGCTCCTCGGGCTGCTCGGCACGATCGTGGGCATGGCGCGCGTGGTGCTCGTCGTGGGCGGACAGGACCTCGTGACGCGGGCGGACCTCATCGGCGGTGCGATGCAGACGATGGGCGCCGCCTCCGCCGGCATCGTCGTGGCCGTCTCCGTCCAGGCGATGTATGGCATGCTCCGCGTGCGGCTCGACCACCTCACGGCCGACCTCGAGGCCGCCGCGAGCCAGATACTCGGCATCCTTGCCGCCCATCGGGAGGTCGGCGCGTGACCGGACGCGAATGGGGTTGGCGCCCGGCGCAGGCCGAGGGCATCTGGCGGCACGGCGCGCGCTGGACGAAACCGCTGTTCGCGGCGGTTCCCTGGATCACGCTTGTGCTCCTGCTCGTGATGTTCAGCCTTCTGGGCGATCGCCTCACGGCGGCGCCTGGGGTCGTGTTCGACCTTCCCGCCCCCGTGGGGCGGCAGACCGCCGCCCCGGACATGACGATGCTCGCGTTGCCCTCCGCGAACGTGGGCGAGTCCGGCGGCACGCTCGCCTTCTTCGACGATGCGCGCTACGTGCTGGACGACCCGCAGTCGGTCGCGCTTCTGCGCGAACAGCTTCTCTCGCACGTGCAGGAGGGCTCCGCGCGCGCGACGCTGCTCGTCCTCGCGGACCGGCGCGTTACGTCGGGAGACCTTCTCCGGCTCGTGGGAATCGCCCGCACGGCGGGCGTCAAGCACGTGCAGATCGCGGAGCGTCGCGAATGAGGGATTTCATCCATGAGTGGTGGCCTGTGGCCGCGGTGACGCTGTTCACGCTCTTCCTCGTGGTGCAGATTCCGCGCAAGGTCATCTTTCCCCCGATGCCCGACGAGAGCGCCGTGACGCCCTTTGCCTCGTTCGTCACGCTCGACGACGACGCCTACGCGGCGGCGCTCCAGCGGGTGCGCATGTCCTGGCAGCTGCGCGCGCGCACGCAACTCAGCGGCGGGGAGAGCCGCACGACTGCTTTTGACTTCGACGAACCCACTCCCGCGCCGCGCACGCTGCCGGTCGGTGCGGCGTTTGCGTCCCCGTACCGCGTGCCGCGCGCAGAGCCGCCTCCCCCGGCGCCGCTTCTGCCCGCCACGCTTGCCCAATCCGGAGTGGAGGGGCTCGCCGAGGCCGCCGAGGCCGTTGGACGTCCGCGCGACGCCGAGCTCCTCGAGCTGCCCGATTCGCTTCAAGAAAAGGAGAAAACGCCATGATGACCGAACAGGAAATCCTCAAGATATTCGCCGACACCGGAGCCCTCCTCGAAGGGCACTTCGAACTGCGCTCGAAACTCCACTCCGACCGCTATTTCCAGTGCGCGAACGTGCTGCGCTACCCGCGCGTCGCCGCGCGCCTCTGCGACGAGCTCGTCGCGAAGATGAACGCCGCGTGCGACGTTGGCAGGATCGACGGCGTGATCTCGCCCGCCGTGGGCGGCATCCTCGTGGGGCACGAGGTCGCCCGCGCGCTCGACACGAAGTGCGTGTTCGCCGAGAAGGTGCAGGCGGGAGACGAGGTGGACGCCACCGGCAAGCCCGTCACGAAGCTCGCGATGCGCCGCTTCTCCCTCAAGCCCGGCGAGCGCTATGTGGTCGCCGAGGACGTCGTGACGAAGGGCGGCCGCGTGCAGGAGACGATCGACCTCGTGCAGGCCGCCGGCGCGGAGGTCGCCGCCGTCGTGCTGCTCGTCGACCGCTCGAAGGGCAGCGTGAAGTTCGGCGACATCCCGATGTTCTCCCTCGTGCAGATCCAGCCCACCACGTGGGAACCCGCCGCCTGCCCGCTCTGCGCCGCCGGCGGTCACCCCGTCCACCCCGGCTCGTGACGCCTCACGAGTCGCGTGCTTGCGCGATTCGCCTGCCGGTGGTGGATTGTGGTATAATGTCCGCATGAAACAACTGGTTCTTCTCTCTGTCGCGGCGGCGGCTGGGTTTGCTCAGGCGGCCGTCTATTCCGTTACGGCATTTGGCGCGAAGGCCGACGGCGCCACCGACTGCACGGCGGCCATCCAGAAGGCGATCGACCGCGCGGCCGCGGACGGCGGAGGCACGGCGTTCGTGCCCGGCGGCGGCGTGTACCGCACCTACACGCTCCACCTCAAGAGCAACGTGGAGCTGAAGGTGGACCGCGGCGCCACGCTGAAGGGCGGCGACGATCCGCTGAAGTATCCGCTTTTCCCGCCGACGGACGTGTGGCGGCGGGACCGTCCGATACGCTGGAACGCCCGCGCGATGTTCTACGCCGTGGGGCAGACGAACGTGGCGGTGACGGGCGGCGGCACGATCGACGGCAACGCGAAGTCCGAGACCTTCCACCAGCGCGTCAACGGCGTGTGGACGCGTATGAGCGATACGGAGATTCCCGGCAAGTGCATGATGTTCATGGGCTGCCGCGACGTGAGGCTCCGCGACTTCCGCCTCGTCGACCCCACGGGCTGGGCCACGTGGTTTCTCGACTGCGACGCCGTGCAGATCAGTGGACTCGCCGTCCACTGCGACCGCGAGCGTCCCAACGGGGACGGACTCCACTTCGGCGGCTGCCGCGACGTGACGGTGAGCGACTGCATCCTCGACACGCAGGACGACGCCATCATCATCCGCTCCCACCAGGAGCAGATGCGCGCGCCGCGTCCCTGCGAGCGCGTGACCATTGCCAACTGCTCCGTGCGCTCCAACCAGGGCGCGATCCGCATCGGCTGGACCGGCGACGCGCCGGTGAAGGACTGCCTCTTCTCCAACATCGTCTGTCCGTACACGCGGCGCGGCATCCTCTTCTCCGTGCCGAAGATGTTCGACCCGGAGTACACGCGCGACCCGCCGCGCGGGAACGGCATCCCCGTGCCCGACTTCCCGACCGTGCCGTTCGCGGTGGAGAACTTCCGCTTCGACAACGTCCAGCTCACGAGCCACTGCGCGCCGATCGTCATCTCCGTGGCGGCGGGCGAGCGCGTGGCGCACATGAAGAACGTCTCATTCTCGAACTGCCGCTTCGTCTCGCAGATGGCGCCGATCTTCAAGTTCCGTCCGCAGGACAACGTGTCCAACTGGCGCTTCTCGAACGTGGAGTTCGCGATCGAGAAGCCGCGCGGCGCGTTGACCGCCGAAACGGGCGTCCTCTTCGACAACGGCAAGGACATCACGTTCGACAACGTGAAGTGGACGTGCATCCCGCGCGACCTGCCGGAATGGCACATCACCCTGCAGCAGATCGCCAACGGCGAGTGGGAGCGCGTGCGCGACCCCCGCACGAACTACGGCATCCTCCGCAAGGCCGCGAAGCCGCGTCCGCCCGCGCCGTTCAAGGTGCCGGGGGCGCGTCAGTACCCGACGGTGGAGGAACTCGCCGGGGGCGCGAAGCGCTACGTGTACGAGACGCTCACCGACGGCGGGGCCGTCTGGCGCGTGAAGGTGGTGCTGGAGGAGCGTCCCCGCCCCGACGGCGCCGAATGGCGGGCGACGGTGGAGAACAGCGATCCGTCGCTGAAGGTCGTCGGCTTCGAGGGACCCGTCTGCGAATACGGCGACCTACGGCCCGGCTACGCGGCGATTCGCGTAGGACGTGCGAGCATTACCAACTTCCCGACATCGGGGAAGGGTCTGCTGCTGGCCGCGAAGGCGGAGGCGCCGGGCTGGTACTCCTGCGGCGACCGCGCGCCGCGTCGGCACAAGGAGGCGGACGTGCGTTGCTCGGAGGACCGCGGGCGAGCGGTGTACGTGTCGGCGTTCGGTCCGTCCGCGAACCTCACCGTGCGGATGCCGAAGCGGCTCTTGGAGGCGTCGTCCGGCGGCGACACGAACGTGTTGCGCCGTTTCCGCGTGCGCTACGACCACGAGTTCGGCACGGCGGACGTCGGCTTCGAGTACCGCGCTGAGATCGCGCCGGGCGGAACGCGCGCGTTTGGTCCGGATGTGTTCCTGCGCGAGGAGTCCGAGATGCCGCCTGAAAACTACGGCGAGTGGCAGGGCGACCTGCAGTTCTCGCTTCCGTCCACGCGCACGCGGAACACGGTTCCGCGGGCGGCGGACGCCGACCGCGGCTGGATCCAGGCCGAGATTGACCGTGTGGCGGCGGCGGGCGGCGGACGCGTGACGATTCCGCCGGGCGTGCACGAGACGGGATCGATCCGCCTGCGGAGCCACGTGGAGCTGCATCTGGAGAAGGGCGCGGTGATCAGCGGCAGCGCGCGCCAGGAGGACTACGACGACATGCCCGAAGACGTCTGCCCGATCACGCCCGAGTTCTCCGCGAAGGCGCTCGTCACGGCGTGGGACGCGGAGGATATCGCGATTACGGGCGAGGGAACGATCGACGGCAACGGGCCGAAGTTCTACGATACGTCCAAGTGGGTGCGGAACAACCCGAAGTTCTGGCGCATCCCGCCGGGGCCGCGTCCGCGCCTCGTGCAGTTCGCCCGCTGCCGCAACGTGCGGATCGCGGGACCCGTGTTCAAGGATTCGGCGGCGTTCACGATGTACCTGCGCGAGTGCGAGGACGTGTCGATGGACCGGATCGTCG
Source organism: Kiritimatiellia bacterium (assembly GCA_017427485.1). Lineage (GTDB taxonomy): Bacteria > Verrucomicrobiota > Kiritimatiellia > RFP12 > UBA1067 > RUG572. The sequence continues at coordinate 4,613 of JAFRSR010000121.1, forward strand.
TCATGGGCGACCAGCGGATCACGAACGGCGACGGCATCGACCTCGACGGTTGCCGCCGCGTGCGCATCGGCAACTCGTCCTTCAGCAACGGCGACGACTGTTTCGCCCTGCGCGCGATCCGCTCGCGGAAGGAGCCTGTGCGTGAAATCGTCTGCGAGGACGTGGTTGTCTCCAACTGCGTCCTCAACAGCGCCTGCCAGGCGATCCGCATCGGGTGTCCGTCCGACGACACGATCCGCAACGTGCTCTTCAAGGACATCCGCCTCGCCGGACGCCACAACGGCATTTACTTCGGCAACCACCTCTACTGCCTGAAGGACATCGACGAAGGGTTCCTCGACGCGCACGACATCACGTTCGAGAACTTCACCGGATTCCAGGGCAGCAGCGCGGCGCAGATTCTCGTGGACGACGGCATTCGCGTGCGCCGCATTTCGGACATCACCTTCCGGAACTTCGACGTCTCGAGCGGCAAGCCGCTTCGCTTCAAGAGCACGGCGCGGCAGCCGATCGGGAAGGTGACATTCGAGAACTTCAAGGCGAACGTCAAGACGGGCGAGCCCGTGGTCGCGGTCGGTATCGACGGCCTGACCTACAAAAACGTCACGCTCAACGGCAAGAAGCAACCGGACGGCCCGGTCAAGGCCGTGCCGGGATCGTCGGCGCCGCTCGTGCGCAAACCGCCGATCACGTGGGACTGCCTGAACTGACGTCCGCGTACGCGCCGGAAATATGGTATACTTTCCCCGTCGTCACGGCAAAGAAAAGAGGAAACGAACATGAAGACAACGAACCTGATCCTGTTGGCCTGCGCGTCGGCGTGCGCGACGGCCCTTGCGGAGAACACCTGCTGCGGCGCTTGGCCCGAGGGCAAGGATCCCGCCGTCATCTCCGCGCGCATCACGGACCAGTTCCTGAGCGGACGTCCCGAGGACTACCATCCGCAGGGCTACCACGGCAACAAGGGTTACGGCTGGAAGCGCCACGTGCAGTATTCCGTCATCTCCCTGTGGGTGAACGCGATCGAGTGCGCGCGCCTGCGCGGCGACAAGGAACGCGAGGAGAAACTCGTGCGCCTCTTCGACGACTTCCTGCCGGGCGGCAAGCTGAGCTTCTGCTGCTCGCGTCCGTACCACGTGGACGACACGATCTTCGGCGCGCTCCCCTACGAGATCTACCTCGGCACGAAGGAGCCGAAGTACCTTGCGCTCGGCAACTACTACGCCGACACGCAGTGGACGCCGCCTTGCGACGGCACGTTGAAGGAGCGCCACGCCCTGCCGCGCGAGAAGCAGGAGGAGTTCTGGAAGGGCGGGTACACGCCGCAGACGCGTCTCTGGATCGACGACATGTACATGATCACCGTGCTCCAGAGCCAGGCCTACCGCGCGACGGGCAACCGCACCTACATCGAGCGCACCGCGCGCGAGATGTGCCTCTACCTCGACGAGCTCCAGCTCAAGGAAGGCCCCGCGAAGGGGCTCTTCTACCACGCGCCCGACGTGCGGTACGTGTGGGGGCGCGGCGACGGCTGGATGGCGGCCGGCATGGCGCTCGTCCTCGACCGCCTGCCGGAGGACAGCGAGTATCGCGCGCGGATCATGTCGGGCTACCGCCTGATGATGGAGACGCTCCTCCACTTCCAGCGCGCGGACGGCCTCTGGAACCAGCTCGTGGACCGTCCTGACGATCCCCGCAACTGGGGCGAGACCTCCTGCTCGGCGATGTTCGCGTATGCGTTCGTGACGGGCGTCAAGCGCGGCTGGCTGCCGAAGGAGTCGTACGGCCCCGCGTTCCGCAAGGCATGGCTCGCGCTCTGCGACCACCTCGACGAGTTCGCGAACATCTCCGACGTGTGCGTCGGCACGGGCAAGAAGGACGACCTGCAGTACTACTTCGACCGCCCGCGCGTGAACGGCGATCCCCACGGCCAGGCCCCCATGCTCTGGATTTCCTCCGTGTTGCTGGAGAAATAATAGAGTGCTCCACTTGGTAGAAAACGAAAGATGCCAGGATCGGTGAGATAGCGGTGCGTGATGCCGTATGGGGAGCCGCCGTCTCGGCGGCGGTCGGTGCGTGATGCCGTATGGGGAGCCGCCATCTTGGCGGCGTCTGCTGCGGATACAGCCGCCGGGACGGCGGCTCCCCATGCTGCGGCGTGCCCTGTGTCCTGCACGATTCGCAGATGCGCCCCAAACGAAACGAAAAACCGCCTTGCGCCGCAGGGCGGTTTTTGGTATTCTATCGCCCGTTCTGCGGATTGGGCCTTGAAAACCCAGCCCAAGGGACAGACAGATTACCCGCGCGGGAGGGGCGAGCAACCGTAGCCACCGCCGCGTTTGGGTTTTGCGTCAGTGGTGAAGCCTGAGAAACTAAACCAAAGAACGGCGCTTGAAGAAGGACACTGCCTTCGTGCAGTCTCGCCTCCTTCGTGTATCGTTCGAAGGTTCTCTCAGGCACCTACCCTGATGCATCGGAGGGGGTGTCTATTTTCCCGCATCGTTTCCGAAATCTGGTAGGGCGGCGTGTCCCCACGCCACCGCTCGGGAAAGCGGCACTCCTGCCGCTTCTTCGAAAAAAGGGGAAAGAGGCGATTTGAAGAAAACCGAAAGGAAACGAAGATGGGCATGAAGCGAACGATGATGATTGCCGGGCTGGCGGCAATTCTGGGAGGGCCGGCCGCCGTGCCGGCCCAGGCGGCGGTGAGCGTGACGGACGTCACCGCCAAACAGCGCTACCCCTGGAACGGCCTCGTCGATATCACGTGCAACGTGGCGGGCATCGACGGCGAGACGAACGGCTTGAAATTCGCGGTCGCGGCGGTGATGCCGGATACGGGCAACGCACGCAGCGCACGGAATTTTTGGGTGGTGCAGGGCGGCACCAACTCTACAGATCGCGAGGTTCATGCGAACGGCAGCTACCGCCTTCTGTGGGACGCCCGCGCAGACCTCGGCATCGTGCGCTACACGAACATGGTCGTGCGCGTCAATTTCGATACCCATGAAAAAGTGCAGCTCTGGGAAGGCGGCCCGTATTGGGCCACCACCAACATCGGCGCCGAAAATCCGGAAGACTACGGCTATTACTTCTGGTGGGGCGACACGGTGGGCTACAGGCGCGAAGGCAACGCCTGGGTGGCGACCGACGGCTCGTCTTCCAATTTCTCTTTCGGTTCCGGCAACACCCCGACTTACAATAAAACTCCAGCCACCTTGCAAAGCGAGGGCTGGGTCGTGTCGGAGAACGGCACGTACGTGCTTGCACCGGAGCATGATGCGGCGCAGGTACAGTGGGGCGGCGGCTGGCGTATGCCGACGTATCAGGAACTGAACGATCTCTGCTACAACAAGTGCGACTGGACGTGGACGACGCAGAACGGCGTGAATGGCTACGTCGTTCGCGGACGGGGCGACTACGCCTCCGCGAGCATCTTTCTCCCCTGCGCCGGCTACGGCGACGGGACTTCGCTCAGCAATTCCGGTTCGTACGGCCGCTGCTGGTCGTCCGTCCCGCTCTCGGACAGCAACGGCTCGTGGTACCTCTACTTCTATTCGGGCGACCACGGCACGTACAGCAACTACTACTACCGCAACTACGGTTTATCGGTTCGCCCTGTCCAAGGGTTCGCCCAATAGCGAACGAAGTGAGCGCATTCAATTCTTCAATTCTTTAATTCTTATGGTGGAATGGTAGGCAGAATTGGTAGGGCGCGTTGTCCCCAACGCGCCGCGGCGGCGTGAGGACACGCCACTCTACCATGAAAGGCGAATATGGCATCGATTGAGAACAGCCTGAAATACGAATCCGAAGTGGAGCCGGGAAAGATCCGGCTCGTCACGTCGGGCGAGTTCGTGCGCGCCTACAACCGCAGCGCGTGGCTGTTCTACTGCTGCATCTCGAAATACAAGGTGATACGGAAATACTCCAAGCAGCAGCAGAAGGACGTGTACTTCCTCGGGTTTCCCGTGAGCAAGCTGCTGGAGCTTGCGAACGGGCGCGTGTGCACGAAGACGGACTTCGGGTACGACGTCATCCACGACCCGAAGATGCGCGAGGTGTTCGCGGCGGAATTCCGCGACCGGGTGGTACACCACCTCTTCTACAACTACACGCATGAACTCTTCGAGCGCACGTTCATCGCGGACAGCTACAGTTGCATCGAGGGGCGCGGCACGCACTACGGGGTGGAGAGGTTGAAGCATCATCTCCTCTCCTGCTCGCAGAACTGGACGAAGCCGTGCTACGTGCTGAAGCTCGACGTGAAGGGCTACTTCATGAGCATCAACCGTGCGCGGCTGCTGGTGCGTTGCCGGGAGTTGCTGGGGAGGGTTAAATGTTCACAAATGGCAAATGGCACAATTGTTCACAAATCACAAATGGCAAATAGCTGCGACGCGCGGAAGCCCTGCCGCATTTGCATTGATGGCATTGGTGGCAATTGTGAACAATTGAGATTTGTGAACAATGAAATCGCGTTGATGGATTGGCCTTTGGTGGACTACCTTCTCGAATCCATCTGCATGCTCGATCCAGTGGCGAACTGTCGCATCATCGGCGACAGGGACGAATGGAAGCTGCTGCCGAAGGAGAAGTCGCTCTTCAACTCGAAGCCCGGATGCGGTCTGCCGATTGGCAACCTCTCGTCGCAACTGTTCAGCAACGTCTACCTCGGCGTGTTCGACGACTTCATGAAGCGCGAGCTCAAGTGCCGCCATTACGGACGGTACGTCGACGATGCGTATGTGGTCGCGTCGTCGAAGGAGGAACTTTGGCGCATCGTGCCGAGGGCGAGGGAGTTCTTGCGCGACGAACTGGAACTTGAACTGAACGAGGCGAAGGTGCGCGTGATCGACGCGCGCAGGGGCGTGGAGTTCCTCGGCGCGTATGTGAAGCCGTACCGCACGTATCCGGCGAACAAGGCGCTTCGCAGGATGCGCGGGCGGCTGAAGTCGCTCGACTGGAGCGAAGGGCCGGACAAGGCGCAGACGCGCGTGAACAGCATGTTGGGCGTGCTTTCGCACTACGACTGCTGGCACGTGCGCAAGGTGATAACATGGGAAGCGCGGTTGCGCGAACACGGGCGCGTGACGGACGACTGCCTCAGGTTCGAGCCGGATCGGCTACCTGTCCCACACGGTGTCGTCGTGCGTCAGCAAGGCGGCGCAACGGACGAACGCGAGGATGCGACACTGCTCGCCCACGACCTCGTACACGATGCGATAGGGGCGGATGATCAGTTGACGGAGGCGGTCCAGGTCGCGTGGCGGGGCGAGAAAGCATGCGAGCGGAATCCGGGAACCCATGGAGGGCATCGACTCAAGGAGGTTGACCTCCTCGGTGATCTTGGCATGCCACCTGATGCCGTCCTCGTAGGAGAGCGCCGTGACGATGGCTCGGATTTGCTCCGTCAATTGTCCACCGGCATGGTTCGACCAGTCAACGGTCATGCAAGTGTCCTTTCGTCAAGCTGCTTTTTGAGCCGGGCCATCAGGTCGTGGTGCGAAATGAACTCGCCGCGCTCGAACTGGTCGCGTGAGATTTCGACAGACCGTGAAAGTTCCTCGCGTTCGCGGCGGGCTTCGTTGTCGGCCCAGAGATCCTCGAAGTCGGATATGTCCAATAGGATGGAGGCCGCGTGTCCGTTCTGCGTGATGACGAGCGGACGGTGCGTCCGACGCGTCCGCTGCATGCAGTCCGCGAGGGTTTGGCGGCATTCGGTGTACGATACCACGTCCTTATCGAGGCGTGGGCGTTGCAAGGTCATTTCTTTGACGGGCATAGAATCTCCTGTGGGTGAAACGCCCATATTGTACAGCAAACCGTACAGGCATGTCAAGGGGGATGGAAAAAGCAATTTGAAAGGCTGAAAGGAACGAAAAATGAAAAGAATGTCGATGTTTCTGTTTGCGGCGGTCGCGGCAAACGCGATCCTCCCGGCACGGGGTGGCGATTCCGCGCCGTTCCTGCTGGACACGGCGGACGGCACGCGCATAGCGACGGAGGGCGAGGCGATTCCGATTGCCTATTCGCCCCGCTGGGGCAACGCCGCAAGCTGTACGGTGACTGAAAGCGGGAGGGCCGCGCTTGTCGCGGCCGCGACCTCCGAAGGCACCACCACGTGGACGCCGCAGGGCACGGGCGGCCACACCCTCACGCACACGGCTGGCTCCACCACCTACACCGCGCAATTCGCGGTGCTGGGCGATGACGTGGAGACTCATGGCGGGACGATCCTTTCCAATGAGACATGGGGGACGAATAAGGTTCATCTCGTCGTCGCGCCGATAACCCTTGGCGATAATGACTTTTCCCACTTCTATCGGCTTGAGATACAGTCTGGCGCCATTGTGAAGTTCATGCCTGGGACAGGCTTGTCGATCGAGTCCAACGCCTATTGTTCGGCTTCAGGGGCAATCTTCACGCATGTGAATGACGATACCATAGGCGGCGACACGCTGATGGACGGCGATTCAACAAGCCCCGTGATAGACGACTACGCAGTGTCCAACATGCTGTCTTGGGATGATACGATTGAATTTCGTTACCGCACTGATCCGAATGTGACTCTGTCGGGAACAATTTCATCGGGCGAAACCTGGCGCGGACACAATATCTATTGTGTCACCGGTAACCTCACGGTTGCCTCTGGTGCGACGCTCACGATAATGCCCGGTGCTATTGTCAAATTCGCAGAAGGGAAATCGCTCACGGTCAACAGCGGCGCAATGCTCACGCTTCAATCCGGCACGATCCTGAAGTTTGGCACGGGGTGCTCGCTCACGGTGAACGGTTTCTTGGACGCGCAGGGTACCCGCGCCGCGCCGATCGTTTTCACCTCACTGAAGGACGACGCCCACGGCGGCGACACGAACGGGGATGGGGAGAAGACCTACGCCCAGGCAGGGGATTGGTATCAAATCAGCGTTCCCGGCACGGCCAACTTCAACTACTGCCATGTACTGTACAACTCATCGACCGAGAACACGGGTGCGATCGATGCGCGCGGCGGCACGGTCAATTTCGACAACAGCGAAATTGCTCATACTAAGTACGAGTGCGTGAATGCCCACAACAGCGGTTATTTCACCGCCCGCAATTCGATATTCCGCGATTCTTCTCTTGGTTTCGGCTACTACGGGAGCGGTCGCGTCAAGGCGTACAACTGCGTGTTTGCCGACTTGACGGCGGGCATCAGACAAAGCGGCAAGACTCTGGTGAACTGCGTGTTCTATCGCTGCCTCGCCTTTACCGACCAAAGCGGTGATGGTAGCACGTTCAAGAACTGCGTGTTCTACAATCCATCTGGTTATGGTGCGCAGTCGTATTCCAAGTGCGGTTCCAACGGTAACATCTGGGACGATCCTCTCTTCGTCGACCCCGACAACGGCGATTTCCGCATTGCGGCGAACTCGCCGTGTGTGGACGCGGGCGACGGCACGGTCGCACCGGCGACCGATTACTGGGGTCAGCCACGCATGGACGTGAAGGCGGTCGCCGACACCGGTACGCCCAACTCCGACGGCGTGTGCCCCGACATTGGCATCTACGAGGTGCCCGGCACGGCGCCTGTGCCGCTGCCGGATCTGGCGGTGGTTTCGGTCGCGACAAGCGCGACCCTCCCGCTTGCGCCCGGAGACTCTTTGGCCGTTACCTACACCGTGACGAACCGCGGCGCGGCGGCGGTCTCCGGCCTCGTGCGCGACCTCTTCCGCTTCACGGGCGCGGACGCGGCGACGGCGGGCCTTACGGTCGATGCTGCCGAGATCGAGCAGGCGTACAGCGTGCCGACTGGCGGATGCGCCACGCTCACGGCCACCGTCACCGTGCCAATGCTCAAGGCTGGCAAGTGGAAAGTGGGCGTGATGGTGAATTCCGGGCGCGTTCCATACGAGGCGGTGATCGCGAACAATTTCGCTGAGGCGGACGAGATGATTACGGTTGCGGTCGAACCTTTTGCGGTCGGGGAGTCGAAAGACGTGGAAATCCCAGTTGGCGGCGTGGTTGGCGCGGCGGTGGTTGGACTACCCGCCACCGGCGGCGCGATCGTGGCGGCGCTGCCGAAGGGCGTCGTGTTCTACGCATCTGCGGGCTATGTGCCCGACGAAACGCGGCACGATGCGGCGGGTGTTCTGCTGGCCGACGGACGCACGGCACTCTTCATTCCGGCGCACGAAGAGGGCGAGACGGTGTACGTCACGCTCGTGAACGATTCGAGGGCGGCACAGACGGTGGCGCTTGCGGCGCTGGCTTCAGGCGACGGCCTTGAAGTCGCGAAGCCCGCCGACGTGGCGGTGACGGCGAAAGGGCCGAAGGTGACGGCGAAGCTCGTGCTGCCGGAGAGCGTCCGAGACGGGCGCGTGTACGCCGCCTGGGTGGAATACTCGAACAGCGGCGACGAGGACGCCGAACTGCCGATCTTCACGGTCTCGCGCACCGGCGGCGGGGCGACGCTTTCGGCGACCGCGAAGGGAACGTATTCGGCGAATCCGCTTTCGCTCGTTGGGCTTGCGCCGTCCGCGCCGCGCGGGAAGCTGAAGCCGGGCGAGGCGGGGCGCGTGGCGTTCTACTTCATGTCGTCCGGCAATCTGTCGCTGAAGCTCGGCATGGTGACGGAAAAATCGACGTCCGTGCTGAACGGTTTCGCGACGGTCGCCGAATACCGCGCGGGGATGAGCGCGGCGGCGACGCGGCTCTGCGCGCGCGGCGGGGCGGAGCCGGGATTCACGGAGGTGCTTGCCCAGGCGCTCAACGAGAAGCGCGGCGCGGGCGGCGCGGCGGTGTGCGGAACTTTGAGGCATTCCGCCACGAAGATGCCGATGACGGGAGTGGAGGTGCATCTCGTCTTGACGAATGACTCGTCTGTCGTCGATGCCGTGTTGACGGACGCGAACGGACATTTCACGTTGACAGCAGATGATGCGGGCGATTATGCGGTGGACGTACGAGACGTGTTCTCGCATGCGCCTTGTATCGTCTCCCTTGCGGTCGGAGAGGACACTCCGGTCTCGCTGTCGGCGGTTCCGCTCTCTTCCGTGTCCGGCGTCGTGGGATATTCCGGCACGGCAGAAATCGCCGTCGGCGCGACCGTCGTGCTGGACGACCTCTCGACTGCCGATGCCGAGGACAGGGTTGCCGAGACGGACGAATCCGGCATGTACTCGTTCGGCGGACTCGCGGACGGCGAATACAGGCTGTCCCTCTATCCGTTCGAGGGCTACGCGCTTGTGGAATCGGATGCTTTCTCGGTTTCAAACGGAGTCCCCGTGTCGCGCAACCTCTCATACGGTGCGAAGGGGCGGGTTGTCTCCGGGGTCGTGGCGGATGTGGAAACCGGCGCCGTCGTGTCGAATGCGGTTGTGATGTTGTCGCGCGGAGGGACGAGTCTGGGCGTGACGACAGACGGAGGCGGGCGGTTCAAGTTCGACGGCATCGCCGCCGGACGCTGGGGTTTGACCCTTGAGGCGCCGGCGCATCAGGTGGACGGGGTGTCCGAGATCGTAGTCGAGGACGGCGCAGGCGAACAGCGCATTGACATTCCGGCGCGCGCCAAATGTCCGTTTGCGGTGTTGCGTCCTGTGGGCATGGTTCCGCACAAGGCCACGTTCTCCGTTTTGCGCGAGGGAGTCGATTCGCTTGAATGGGATTTCGACGGCGACGGAGTCGCCGACTCAACCTCGGAGACGCCCGAGTGGACGTATTCTGCGGCTGGCACGTATTCGGTCGCGCTCTCCTATACGGACGGCGACGGCGTACGGAGACGGTCGCAGTGGACGGATGCCGTGAAAGTTGTCGCGCCATTCGAGAACGTCCTCAAGCCGAACGGCGTACTGGTCTCGGAGGCGGACGGCGTCGCAGTCGAAAGCGTGTCTGAGACGGAACTCGCGCTTTCCGGTAGTCCGGTTTCGGCATGGGCTTCGCCGGGAACGGTGCTCGGCGCGGAGACTTCGTCGAAGGGCGGCTTCATCCGCCGCGTGGTTTCGTCCGAGAATCTGGGTGGCGGCCGCTGGCGATTCACGGTCGAGAAGGCGGGGCTGGCCGATCTGTACGAGCAGTATTTCATGTCGGGCGACATTGCGCTGTCGGCGGCAAAGGCGAGAAAACTCATGGCGGCGCGGCTGGCCTCGGCCTCGCGCAGCGGCTCCGGCGAAGAGGTGTCGCACGGGGCGAAGGTGGTTGTTCCCGAGCGCGAGGCGGACAATTCGTTTACGCTGCCTACGCTTTCTTACACGCCTTTGTTCTCAGACGCTTCTGCGTCGATAACTGGTTCGTTCGAGGCGTGGAACGGCGATGCCGTCAAAGGAAGCTACGGGGCGTTGGTGTCCGAGGGACGGGTCTTGATGACGTGGTACTCCGCCACCGACACCTACAAGGCGACGGTCACGGCGTCCGCCTCCTACACAAAGGACTGGACGAAGGGGTTGACGGGGAAGGAGCCGTTTTCAAAGACCTGGAATCAAAGTTGGGCCGACATTCCGATCGGATGGGGCTTTTCGCTCAGCCTCCAGACGGACGAAGACCTGAAGTTCTCGATCGAGGGGTCTGGCACCGTGACGGTCGAACAGTCTTTCATGGCGAGACGAACGCAGATGTTCTTTTTCGACGAGGACGGAGAACTTGACAGCTCCACGACGACAGACTGGGGGGCGACAACCTCCACGAAGAGGAGCATTGCGGGGTCGATTTCTCCCACTCTTGACGCGTCACTCACGCTGGGTCTGTATGGCTCGTTCGCCAAGTTTGTAGGCCGGGCTGGAGGCGGGCCGAAGGTCGGCGCAAAACTGTCGGTCACGCAGAGCTTGGGCATCGGGGTCGAGAATTCCTTCTCGGCGGGTTCGTCGGGAGTGGACTTTGACATGGCGCCGATTGTCGAGTCCAAGCTCGAGCTTGGATTCACCCCTTATGTCGGCGTCAACGTGTCCTGGAAATGGCTGAACATTCCCAAGGCGAAAAAATACGATGTCGATCTGCCGTTGAAGATGGAATGGCCGAACACGGCAAACGTGGGGAAGATGGGCATGTCAACTGCCGGAGACGGCCTGACCGTGACGTTCACGGCGCAAAACCCGAAGATCGAGGCGACGGGCTGGATTTTCAAAGACCTGCTCGGTCTGGACGGCGTTGAAGTTCCCGCCGACAAGTTCTTGTGGGGGCTTGGGGACGGATCGCTTCTTCAGGAAGGGCGAACCGTTACACATACATACGCCAAGGAAGGCAGGTACAAGATTCGGCTGTTTGGCGAGTCTCCCATCCCAGCTACGCTGATTACGTACACGGGCAGCCCGTTCGTAAGGACGTCAGTGAAGTGGATCGAGGTATTCGACGACAAGCCGCCAGAGCCGCAGGACTCCGTAGACACCGGCAACAAGACCCCGAAGCAGTCGTGCGACCCGAACGAAATGGACGGGCCGGACGGTGTGGGCGAAGAACGCTACGTGAAACCCGGCGAGTGGATGACGTACACCGTCTATTTCGAGAACAAGTCCGACGCGGACGTCCCGGCGCAGGAGGTGCGCGTGACGAATCCGCTTTCCGAATGGCTCGACTGGAGTACGTTCGAGATGTGCGATATCGCTTTCTGCAACCAGGTCGAGACGGGTCTTGCCGGCAAGCAGAACGGGACAATCACTGTTGGTCAGAACGATACTGCGTACAAGGTTCAGGCGACCGTCGCGCTTAATGGCGACAACGGGGTTGTAGAGTGGCATCTGCGGAGCTTGGACCCAGCGCGCGCCGACTTCAACTACTGGCCGCCGGACGGCGAGGGCCTGCTGCCGCCCAACGACGCCACCCACCGCGGCGAGGGGCACCTCACCTACCGCGTCAAGGTGCGCGACGACGCGCCGGCGAACGTGAAGATCGTGAACAGCGCGACAATCGTGTTTGACTACAATGATCCAATTGAGACTGAACCCAACTGGACAAACACCGTTGCGCAGGTTGCGAGCGTGAAGGTCAACGGCGATGTTGAAGGGGAAGTGGCGGATCTCGATCTGATCGTCGGCATGCCGTATGGCGAGCTGCCCACGCCAAAGGCGCGGGCGGGGCACACCTTTGCCGGGTGGTACACCGGGCCGAGCGGCACGGGGCGGCGCGTGACGGCGCAGTCGCTCGTGGAGCCTGGCGACAGCCGTCTGTACGCCTATTGGCTTGCGCACGCCTACACGGTTCACTTCGAGCCCAACGGCGGAGAGGGGACGATGAGCGACCAGGCGTTTGAGTTCGACAAGGAGGACGAGCTTGATGCCAACGCATTCACGCGGAAATTCTACCTGTTCACGGGTTGGGCCACGAACGAGACGGGCGAGGCTGTGTTTGGGGACAGCGCGGTTGTCACGAACCTCACGGCCATTGACCACAGCACGGTGACGCTCTATGCGACATGGCGATACAACGCCGTCGAGGTGTCGTTCGACGCGCAGGGCGGGACGCCCGTCCCGGCGAACAGCCTGTACGAACTGGACGCACCGTACGGTGAGTTGCCGGAGCTCACGCGCAGCGGCTTTACCTTCGGCGGATGGTACACCGGGCCGAACGGCACGGGGCGGCGCGTGACGGTTCAAGACCATGCGCAGGCGGATGTCACGAAACTGTACGCGCACTGGCTCGCGCACGCCTACACCGTGCGGTTCCATGCCAACGGCGGCACCGGGCTGATGAGCGACCAGGCGTTTGAGTTCGACAAGCCTACGGCACTCGATGCCAACGCCTTTACGCGGCAGGGGTTCTCCTTCGCGGGCTGGGCCACGAACGCGACGGGCGTGGCGGTCTACGCCGACGGCGTTGAGGTGAGAAACCTCACGGATGTCGATGGCGGCGTGGTGACGCTCTACGCCACGTGGACGGTCAACTCCTACACCGTCACGTTCGACGCGAACGGCGGTGTGGGCGGCTGGAGCCGTGAGATGGAATACGGCGCGGAGATCCATGCGCCTACGGTGACGCGCGAGGGCTACACCTTCGCGGGTTGGCAGCCCGTGCTACTCGGGACCGTTCCGGCGAACGACGTGACGTTCACGGCGCAGTGGGAGATCAGCGAGATCGTCAAGCCGGACCCTGGGCCAGAGCCCGATCCCGAGCCGGTCGCGGAGGAGACGCCGCGTCTGTGGACCGAGGTGACGGGCGCGGCGCCGTCGGCGGCCACGACCTACGAGGGTTATCTCTACGACGCCAGCGGGAACGTGAAGGGCACGATCCAGGTGAAGGTGGGCAAGCCCAACAAGAAGACCGGTCTCGCCGCCGTGAAGGCGACGGTGATCGGGACGGACGGCAAGAAGAAGACGCTCAAGGCGGCCGAGAAGGGCAAGGCGCAGATCGCGGGTGACGGCCCGACCACGATTCCGCTTGCGGGCGGAGACGCCTGCGAGGTGATCCTCGGCGCGAAGGGCATGGGCGGCACGTATGGCGCGTATGTGATCGACGGCTCGCTGAACGTGTTCGCGTCGAAGGACGCGGCGGACAAGTCCGTCGCGGCGGGAGTGCTCGGCAAGTGGAAGGGCACGGTGAACGTGGCGTGGCGGCTCGTCGGGGACGGCTCGCCCTACCAGACGCTGTCGGTGACCATCGCCGCCAAGGGCAAGGCGAAGGTGGCCGGGACGCTCGCGGACGGGACGAAGGTGAGCGCGAAGGGGCAGCTGGTCGTGGGAGAGGAATGGTGCTGCGTGCCGGTGGTGGTGGCCAAGAAGGCGAAGCTCGCGTTTGCGGTGTGGTTGCCGTTGAACGAGAAAGCCGCCGGGACGGCGGCTCCCCATGGTGCGGCCGCTCCGGTAGTGGTCGGGCTTGACGATGCGATTGCGGGGAAGCCGGGGACGTTGAAGGCCGGGGCGGCGTTCAGGCTGGGCGGCGAGATGGGCGATGCCACGTACGAGGCCTACTTGCCGAACGGCGTGCCGGTGACGGGCGGCGCGAAGTGGACGCTGCCGAAGGCCGGCAAGGTGCAGCAGGCGAAGGACGGCACCGTGGACGCGGCGAAGCTGGGCGAGAATCCCTCCGCGCTGAAGCTCACGTACAAGGCGAAGGACGGGACGTTCAAGGGCTCGTTCAAGGCGTATGCGGACGTGGGCGGGAAGCCGAAGGGGACGACGGTGAAGGTGACGGGCGTGTTGGTGGGGGGCACGGGGTATGGCGCCGCGACGGTGAAGGGCGGCGGCGGTGTGGCCGTGACGGTGGAGTGAGGGGGCGGCGCGGGGGGTGCGGTCGCGACGGAGCGCGGCCCTCCCCGAATTGTCGCCGCCAAGATGGCGGCTCTCCATGCGGCCGCGACGGAGCGCGGCCCTCCCCGTTGCGGGCGCGCAGGAGGGGCGTGATGCCGTATGGGGAGCCGCCATCTTGGCGGCGTCTGCTGCGGATACAGCCGCCGGGACGGCGGCTCCCCATGTTGCGGCGCGTCCTGTTTTCCGCACGATTCGCAGATGCGCCCCAAACGAAACGAGAAACTGCCGCGGATGCGCCCCTCCCGTGGTGCTTGACAGACGGAAAGGGGTCTGCGATAATACGCACGGCTTGTGGAAAGAAGCCGTTAAGGAGAAAATGTCATGTCAAAGATTCGTTCAAGAATGAAGCACGTTTTCACGTTTCTGGTTGCGGTGGCCGCGCTCGCGGCGTCCGCGTACTTGCCGCCCGTTGAGGAGCGGTGTGGGGTGAAGGTGGAGATCGGGTCGTTCCCGCAGAAGATCGAGCGGAACAACAAGAACCCGTTCGCCTGGCCGCTCGGCGTCACCGAGGTGGAGGCCGGCGCGCCGCGTTCCTTCCCCGTGACGCTGGAGAACAAGACGGACAAGTCCGTCTCCGGCGAGCTGGAGGTGTGGATGAACGACGACTGGGACGTGGCGGGTCCGCAGGGTCCCATTACGCTCGCGCCTGGGGAGAAGAAGGAACTGTCGTACACGGGCACGTCGCGTCCGCGCGCGCTCAACGCCCTCTATCCCGTCCACGCGCGCTTCACGCCCGCGGGCGCGAAGAAGGAGGACGCGCCGCACCCGATCGCGATCTTCATGTACAAGAATCCCAACGCGCCGCGTCCCGTACGGAAGTCCCCGCAGCCTAAGCTCGCCCCCGGCGCGTTCAGTCTCGACGCCGGCTTCGCGCGCACGACATTCATCGAGGTGAAGGGCAAGGTGATGGCCGTCGATGCAGACGGCGCGCCGAAGGAATGGGGTGCCCACATGACGAAGGGGCGTCCTTCCCCGCGCGGCGAGGCGAAGGCCGGCTTCAACACGCACCCACCCTACAAGAAGGGCGCGGGGTTCATCTGGAGCGACTTCCCGCTGGATCTGCCGGCCGTGACGCCGCTCGCGTTCTCCTGCTCCAACTTCCTTGTGGACAACCACGGCCAGCCGCCGTCCGACGGTGCCGAGTACAAGGTGTTCGTGGTTGAGGAGGGACGCGAGCCGCAGCTCGTCTGCTCGCAGACCGTGAAGGACATACTCACGTGGCAGGACATGTCGGGCGACCTCTCGCCGTGGGCGGGTAAGAAGATCACGCTTCGTCTCTGGACGGGTCCCGGCCCGAAGATGAACACGTGCTGCGACGGCGGCGGCTGGGGCGACGTGAAGCTGCTGGTGGGCCCGCAGCCGAAGACGCCGGATGAGTCCGACTGGACGGCGCGCGGCGCGTCGGCGCTCGCGGCCGCGAAGGCGGCGCGCACGGCGGGGACGGACGCGGCGGCGGGGCGTTGGCGTCTGGAGGCGAACGGTGTCGTGTACGGCGCGGGCGTGGCGTATGGAGCGCGCGGGCTCATCGACGGCGCGCTCGCGTTCACGGACGGCGAGAAGTCGGTCGTGTTCCGCGGCTTCACCGCGAAGGTGGCGACGGACGACGGTGCGCCGCCGCCCGAGGCAAAGGCCACGATCCGCGAGGAAAAGGGCACGCTGCGCGTTTCCTGGTCAATTCCCGGCGTGACGCGCAACGCGGCCGGGTTTCCGCGCATCGTCGACCTCGCGGTCGGCCCCGCCTCCGAGACACCGTATCGCGTCTACATGGGATTCGGCAACGTCGTGGAGGGACCGAAGAAGTTCTCGCTCCACGCGAACGGGTTCGGACTCTCCACGCGCCACGTGGGCGCGGACTACGCGAACGGGCTGTCCGTGGTGCAGGCCGTGGACGTGGTGCAGGACTCGGTGAGCTGCGACGGAGAGAAGAACCTCTTCGCGCTCCACGCGCACCATGACGCGACGTTCACGTTCGTGCCCTCGTCGAAGGGCTCGTTCGAGGCGGGACGCCGGTTCCGCGCCGTGGCGGGCTACAAGGCGAGCCCCGGACGCGCCGCGCTCGGCTCGCGCATGTGCCTCGACCAGTGGGGGGGCGACTACGCCAAGGCGGCGGAGGGCCTGGCGAAGGCGGCGAAGTACGGTCTGAACGACTCGATCTTCGTGAAGCACGCCTGGCAGCGCTGGGGGTACGACTACCGTCTGCCGGAGATCTATCCGCCGGCCGGCGACCCGGCGGCGTTCGGCGCGATGCGCGACGCGTGCCGCGCCGGGGGCATGCTCTTCTGTCCGCACGACAACTACACGGACATCTACCCCGACTGCGACGGCTACACCTACGACCTCACGGTGTTCAACCTCGACGGCACGCCGCAGCTCGCGTGGTTCAACCCCGGACGCCACGCGCGCTCCTACCGCTGGGCGCCGCACGCGTTCCACCCGTGGTGCCTCCGCAACGCGAAGCTGCTGAAGGAGGGATACGACCCCGACGCGATCTTCATCGACGTCTTCACGGCGCACGGTCCGTTCGACTACATCGACCGCGAAGGGCGCTTCCACTCGAAGAACGAGACCTCGGCGAGCTGGGGACGTGGCTTCGAGATGTACAGGCAGGGTTTCCAGCGTCCCGACACGGTGTGCGTGAGCGAGGCCGGTCAGGACCACCTCGTGGGCATCGCGGACGCCGGGCAGAGCGACCACTTCGGCGCGCCGAAGGTGCTGGGCCGGGGGAACTTCGCGGACAGCGAGCGCACGCCGTGGCACGACATCGCGACGCACAACTACTACGTGCTCTTCGCGGGCGGGCTCGGCGGACGCTACCAGGAGGAGGACGGCTGGCACAAGGGCGGTGACGCGGAGCTGCACGGCTACGCCTCCGACGACTACCTCTCCAACGGCATCATCGGCGGACGCAACCCGATGTGCGACGGACCGTTCTCGCGCAACGCGGTGAAGACCTACTGGCTCCAGCACGATGCGTGCGCCGAGCTCGGGAGCGCCGAGTTCCTCGACCTGAAGTACGAGGGCAACATCCACTGCCAGCATTCCTTCTTCTCCGACGGCGGGGAGGTGTGGGCCAACCGCCAGACGAACGCGACGTGGCGTCTGCCGAACGGCATCGTACTGCCACCCTACGGCTACTACGCGCGCACGCGCAACACGGCGAGCGGCGTGGTGGAGAAGGACGGCGTGCGCTGTGCCTTCGCGAAGTCGCCGAAGGGCATCTTCATCGACGCGCGCAAGCCGTCCTTACGGCGCGCCTACGGCGCCGTCACGTATCCGCTGCGCGCCGAAGCCGTCGCGCCCGACCGCCTGCGTCTCCACGTGTCGTGGGAGATGACGCGCCCGGCGCCCGACTACCAGCCGTTCGTGCACATCTGCAATGAGGAAACGGATCACGAGGGCATCGTGTTCCAGTGCGGCATGGCGCGCGCGAAGGAAATGTTCGCGAAGGCCGGCAAGTACGAGACGTTCATTGACCTGGCCGTGCCGGCCGGCACGGTTGCCGGCACCTACCGGGTGCGCTACGGCGCGTGGTGTCCGAAGGGCGGCCACCGCCTTCCGCTCGGCGGCGCGCCGACGGACGGCGGCAGCCGCATCAAGGGCGGCACGATCGAGGTGGCGCGCGCGGACGGCAGGATCTCCGGCGTCACGTGGAAGCCCGAGGGCTCGCCCGACGAGGCGGCGGCGCGCGACCGTTTGCTTGGCGTGAACCGCGCGGGACGCGCCGTGCAGTTCGCCGGCTTGAAGACGGACGGCACGTTCCGCTTCGCGGACTGGACGATCACGCCGCTTCCGGACACCGACGCCTTCTCCGCCGAGATCGACCTCGCCGCGTTCAGCGCGGCGGGCCGCACGGTGGCCGGCGTGGACATGGTTGATCCGGAAGACGGCGCCGCTGCGCCGACCTGGAGCCAGACGGGCAACGTCCTCAAGGTCGCCTGCGACGCGAAGTCCTTCGCCTACCGCATCCGCCTGCGCTAGGCCCTTGGCTTTGGAAGGGCGCATCCGCGAATCGTGCGGGGTGGTAGATTGTACGCCGAGTCTGGTAGGGGCACGCGTCCCGCGTGCCCGCGGTCGCGCGGGACGCGCGATCCTACCGGCATGGAAATGGTTACTCAATTGATAGTAACGAAGTCTTTTTGATGAAATCTTCGCCGACCGCGCGGCCGAACAGCAGAAATATCTCGTTGCCCCCTTGCGATGGATATTCGCATTTTGGTAGAATGTTTTCGTTTGAAGGAGTAGAGTCATGTCATTGAAGATCTATTGCGGAAGCCGGATCGAGAATCTGGCGGAGAAGTTGAAAGAGTTCCTATTGAAGGATCGACAGGGCAAGGATAAGGATCCGTTTTTGTTCTCCAAGGTCGTGGTGCCGAACGTCAATGTGGCGAAGTGGCTGCAGATACGGATGTTCGCCAAGGAGCCGGACCTCTGCGCGGGCATCAAGTTCCCTTTCATGGAGAAGGAGCTGAAGGAATTGATGATGGCGGGGCTGCCGCCGGAAGAGCGGGCAGAAGTCGATCTTCTGCCAGACCATGCCTACGCGAATGCGATTGTGTCCATCCTGCTGGCGGATCCTAGGAAACAGCCGGAGCATGGCAAACTCGCCCCGTTTCGTAGCTACATCATGAACTCTGATGATCCCGCAGATGCAGTCGCGATTACCGAACAGAAGCAGGCGGCGATGACTTGGCAGCTGGCGGACAAGCTAGCAAACCTGATGGACTCCTACGAGGTGTATCGTCCTGAGATCATCGAGGAGTGGCTGGGAACCGGAAAGTGCCCATACGACTTGCCGAAAGGCGCAACGGCAGAAGCGGAGGCCGCGCTGGCGCGTGCGCTGTGGGGCACGAATGGAAAATTCCAGCAAGATGGTAAGCTTTTGTCGTTGCGGCAGCTGTATAACCGAGTCAAGGGAAAAGCTCCAAGCGAGACACCGAAGACAATCTACTTCTTCGGACAGTCGACGCTTTCCTATCTGCAGGCGCAGATTCTGGTCTGGCTGGCGAAGACGCACAATGTCGTGGTGTTTTACCGCAATCCCTGCCGCGAGTTCTGGGAGGATATCAAGACGGCCAAGGAGGAACGCAAGGCGCGCGGGGAAAGCATTGCCGGTGCCAATCCTGAAGAAGAAGTCATTTGCGAGAACGAGCTTCTCAAGACGCTGGGCATCGCGGGACGGGAGACGTTGCGCTTGCTGGTGGAACTTGAAGCGTCGCCGGATGAAGCCGAGCGAATCGGATTCGACAGGGAGTCGCTTGACGATGAAGAGGCTGCGGATGAAACGGTTCTAGAAAAGATGCAGGAATCCATTCGATGCCGAACGAGTGAGGTCGCGAAATGCCGACAGGATGCGTCGGTTCAGATTGTCGGCACGCCCGGCGTGCGCCGCGAGATCGAGATGGTGTACAATTCGATCCTCGGAAGCGTCGCACGTCCGAAAGAGGTATCGGGAAAGCGTCCGTGGCCGGACTGCTCGTTCTCGGACATCGCCGTGATCGTGCCGGACATGCAGACGTACCGTCCGGTGATCGAGGCCGTCTTTGATGCGCGTGGCGAGGTGCCGTACGGCCTTCTCGACACGTCCGCCAGCGACGACAGCAATTACCTTCGCGGGTTCCTCTCCTTGATAGAGCTCGGACGCAAGGGGCTGAACCGTGAGCGGCTTTTCAACGTGCTGGAGAATCCGTGCGTGCAGCGCGCGCTGGGGTTCGCACGCGAGGATGTCGTCAAGTGGCGTGAACTTACCGAGAAGATCGGCGCCTTCGACGGGTTCAAGCACGATGACGATGCGGGGTATTTCGACTGGTCGTCGGCGCTGAAGCGTCTTCGCCTTGCGCGGCTCGCCAACAAGGTCAGCGACGAGGACGGGAACGACCTTCCGCTCGTCAATGCTGGCGGAGACGAGGCTCTCAAGCTTTCCGAAGTCGTGGAACTGCTGTACCGCGATTTGTCCGACACGCTGTTCGACGAGGAGGGGAAGCCTCGCGCCCTGCCGTTAGTCGCCGATCGGGAGGAAGACGGGACGCGCGCAGACTGTTGGGCGGAACGCCTGGTTCGTCTCGCGAAGTCGTATCTTGCAGTCGATAAGGATGACAATCTCGAGAACAAGGTGGGTCAGTCCGTGATCGGGACGCTCTACTCGCTTGGGGGGATTTCCGGCGGGCAGAGCTTTGAACTGGCCGCGTCCGCAGTGGAGCATTTCGTGGGCGGCATCCCCTGCCGCAAGGGCAGTTTTCTGACGAGCGGCGTCACGATCGGCGGATTCTCTTCCCTGAGCGCGATTCCGTTCAAGCAGGTTTACATGATGGGCATGGGCGCGGGTGGTTTCCCGGGCCGCGCAAGCGACTCCACGCTGGACGTTCGCGGAACGGGCTGGCGTCTGGGCGACGTCTCGATTCCGAACCGCAACCGGTTCCTGTTCCTCGAATCCATCATGTCGGTTCGCGACCGGCTGGTTTTCAGTTACCCCAACAAGGACATCGAGAAGGACGCGGAGCTGTTCCCATCCGGCATCGTGCGGGAGGTGGAGAAGTTCATCGGCAAGCACGTGCTGGACTACGATGCCCAGACGGAGGAGAAAGATAAAAAGTTCCAGGAGTTCAAGTGTTATCCGCTTCTGGAACGTGGAGAAGCGGGGCCGCGCAAGGAGGGCGAGAAGCGTCCGACAGACGACATCGTCTGGGTAGCCGACGATCCCTTCGCGGGGCTGCTGCCGACGTATTCCAAGGCGGCGCGAAAACTGGCACGCGCGCGGGCCGAGGGGGAGGGTGCGAAACTTGAAGTCAAGGCGGTCACGGAGGAGGAGGCAAAGCCGAGGTTAGAACTTTCGGCGAAGGTTCTGGCGGATTTCCTGAAGAATCCTGTCCGTGCCGTGATGCGCTATCGTTTCGGCATCAGTGTGGCGGGCTATCTTGAAACCGACCTCGACCCGGATAGTCCGCTTGGTTCCTTGGATGGCCCCGACAAGTGGAATCTCCAGGCGAAGTGGCTGGAGTCGGATGCGAGCGGGGAAATGGAAAAGGAGATTCGCCGACTGCAGCTGTCTGGAAAGATGCCGACGGGTTTCCTCGGCGAATACGCCAAAAGCGCAATCATGCAGAAGGCCGGTGCGGGACTTGACGGCATCAAGGCTTTCGTGGAGGGTTTTGCCCTGTCCGACGGTAAAGACAACACGTTGCATCTTGACCACGTTGCTGATTTTGGCATCGGCGGAGCGGATGAACTGAAAGTGCGCTTTGTCGCCGAGGTCCTGAACTGGAAGGATGAGGGGGACGAAGTGCCGGTGCTCGTGACGGGATGGCTTGGGGAGAAGGTGCCCAAACTACCGTCCGATAATTGCTTTGACGCCTTTCTTGCCTATCTGATGGCCTTGCTCTCAGGGAAGTGTACGGCGCAAAGGTTGAAGGTTGGAGTTGTCGATCTCACGAACGGAACGACCTGCGCCTGGATGTGGAGTGGTATTGACGCCGATATGGCGGGCAAGTATCTCGAAACGCTCGCGCGGTCTTTCCTGACGTATGAACAGACACGTGACGGCAAGATGGTCGACTTCACCAGCAAGAAACTTTTGGAGGCCTTGAACAAGTACAAGCCGCCGTATGCCTGGGACGAGATACTGGAGACGGTGACTGGCGAAGATCACGACAATTCAAGCCGTTCCTTCAACAACGACCTCGTGTTGGAGCAGAATCTTGAGCGGTTCAAACGAGAACCAGGAAATGGCGAGGAGCTTAAGGGAATATACGAGGAACGCTACCAGCTGCCAGTGAGCGGCACCCGTGTGGAGACGGTTGAAGAGGAGGCGAACCATGAGTGAGGAGAACAAAGTCATCAAAGAGCGGCTGGGTGAGCGTGACGCGCAGGGCTGCTTTTGCGACGATAAGTACGTCTGCAACACCATCGACTATACGAGGGATGCAATCATCGAGGCGTCTGCGGGCACGGGCAAGACATACACGCTCCAGAGCATCGTCCTCAAGTTGTTGCTGGAGGGGACTATCGATAGCGTGAAGAACCTGCTGCTCGTGACATACACGGAGAAGGCGGCGGGCGAGCTCAAGGACAAGATCCGCGAGGTGCTGGATGAGGCCGGGTGCCTGCCATCGGACTTTGACGAGGTCACGATCTGCACGATCCATTCCTTCTGCCGCAGCCTCCTGACGGAATACGCCTTCGAGAACCGCGTCCCGATGCAGGTGGAAATCGGAGGCTCGGATAATGACCTCATCCACCGCGCCGTGCGCACGGCCCTCCAGTGTGCCGAGTTCAAGGCGCGTTACGGGACATCGTACGGAGCCTACATGGAAAAAGCAGGCCTGACGTCCACGGATGACCTCGTGGCGGCGGCCGAGAACGAATTGAAGGACAGTATGAGGTTGGGACAATCGCCGTCTGCCCCGGACGATGTCTGCAATGATGTTCGCCGAATTCTTCAGGAAACTATAAAGGTTACCAGTTTCAATTTTGAAGGTTTGGCCGTCCATGGCAGCGATAAGGGATTCCAGCCGGCATGTGAGATTGTCCGTGCAAAGAGCAATGACTTTTCTGCTGAAGATTTCCTGAAATTGTTTGACGCGGTTTCGAGCATTGCTGGGGTGTCAGTGAAGCAAGGCAAAACATTTGAGAAGTTAAATCCACGTATCAAAGTCGACGGGAAATGGGCTCGCCTATATGAAGTTCGTCCAGACCTGCGCAGATTCGCAGAAACGTTGCGAAATGCACGCGAAGTTCTTTCGAGGCAATTTGTAAACGGCCTTGCATTCCTCGCATGGCCAGTGTTCAAGCGTCTTAAGGAAGAAGTGTCCATGCTGACGTTCGACGATCTTGTGAGCCGAGCCCACGATGCCATCGTCGCAGAGTCCAAATTGGGCGAGCAGAGCGTGTTGCTCAAGTCTATACGCCATACATACCGCATTGCGCTTGTGGACGAATTCCAGGATACCGACGGCAAGCAGTGGGAGATATTCAAGAGCATCTTCTCGGATGAGGTCAACAAGATCGACGATGGACCCAAGCCGAAGCAGGGCGCGCTGCTGGTTGTCGGTGACCCCAAGCAGGCGATCTATTCCTTCAGGGGAGCGGATGTCGGGGCTTATCTTATAGCCAAGGGAGATATCACAAAATACAATGCCGCCGCACGCCACTCGCTGGACACGACTTACCGCTCTTCTCCGAAACTCGTCAATGCGTTCAATAGGATTTTCGGCGCGAAGGTTGGAGCTGATCCTTTCTGGTTTGAGGGCATGAAGGAAGGTGACGGAAGCATCGACTACGAAGATGTCAACCCGCCGCCGGACGGTACCGAGAAATTCAATGGGATTGCGCCCCATGACGAGTTCGGCGAGCCGGTGGAGCTACTGGAATCTCTGCCGCAGGACAAGGAGCCAAAGACGCCGGCTGCCTCCAATTCGGGATATGGAAACAAGACACGCTGTCTGCCTGAGTTCCTGCGCAACACCGCGCGGGAGATCAAACGTCTCATGGCGCTTAATCCCGCCTATACGACCGTGGACAAGGACACCGGCGGACGGGTGCCGCACACATTCTCCTACCGTGACATGTGCATTCTTGTGCGTGGGCATGCAGACGCGAACAAGGCGCGGGAGATTCTTGCCTCCGCCAACATTCCCTTTTCAATCTACAAGGAGCAGGGAATATATGCCTCTGCCGAGGCCGAGGCGTTGCTTGCGCTCTTCGACTTCCTTTCCGTGCCCAGTCGGCGCGGACGTCTTGAGGCGCTTTTGCTTACCCCCCTCTTTGGATATAGTCCGGATCAGCTTGAGGCTCGGCGCAAGCAGGAAGATCGCGAATTCTCCAAGCAGCTGGATGTTTGGCAGGAGCTTGTTTCCAAGAAGGAGTGGAGCAAGTTGTTCGAAAGCGTGATGAACGATACCTTGCTCGCGCATCCGGCCAAGGACGATTCCGACTTCGACCGTCGCTGGGCGGCGACACGTCAGATACTCGACAAGCTTTTGGAACAGGTTGGGCGTAAGGCGCAGACAATCGACGAGTTCGCGGACGTTCTTCGCTCTTGGCGTCAGGACGACAAGCGCGCCGGAGAAGACGGGGCGCTGCGGCGCAAGGAGTCCGATGCTGATCGCGTCCAGATCATGACGATGCACGTCTCGAAGGGACTGGA
Source organism: Kiritimatiellia bacterium (assembly GCA_017427485.1). Classification (GTDB taxonomy): domain Bacteria; phylum Verrucomicrobiota; class Kiritimatiellia; order RFP12; family UBA1067; genus RUG572. The sequence goes on from JAFRSR010000121.1 coordinate 28,964, forward strand.
GTACCCGGTCGTGTTCATCGCGTGGGGCTTTGGAGAACTTGCCTATCAGGTCAAGGACGAGGAGAAGGAGGCAGCCATTCGCGAGGAGAAGCGTCTGCTCTACGTGGCACTGACCCGCGCAGAGCATAAGCTTTACCTTCCCTGGTCCCGATGGGCACAGCATCAGCGACTAGTTAAAAGCAAGGCGGCAAATGAAAAGATCCCGGTAAGTGAAACCGGCATCGGCAGCGCTGGCTCGGCGTTGCTGATCCAGGAGGGAAATCCGAATTCCGGTTTCCTTGCCCGCGGTATCCGCGCGTTCTTCAAAAGCGACGATGCGGCGAAGTGCGATGATGCGGCGAAGGCGGCAGTGATGAAGGTGTCGGAACGCCTGCGGAAGTTCGATAGCATGCCGAAGAGCACTTCCAAGCAAGATGCCGCGACAGAGGTCGGAGCCGCGGATCCTAAAATCAAGGTTTACGAGCTGGATGCCAATGCGCTTGCGCGGCAGAAGATCGATGACGATTCGTACTCGTCCGTCCATCGAAAAGCGAAAAAAGCCGTCGAATCGGCGGATGATGCCGGCAAGGGCGACGAAAACCATGACGATGACATGTCGCAGAATAAGAAGACTCTCCTGCCGCGCAACAACATTTCGGGCGACGTGTTTCACGAGATCATGGAGACGCTGTGCAACAACGACGACTCCGACGGCGAGACGCTGGGATTCTGTACGGTAGGCAAGGCGGATTTCGGGACATTAGTGAAGAAAGCGAAATCCCCCTTGCTGAGCCTTATTGGCAAGGTCATGCGCAAGCATCAGCTTTCCTCTCAGAAAGGCGCGAAGGACGCTCAGAAAGACGCGAAGGGGGAAACCACGGAGCTTGTGCTGGCCCGCATGGTCTGGCGTGTGTTGAACATTCCGATTGTCATTGGCGGCAGGCCAATCGTACTCAAGGACATTGGCGCATCCAACCGTCGTGCAGAGCTGGAGTTCGTGGTGAATCGCGCGAAAGTGCTGGGCGATGAGGTTGCATCGGACGGCGGCGGTCGCGGGGCGACCGCCCTACCGGATCCGCAGAGTGAAAGCACGTTTAACGGAAAAATCGATCTGCTGGTTCGCCCCGATGGCTTGGGAGCGCCCGTCTACATCCTTGACTGGAAGACGAATTCGCTATCAGACTATGGTTCTAAGGCCCTGGAGCGCTCGATGACGAAGTCGGACTATCACCTCCAGTACAGATTCTACTCGCAGGCGGTGCGGTATTGGCTGCATGGAGCCGAGCTCGGCGGGGTAGCCTACCTGTACGTCCGCGCGGGCGAGCATTCGAAGAGTCTAGAGGGGGATACGGGCGTATTCGTCGCCAAGGCTGCGGATATCTCCCAGGAGACCTGCCGTGCGGCAATCAAAGATGCATTGAAGTGAGAGGAACTTTGCCATGACAATTGAAGAAGCGGTGCGGCGGTTGCGTCTATTCGGGATCCCGCCAGCGGGCGACGGAACGAAGGAGGTCCGGGATGTTCTTGCTCACATTCTCGCGGGAGGCGCGCTGTCGCTTTCGGATATGCAGTCCGCACGCGATGTTGTGGAGCACCTGCGGTCCAAGGATCCGGGCGTGTATCTGTTCCTCGCCGCGATGTGCCTTTCGCTGAAGGACGGGAATACGTTCCTTCGGATCGGGAAGGGGGCGGACCTGCTGAAGAAGGCGGGGCACATGGAGGATGGACATGACGCCAAGCACAACACATCGGTCGATGAGTGCTGGGTGAAGTATGCGCAGGCTGCAGGCGATGTGCTGGCGAAAGGGGATGGACAGCTTGTCACTTGCACGGACGTCGCCAAGGACGAAAAGGGATGGTTCTTCGAACGGGTCTGGGATTCGGTGAAGGCGGTGTCGGACAGGCTGAGCGAGATGGCGGGGGAAGGAGATTTTGGCGAGTTGCCGGAGGAGATTGTCCGCAAGTCGGTTCTGTTTAACGGCAAGGATGGTCAATACTCCTTGAACGGTGAACAGCAACAAGCCGTAAGGACGGTTGGAAAACGTCGGTTCACCGTGGTCACCGGAGGACCTGGTACGGGCAAGACGACGGTGGTCTGCGCAATCTTGCGCGCCTTGATGGAGAGCAAAGTCGTGACCGCCGAGGACGTTGCGCTGGTTGCGCCGACCGGGCGCGCCGGACAGCGGATGGGGGAGTCGATACATGACCAATGCGAAGCGGCGGTCGGAATGCCCGCAGAGATCAAAAGTCAGATCAAGGAAATGTCAGGCGCGACGATCCACACGACATTGGGCGGCTTTCCGCCGAACTGGAAGTACACGAAGGAGAACCAACTCCCGTACAAGCTGGTAATCGTCGATGAATCGTCGATGGTTGACGTGCACCTGATGAAGGCACTCCTCGATGCGTTGCCCGATCAATGTCGTCTAGTGTTGCTGGGCGATAAGGACCAGTTGCCGTCCGTTGAAGCGGGGGCGGTGCTGGGCGACGTGGTGGCAAACTATGACGAACGGACGGTCGTCGAGCTGAAGGAATCGAACCGCTTTAAGGGGGCGCTCGCCGATTGCGCCCGCGCGGTCAATGGGGGCGACAAGGCACTCTTCGAAAAATCGGCTAAGGTATTGCCGGTTGCGGGCGAGGTCTGGACGGAATCCTTGTCCAGTGAGGATGACGAGAACGTCAACCGCGTGTTCCATTATGACATCGGGGAATCGGTGAAGCCGGATGCCTGCCGCAAGCTGCTTCTTGAATGGGTGCGTAACTACGGGCTGCTTCACGTCCCGGCAGACGCGGCCAAGGGAACGGCTCGGGCCGAAGGTCTGCTTATCGGCGCCGCGAAGTCAGTGGGGACGGACAATTCCGTTTTCAAGGATGGTACAAAGACAGATGAGGTCGCTGCTTTGTTCACGCAGCTTAACCAGTCCCGCATCCTGACAGTGGTGCGCGAGGGCCCGTTTGGGGCCGTCGGCATCAACGACCTTGTCATTACGGAGCGATTTGGCGGACGTCGCCCGGCGAATCCGCTGTCGAAGGTCGGCGTGCCTGTCATCGTCACGCGAAACACGCGCGAACGGAATCTCTGGAACGGGGACATCGGCGTGACCGTGAGGGGGCCGGACGGGATGACCGTTTTGTTCCCGCGGGGCAAGAAGGTCGCGGTGTGTCCTGTTGGCCTCCTGCCCGAGCATGAGCTTGCGTATGCGATGACGGTGCACAAGAGCCAGGGGTCGGAGTTTGGGAACGTGATGGTGGTTTTGCCCGACGACAAGGAGCATCCGCTTCTCAACAGGCAGATCGTCTACACCGGCATCACCCGCGCGAAGAAGCGGGCCGTGCTCGTGGGAACCAGGGCGGCGCTTGACACGGCGCTGAAGAGGAAGGTGGAAAGGGACACCGGGATTAAGCGACACTAAGCTTTCAAAAGGTAGCGGACACGGGGCGCGGAAGTGTGGTATAATAAACGCCGTGGAGAAATGCTTCAACATCGCGGGGCCGTGCTTCCCGGACGAGCACTACATGTTGCCGGCGCTTGAAAGGCTGCCGGGGATCATGCGCATCGTCGAGCAACGTAGCTACTTCGTGTTGCACGCCGCGCGGCAGTCAGGCAAGACGACGGCGCTCTTGGCGCTTGTGAAGGAAATCAATGCGAAGGGCGAGATGAACGCCCTCTATTTCACCGTCGAGACCGTCCAGCGGTTCACTGACCCCAGAGACGGAATACCGAAGATCGTGGAGTCGATGCGCAATGCCGTCTTGCGTCATCCAATCTTCAAGGATCTCGTCCGCGATCCCGATTCGTCCATTCCCGCGCTTCTCCCGCCGCCGCGGGGTCTGGATGTCAAGGCGCTGCTTGCCATGTTATCCGAACATTCAAAGAAGCCGCTCGCCGTGTTCTTCGACGAGGTGGACTGCCTTTCGGACGACACGCTCGTGACTTTTCTCCGCCAGCTACGTGACGGCTACATTACGCGGGACACTTCACCTTTCCCCTCGTCGATCGCACTTGTTGGGATGCGCGATATCCGCGACTACAAGGCTCGGATCCGTCCGGACGGCCAGACGCTCGGCGACGCGAGCCCGTTCAACATCATCAAGCGCGACCTGACGATTCCCAACTTCGGCAGGGATGACGTAGCCCGTCTCTACGCGCAGCATACAGAGGCGACCGGACAGGTCTTTTGCGACGGGGTTGTGGACAGGGTGTACGAATACACGCGCGGCCAGCCGTGGCTCGTGAACGCCCTTGCCGAGGAGTGCGTCGAGAATATCCACGCATATCGTTACGACGAGCCTGTTACCGTCGATGACATCGCCACGGCGAAGGAGACGATCATCCGCGCAAGGGGCACGCATGTGGACAGCCTCATGGAACGGCTGAAGGAACCGCGCGTGAGACGCATCGTGGAGCCGGTCATTCTCGGCAAGGAACGCGGAATGCCCGTCAATGATGACGACTATAGATACGTCCTTGATCTAGGGCTTCTCCGCGAGAACGAGAACCGCGTACTCGTCCCGGGCAATTCGATGTATGCCGAGATCATCCTCCGGTATCTTTCCAACGACGAGCAGGTGTATTTCTACTCGAAGTACGAGAAGCCGTTCTGGCTCAAGCCCGACGGCTCGCTCGACATGCCCGCGCTGATGGCGGAGTTCCAGCGGTTCTGGCGCGAGAACAGCGGGGCGGACCACGAGGTGTACGGCTACAACGAGGCGACGCCGCACCTCGTGCTGATGGGCTACCTCCAGCGCGTCGTGAACGGCGGAGGGCGCATCGCCCGCGAGATGGCGCTCGGCTCGAAGCGCCTCGACCTCTGCGTGGAGTTCGGGAAGTTCCGCTACGCCGTGGAGCTCAAGATGAAGCGCAACTTCTCGCCGACCGAATCGCCCGCGCAGCTCGTCGGCTACCTCGACCACCTCAAGCTTCCCGAAGGCTGGATGGCGATTTTCGACGATGACGCGTTAAAGTCCTGGGACGAGAAGATCTACACCCGCGACGAGGTGGTAGACGGCAAGACCATCCACTTCATCGGACTGTGAGGACCTGACGATGGTGCATGAAATGAATTTTCGGCATCATGGTTACTCAATTGATAATGCCGGGGTCTTCTTGACGAAATCTTCGCCAGCTGCGTGGCCGATGTCGTAGATGCGCTGCATGCGCGCGGGGTCGTGGCAGACGCGCGAGATGTCGAGCGGCTCCTGGGGCGCGATGAGCGCGGCGGCGCCGGCGGCCACGCGCGCGTCGATGTACTCGAGTGTCTCGTTGTACCAGACGTGGCGCGTGGTGAGCGCCTTGTAGATCGCGGGGTGGCGTCGCAGAAGGGGCTTCAGGAGGCACATGCGCTTCTTGGGGAACTTGCGGTAGCCGTGCGGACGCGTGGTGATCACGAGGTTCCAGTCGTAGCCCAGGCTCTCGAAGTAGCGGAGCGGGATGCCGTCCGAGAGCCCGCCGTCGAGCAGTTCGCGTCCGTCAATAGCGACGGGACGCGAGACGATCGGCATGGAGGCCGAGGCTTGGATCCACTTGAATGCGGTCTCGTCGGCCGCGTCGAGCCGTTTGTAGACGGGCTGGCCCGTGGCGCAGTCCGTGGTGACGACGTGGAACTCCATCAGATTCGCGGCGAAGGCCGCCGCGTCGAACACGTCCAGCTCGAGCGGCAGCTTGCGGTAGCAGAAATCCGCCCCGAAGAGGTCGCCCGTCGTGAGGAGCGACTTCCACGAGCAGTAGCGCGGATCGCGCGCGAAGCGTTTGTTGTAGCGGATCACGCGCCCGATCTGCCCGCTCTTGTAGTTGCAGCCGAAGCAGGCGCCGGCTGAGACGCCGACCACGCCGTCGAACGCGACGCCGCGCTCCATGAGCACGTCGAGCACGCCCGCCGTGAACAGGCCGCGCATCGCGCCGCCTTCCAGGACCAGTCCTCTCTTCGCATGCACGCCTATAGTGTAGCAAATCCGTCTTGCCGGGACAACGGGCGCCCATTGGCAATTCTGTGTCCGCACTTGCGCGAACGCAGGGATTTTGCTATTCTGTTGCCACAAACATCGACGGACTAAGGAGGGAACGACAAATGAGAAAAATCGCGTATGTGGCGGCGATGGGTATCGCCGCGTTGGTGGCAGGCGCGGCGCAGGGCGCGGCGGCGGACAACCCCGTGCTGCGCATCATGCCGCTCGGCGACTCGATCACGCACGGGTCGCAGTCCGTGCGCGGCAACGGCTACCGCGCGCCGCTCTACGTGGCGCTCACCAACCTCGGCTACAACGTGAACTACGTGGGTACGGAGACGGACAACTACGGCAAGGAGGATCCCTTCCTCGCCGACAGCGACCACGAGGGCCACAGCGGCTGGAAGATCGAGAACGCCTCCAACGGCATCTACGACTTCATCCCGGAGTTCTTCTCCCAGATCGACGACCCGCACGTGATCCTCCTCCACATCGGCACGAACGACACGGGCGACGGAGAGCCGGCTTTCCGCAGCGAGGCCACCAACCGCCTCGTGCGCCTCCTCGACCGCATCCACGAATGCCAGCCCTCCGCCAAGGTGGTGGTGACCACGCTCATGCGGCGCTACACGACGGCCGGCGACTTGACGAACAACTGGAAGTACGCCGCGATCACGAACGTGTTCAACCCCGCCATCCCCGGCATCGTCGCCGACCAGCAGGCGAAGGGGCAGGCCGCCTACTTCCTCGACATGCACGCCGCCGTGTCGGACTGGGACCAGATCGCCGACACCGTCCATCCCAACGACGTGGGCTACACGAACATGGCGAACGCCTGGGTGAGCGCCGTCACGACGATCGTCCCCGACCCCGCGAACTTCGCGACGGAGAACGACCTCGCCGTGGTGCAGACGACGATGGAGATTGTGGGCGAAGACGCGTTTGCGATCAACTTCACGTTCAACCAGAAGGTCACGGCCGCGACGGCGACCAACGCGGCGAACTGGACCGTGTCGGGGACGGAAGCCGTGCCGGCCATCACGCTCTCCGCCGACCAGCGCACGGCCACGCTCGCGTTCCCGTCCGGCGAATACTACTCGCCCGTCACGGTGACGGCGAAGCAGGGCGGCGTGCGCAACGCGACGGGCGGCAAGACGCTCCACGCCGACGCGACGCTGACGATCCCCGGCGTGTTCCCGCAGGGGGCGTACCGCTACGTGCCGCCGGAGGAGTTCAACAGCTACCGCCTCGTCTACGACCTCGACATCCCGGCCAAGGGCAACTTCGGGAGGGTTCCCGTGCCCTACACCGTGGACGACGCGGCGAAGATCGGCGCGTTCAGCCGCGTGGCCTACTACCTGGAGCTGCAGAAGGCGGGTGAACCGATGCAGTACGTGTGGGTGTCGATGGACGCGTTTACGAACGACGCCGCGCGCGTAGGCGTGCCGGTGGGCTGGCAGTTCCAGAAGGACGTGACGAACCTGCGCGTGTGGAGCAACGTGCCGAACATCCGCACGAACGAGACGATCGCCGTCGGCAACATCGAGTTCTGGCCGGTGAGCTTCGAGGGGACTGTCACGCGCGGCCTTGAAGGGGCGCTCGCCGTGTACGACATGGACGACAAGCCGACGAGCGGAGAATACGGCTCCATGCAGGTGCACGATACGGCCCGTACCACGAACAGCTGCATCTTTACCTACAACAGGTTCCAGAAGAACGACGCGACCGAGCTGGGCATCGGGCCGCACTACAACGCGAACAACAAGGGCTGGGACTGGACGCAGACGTACAACGCGGGACAATATTCCCTCCGCCACTTCCAGGTGTACGTGCTACCGGAAGCGTCCGCCACGGTCGCGCCGGAGATCGTCTCGGCCACGCCGACGTTAACGAGCGACAGGACGGTGGTGGACGTGAAGTTCTCGGTGGACGTGCTGCTGGACGGCCTCGACGGGGCGTTCTCCGTCTCGTCCGGCTACGTGACGTCCGTCGAGCGCGATGGAAACGACTTCTCGCTCGTCCACGTCTACGTGGCGGGCGTGGCGTCGGACAGCTTCAACCTGTCGGTGGACGGCGCGCGCGTGAAGGCGGCGGCGAACGGCGCCACGCCGATGGCGGCAGGCGCCACCCTGACGCTCGCGCGTCCGCTTCCGACGGGCGTCGCCGAGCACGTGCCGGCGGAGCTCCGCGCGGGCTACTTGCCGCTCTACTCCCTGAACGTGCCGGTCACGAAGGGCGTGAACTGGCGCAACCGCGTGCCGTACTACCTGGACGCGACGCGGAGCCTGCCAGACGGCGCCGAGCGCGTGGCGTACTACTTCGAGCAGGTGAAGAAGGACGGGACGGGGACGAACTTCGTGTGGGTCTCGTTCGACGCCTGGACGGACGACCTCGCCAAGTTCGGCGTGCCGGCGAACGACAGCATCGGCTTCGGGCAGAAGTGGGTGACGAACCAGGACGTGTTCTCAAACGTGGACGGCGTCGTGAACGGCACGGGGATGGACGGCGGGTTCCTCGAGTTCTGGCCGCACAACTACGGGGGATCTAACGTCAACCACATCCCTTATGCTTCGGACTCCACCTGCGACTGGGGCGACAGCTTGACGGGCGGCGCGACCACGTGGCACGCCTGCATGCAGGTGCACAACGTGACGAACCGGCAGACGATCTTCGGCATCAGCAACTTCAACGGCAGCAACACCAGCCAGCCGGTCGGCGCCGGCATCGGCAACAACACGCAGTACCGGGCCAACAGAAGCGCGACCGGCACGATCAACCCAGACTGGACACAGGCATACGACAACGCCGACAACTTCTCCAGCATGAGTCTCCACGTCCTCGTGCGGCCGAAACCGGACGTGCCCGCGCATGTGGCCGCGAACGTGCCCCAGGCGAAGGACTACACGCTCCTCTACCAGATCGACGTGCCTACGCCGTTCAACAGCCACAACGCGGCGCAGTACGCGGCCGCGCACACGGTCGACAACCGCGCGCGCTACGCCGGCCGGCACGTCGCGCGCGTGGGCTACTACCTGGAGCTGACGACGACCAACGCGACTCCCACGACGACCTGGTGCTGGGCGGCGTTCGACGGCTTCACGGACGACCTCGCCTCCTACTCGTTCGCCACGAACGGCAACATCAAGCGGTTCGTCTCGAACCTCGACGTCGCCTCCAACGTGAGCGGCGTGAAGCAGGGCCGGTACGCGGACGGCAACATCGAGTTCTTCTTCTCGTCGTACGGCAAGGGCAACAGCCTCAACATCGGCGCGAACACGGGCCGGTACGACTTCGACGACTTGCCGAGTTCCGCGACGGCCGCCGGCTACAGCTGCCTGCAGATCCACAACTACAACGAGGCGCAGACGCTGATCTCCATCAGCCGGCTCCGCCACTCCGACGGCAACACGGACATCGGCATCGGCAACTACTCGACGGCGGCCAACCAGGACTGGACGCAGACGTACAAGGCCCCCCAGTACGCCGTGCGCCGCCTCTACGTGTTCGTGGCGTTCGAGACGACGCCGTCCGCGATCTTCCACGCCGTCGCGAGCCTGGACCGGACGAAGGTGAGCGTGGCGTTCGACGAGACCGTGCCGCCGCAGCTGCGCGACCCCTCGGCGTGGACGTTCACGTCGGGCAACGCGGCCGTGGCCGACGTCGTTGCGTCCCCGGTCGACCCGCGCGAGGTGGTGCTGACGCTCGCCGCGCCGCTCGCCGCCTCCGCGAGCTACACGCTCCAGTGCGCCTACACGTCCTGCGGCGAGGCGAAGACGGCGAGCACGTCATTCACGACCGCCGCCGCCGACCCGCTTCCCGCGTTCCTCACGGCGGAGGCCGTGCCGGAAGCGGGCGACTACACGCTCGTGAACCTGCTGAACATCCCGCACACGACGTTCAGCTACACGTGGACGGACGCGCCGTATGCGGTGGACGAGTCGCGCTTCGGAAACATGGCCTTCGACCGCGTGGCCTACTTGCTGCACCTCGTCGGCACAGACGGCTTGGAGCAATGGGCGTGGGCGTCGATGGGCGCCTTCACGGACGACCTTTCGAAGATCGGCTTGCCGACGAAGCGCCGCGTCAACGACTTCCAGGAATACGTGACGAACCTCTCCGTGCGCGCCTACCGGTCGGACGGTACTCTCCACGTGACGCCGGGCGACTTCCCGGACGGCAACATCGAGTTCTGCTGGCACGACTTCAGTCAGGCAAATTCCAAGGGGATTCCCAATGCCAACCCAGACGGCAACAACGTCTATGACTGGGGCGACTCGTGGACTTTCACCACCAAGCCGGGCTACGGCTGCCTGCAGGTACACAACTACCAGCAAAGCCAGGTGATTCTCTCCGTATCCCGTACGGGAGCGTCCGCGGGACCGACGACGTTGCGCTATGCCTCGCTCGGCATCGGCAACCGCAGCGAGCAGGCGGACGCGGAGAAGGACTGGACGACGGCTGCGAACGGCGCGAGCTTCACGACGAGCGACCTGTACGTGTTTGTGCGCCCGGCAGTGGCGTCGAAGGGCAGCGGCCCGGCGTTCACGATCCAGCCGCAGCCGGCGGTCGTCGGCATCGGGAAGCCGCACGCGCTCCACGCCTTCGCGCCGGGCGCGGTGCGCTACCAGTGGTTCAAGGGGACGACGCCGATCGCCGGCGCCACGGGCGCCTGGCTCGACGTGGACACGGGCACGCCGGAGAAGGCCCGGTATTCGGTGGTCGCCTATGCGGACGACGCGAACTACACCGCGTCCGAAACGGTCACGGTGCGCGTCGGCGATAAGAGCACGTGCGTCTTCGTGCGTTAGGAACTGTCAAGGAAATAACCGATAAGGGAAAAATGTCATGAAAAAGAGTCTGGCTCTCCTGCCGATACTGGCGGGGTTCTTCGTGATGGGGTTCAGCGACATCATCGGCACGGTGATGAACCAGGTGAAGGCGGAATGCGCGCTTTCCGACGTCACGGCGGGATTCCTGCCGTCGATGATCTTCATCTGGTTCTTCCTCATCTCGATCCCCACGGGCGTGCTCTGCGGGAAGATCGGGCGGAAGAACACCGTTCTCGTCTCGCTCGGCGTCACCGTGTTCGCGATGCTCCTGCCGCTCGCGGCGAACGCGGAACGGTTCTGGATCTACTTCATCGCCTTTGCGTTGCTCGGCATCGGCAACACGATCATCCAGGCGGCGCTTCCCGCGCTCATGAGCAACGTGGTCGCGCCCGACCAGCTGACGAGCCGCATCTCGCTCGGACAGTTCGTCAAGGCCGTCTGCGCGGCGCTCACGCCCGTGTTCGTCTACCTTACGGCCACGGCGCTCGGCAACTGGAAGCTGCTCTTCCCGCTGTATGGCGCGCTCACGGTCGTCGCCGCGCTCTGGCTGTGGTTCTCGTCCATCCCCGATGAACGGGAAGAGACGCGCTCCGGCGCGTCCGCCACAACCACTTTCGGCAGTTGCCTCGCCATGCTGAAGCATCCCTACGTGCTCGCGATGACGGTGGGCATCCTCTTCTCGGTTGGAGCGGACGTGGGCTTCGCGGTGGCGATCCCCGAGTACCTCAAGAACGTCTACAAGGTCGATCTCAACAAGGCGGGGATGGGACCGACGGTCTACTTCGTGGCGAAGACGCTCGCGGCGATCGGCGGGGCGGCGCTTTTCGCGAAGGTGTCGGCGGCGAAATGCTTCCCGTGGTGCATGGGGCTCGGCATCCTCGCGACGGCGGGCATCTTCTTCGCGGGCACGCCGTTCGTGTTCCTCGCGTGCGTGTTCGTGGCGGCGCTCGCCACGGCGAACAGCTTCGGCATGTGCATGGGCCTCGCGCTCGACAAGGTGCCGGAGAAGGCGAACGAGATCACGTCGCTGATGGTGATGGCGATCGTGGGCGGCGGCATCGTGACGCCCGTCCTCGGCTTCATGCAGAAATCCGCGGGGGCGATCGGCGTCGTGTGCGTCCTGCTCGCCTGCCTCGCCTATCTTTTCGCGCTCGGCCTCTTCGCCGGACGTTCATCTGCCAAGAAGCAGGTGGCCCAGAAATGACGACACCGTGCCTGTCACCGCGGCGAGCGCTTCCGGCGGTCATACGCCGGAACAGGAGGAATGCGATGAGGATGTGCAAATGCGTATGGGCGCTGGTGGCCGTTGCCCTGTCGGGCGCGGCCCTTTCGGCTCAGCCGGAATGGAAGCCGGTGGGCGAGCTGCAGGTCGCCTCGATGAAGGTGATGGCGCCGCAGATTGCGGAACTGGGCCGCCAGGCCAATTTCACGCTGCTCCCGATGCTCGTGCGGCAGTGGCTCGCCGCGACGGAGCCCGGTATCGCCTTCGGCGCGCCGATGGAGACCGCGGACTGGGGCATGAAGTTGTTCATGCGGGAAAATGTGCTCGCGGCCGTGACGGTGTGGCCGGTTGCGAAACCGCCCGCCGCCGACAAGCCCCTCCCCAAGGACACCGTCCTTACAAAGGACGGCAAGTGGGCGTGCATGTGCGAGGACGTTTCGCTCGCTCAGGAAGTCGCCGAGAAGGACGTTTCGTTCCGAAAGCCCCTGAAGAAGGGACTCGTGAGCCTGACGCTTGACGGACGGGTTCTCCTTGACCGCGCGGAGGATATCCTTCGCGAAGCCGTTCAGAATGCCGAGGCGGGCGAGCAGAAGAACGGACACGGGCAGAAGAACGAACAGAAGTCTCAGGAGGACGCCGGCATCGCCGCCGTTGGTTCCTTCGCGAAGGATCTGGAATCGTTCGGGGCCGTCGTGGGCGTGTCGAAGAGGGGGCTTGACCTGCGTTTCCGCGCCGTCCCCCGCGCGGGCAGCGCCCTCGCGGGCGCATCCCGTTCGCTGCCGGAGGATTTCCTGAAGCTCGCGAAGGGGGAAGGTGTTGAGATAAGGTCGTTTGTGGGTTCGCCGTCGGCCGTGAAGGACGTCGCTGACTGGAAGGAACTCATGTCGGTCCTGCCGGAATGCAAGGAGGCGAAGGAGCCGCTGTTCGCGTTCACCATGCCGCTCGTCGGGGCGTTTCCGGCCAAGGCTTCCGCGTCCTCAACCACCTCCGCCACGCCCGCTTCGGCGTGGGTGTTCGCCTGGCGCGACGGCAAGGACTACCGGGTCATTTTCCGCATCCCCTCCGCCGAGCTTGCCAAGGCGATGATGGAAATCGTCCGGTTGCCGGGGGAGGCGACGTGAGTGCGCTTCGCCCGGCCGCGCTGTTTGGCGCCGTGGCCGTGGTCTGCCTCTGCGCGGGCGCGGAAACGAACGGGGTGAGCGCGGAGCTGTCCCGGGAAATCGGCCATGTGCTCGAGGAGATGCACATGACGCGGCGCGCGCCGGACGACTTCATCTCCCGCCGGGCGTTCACGAACCTGCTCGACGCATGCGACGCACGGCACATGGTCTTTCTCGCGGGGGACGTGGCCGAGTTCGCGAAGACGCGGGACAAGCTCGACGACATGTTCAAGGCGGGCGACTTCTCCTTCGCGCGGCGTGTCCGCGAAAGGTACCGCATGCGACTGAAGGAATGCACGGCATTTGCCACCAACGCGCTTGCGGGCGCGCTGCATCCGGTCGGCAATCCTTCCGCATACGTCTTTGACCGTTCGCACGAGCCTTGGCCGCAGGACGACGCGGCGCGCGACGCGATCTGGTCGGCGCGGTTGGCGAGCGAGGCTCTTGTGCGCCCAGCGAGTTCCCTTGTGCGGTCATACGCCGACGCGCTGGAGACGGAGATGAAACGCGGAGAAGATGCGGCGGACGAGGACTTCATCATGTCCGTCGTCTCCGCATACGACGCCCACACGATTTACCTTTCACCGAAGACGCACGGGCTCCTCGAAGCCCAGCTCAAGCTCTCCTTGTGCGGGGTCGGAGCGCAGTGGACGGCGAAGGACGGCGTCGTCGTCTTCACGCGCCTCATCCCCGGCGGCCCGCTGTCCAAGGACGGCCGCGTCGCCGCGGGCGACCGGCTCGTGGCCGTCTCCTCGAACGGCGACGGCGCCTTTACGCGGGTTGCCGGGCTCGGCGACCTTGAACTGGTCGCCCTTTTCAGCGGGAAGGAGGGAACGCGCATCTCGCTGGAAATCGAGCATGCGGACGGCCGGTGCGAAGTGGTCACGGTCAAGCGTGAGCGGATCGAGGTGGCGGACCTTGCCGCATCGTCCCAGACGGTCGAGACGCCGGCCGGACGCCTCGGCTACCTGCGCCTGCCGTCGTTCTACGTGACCGCCCCGTCGAAAGGCGGCGCACCGCGCTCGTCAAGCGAGGATGTCCGCAGGGAACTGCGCAAACTCAGGGAGGCGGGCGTGAAGGGCGTGCTGTTCGACCTTCGCGGCAACTCCGGCGGGTCGCTGGACGACGCGGTGAAGATCATCGGGATGTTCGTGGGGGGCGGTCCGGCCGTGCGCATGACGGGGCATGCGGGCGAAGTGGCGCTGGACGTGCTCGGCGGCGGCGTCGAATGCGACACGCCGCTGGTCGTCCTGGTGAGCCGGGAGAGCGCGAGCGCGGGCGAGCTTGTTCCGGCGACGTTGCAGGACACGGGACGTGCGGTGGTGGTGGGCGACCGCACGGTGGGCAAGGGGACGGCGCAGTCGGTCGTTCCCCTTGAAGCCCTTGAGGGTGCGGCGCTTTTCGTGACCGAAGGACGCTTCTACCGCATCACGGGCGGATCCACGCAGCTGAGGGGCGTTGAGCCGGACATCGCGCTTCCGTGCTTTGCGTCCTACTGGAAGGGCGAGGAGGGGTTTGCGCATCCGGTGGAGTGGAACGAAATTGCGCCCGTGCCGTTCCAGAAGAGCTGGGACATGGACCGGTTCGTGCCGGAGCTGCGCACGGCGTCCCTGACGCGGCGTGCCGCCGGAAACGCGGCGTGGAAGCGCCACAAGCGGCTGGTCGCCTGGGCGAGGGAATGCAACGAACGCACGTCCGTGCCGCTCTCACATGACGCGCGCAAGGCGATGCGCGCGCGCGACGATGCGGTCGATGCGGAGTTTGAACGGCTGGAGCGCGAGGGTTTCGACCCCGCGCACCGCGTGGCCGACGCCGCGCTGGACGAGGCCTTGAACATTCTTGCCGACCTCGTGCGTCTCAACGCGGGACGCGCCCTGCCGAAAACGCAAGCGGCCGCGTTGGACGGATCGGGTCTCTTTGAAGGCCTGAACGACGACTGACTGCATCCGAACTTTTGCGATTTGAATGCCACCGAAAGTCAGGGAAATGATATAATGAAGCGCAACAGGAAAGGAAGCAGACAAGCATCTGGAATCGTCTCGCTAGTTTAACATGACAACTCGACGCAACTTCATCATGTGCGGCGCCGCCTTGGGCACGGTCTGGGCGGGAGGGCCGCGCTCCTGCGCGGCCGCTTCATCCTCCCCCGGCGACGCCTATTCAATCTCGATCCTCGGCGACACGCACTTCGACGCCGCCCCCACGAGCCTCTACCACGGCAAGTGGGTGCCGCGCCACCAGAACGACTGGCGCGACCGGCAGAACGAGTTCAGGCGCAACCAGGACATGTGGGCCACGCGCCTGCCGCGCCTGATCGCCGCCGCCGCCCAGACGCGCCGTCCCGACACGGCCTACCTCTTCCAGATGGGCGACCTCATCCAGGGCGACTGCACCGACTACGAGACGCACCTCCGCTTCTTCAAGGACGCCCAGGCCGCCTGCTCGAAGGGTTTCGGCGACCTGCCGTTCCTCACCGTCTGCGGCAACCACGACATCCGCGGCGGCGGGGACAAGGCGTTCGACGCCTACATCCTGCCCATCGCCGCGAAGGCGATCGGGAAGCCCGTCACGAGCGCCAACTTCCTCTTCTTCCACGGCCCCGACGCCTTCATCTTCGTGGACTTCATGCGACCCGACGCGGCGAAGATCGACGCGATGCTCGGCGCGAGCGAAGGCGCGCGCCACACGTTCTTCGTGCTGCATTCGCCCATCGGTCCGTACGACGGCTGGGGCGCGTACTGGTTCCTCTTCGGCAAGCCGGCGGATGCGGAAAAACGTCGGGCGCTGTTCGTGCGGCTCCTCAAGCGCCGTGCAATCGTGTTGTGCGGGCACATCCACCGCACGCAGATCCGTCGCTGGGTGCGTCCGGAAGGGGAGCTCGTGGAGTTCTCGGCGAACAGCGTGTGGCGTCCGCAGGAGGATACGCCCAAGGTACTCTTCGACACGCCCGCTCGTTTTGGCGAGTACGTGAAGGCGCATCCCGCCCGAATGGACGAGGACCACGACGGCTGCCTCCAGAAACGTACGGTACCCGAACTCCTTGCGCTCGTGGAGGAGTACCGTCCCGGCCTCGTCGAATACCGCCAGACGCAGTCGGCCGGGCACTACATGCTCCGCGTCTCCGGCGCGCGCGTGGAAATCGACTTCTACGCCTGTGACTCGCTCGTTCCCACCGAGACCTATCGCCTCGTTTGACGATAGATTGCGCTCTATATGCCTTCTGTTGCAAATTCTCGCTGGTATCGAACCAGATATATGATATAATTCCACCAACTTGTAGCCAAAAAGGGACAAAGTGATGAAGAAGACATTGAGATTCTTGCTGGTCGCAGTCGCCGCGATGTGGTGTTGCGCCGCTTCTGCCAAAGAACCTGCCCATCATGACAAAGGCGACGATTCGAGGCTGTGGTTTCCGCTCGGGCTGTCGATCATCGCGCCGCCCGTGCAGCTTCCCAGCCCTTCGCACTCGCTTTTCGGCGCAATGGTGAATCTCGGGTACGGGCAGATGACGGATGTGTGCCTTCTTGACGTGGGGCTCATAAATAACGTGACGAGCACCATGGCAGGTCTGGAAATTGGCCCCGTCAACATTGCTGACTTGTGCTATGGCGGGCAGGTGGGCGCGCTCAACATCACGACTACGCTCTACGGCGCCCAGGTGGGTGTCGTCAACATCACTGGCGACCTGCATGGGTTGCAGCTTGGCGTCCTCAACTTCTCGTCAAATGGCGGTGCGCTGGTGTTTCCGATCCTGAACTTCGGGTTCTAGCCCGAGGAGGGGCGTTCCTTCCTTGTGTTTAGGGAATGGTTTGGCATAATAATCGCATTTATCTCAAAGGAAAAACTATGAAACTTGAGCGGATGTATGTTCAAGGGTGCAAAATAGGCGTTCTTCTCGGTGTGTTGACATGCTGCTGGAGCGCGGAGGCCGCCGAGTACGTGTGGACTGGCGCGGAGGACGGCTACTGGACGAACGCCGCCAACTGGATGGTGTCCGGTGCGGTGGCCACGCAGCCGCCGGGGCAGGTCGACCTTCCGGACGGAACTGTCGGGGGCGAC
This sequence comes from Kiritimatiellia bacterium, assembly GCA_017427485.1. Lineage (GTDB taxonomy): Bacteria > Verrucomicrobiota > Kiritimatiellia > RFP12 > UBA1067 > RUG572. The sequence continues at coordinate 46,159 of JAFRSR010000121.1, forward strand.
CTTGGCGACACGGCCGTTTTTTCCCAGGCGTCCGCCAACACGACGATCAACCTCGCCGGACACCACTCGATCTTTCACGTGACGGTGACGGGCGCACAGACGCCGGTCTACACCTTCGGCATGTCGGACGCCCAGATTCTTCGCTTTGAATTTGAAGGCATCTTGCTGGTCGACGCCTCGGTCGTGAACATGCCCTTGCTGACCTGCGGGCTGGGAATCGTGACCGACGGCATGAAGACGGCGTTCAACGTGAGGTTCGAGAACAATGCCTCCGAGACGCTCGTCCTCAACAAGGTGGGGTACATCACGAAGGCCACCGGGGCGAGCGGTTGGCTGGAAACGACGCTGACGCTTGCCGGAACGGGCGATTTCCGGCTGGCCGGCGCGTTGACGAGCATGAACGGCTGGCAAGTGAAACCCACCTTCAGCGCGCCGAAGGTGACGGTCGTCGCGGACTGGACCGGCTTGCACGGGCTGGTGCTGTCACGGGCGGCGGGCCACACGCTTGAGCTGGAGAATGGCGCGATCGTGGCGATGGGCGACAGCTGGTGCCAGCTGACGGTCAATTACGACGCGGAGATCAGTGGCAACGGGACTGTTCGCATGGCGAGCAGCAACAGGGGCGGGACCGTTGGCTGGTACGACGGCGAAATCAACATCGCGGAGAATCGCACGCTTACGGTCGGCGCGAACGTGACGCTGACGAACTCGAAGTCCGACTCTACCTGGATCGGCAAGGCGACCCGAGTCGGTGCCGGCGTGCTTGTCATCAACGGGCCCAACACGATGCCGGGTTCGATTTTGCTGCATGCTGGCATCACGCGCGTCTCAAACATCTCGCAGTTGGGCGGTACGGCGGCAGGGATGGACCTGATCGTCGTGCGCGGCGGTGCGCGTCTGGTGTACACGGGCGCGGGCGAGACGACGGCGCGGATGGTCGTGATGACGAACGGCAACGCCATCGTCGAGCAGGCGGGCACGGGGCCGCTCGTCATGAACGGCGCGATGACCACGCTTGCGGGGAAGACCGGCATGCTCACGCTGGTAAATGGCTCGAACGCAGACGCGACGTGGAACGGCGTGATTCCGTCCGACGTGACGGGCGTGATGGTGCAGGGCGACGGAGGCTGGACGCTGACGGGCGCCAATGGCGTGCAGAGCTACACGATTGCGGGCGGCGGTCGGCTGTGCCTGACGGGCGATGCCGCAACTGCCGGCGTGGCGACGGTCAGCACGGGGCCTTCAGGCACCGGCGTGTTGCGCGTCCTTGACGGCGAGACGGTGACGCTGGCCGGGCTTTCCTCGGCCGGCGGCACGCTGAACGTCGTGACGGAGGGTTCGGGCAAGGTGGTCGTGCCGGGACAGAGCGGAATGGCGCCGGGATGGCTCGTCCTCAACGGGAAGAACAGCGAATACGAGGCTGACGGAACGCTTGCCGTCGCCTCCTACACGACGACCACGTCCATCGCCGCGCGGGGCGACGTGGTGCCGAACGACGCGACGGCGATGGTGGGCATCACCTCGGCGGGGTCAGGCGGCGCGGACACGCTCGCGGCCGATGCCACGGCGGTCGCGGGCCTTGTCCAGAAGTCCGACACCCCTGCGACCATCGACGTCGCGGCCAACCAGGCGCTGACGGCCGACATCCTTGCGGTGAACGACGGCAAGGCCTCGCTCGCGGTGGGCGCGACGGCCGGCACGGGCACGTTCGCCGCCGGTTCCGCCGGCACGCTGATCCTCGACAACGCGAATCCGGACGCGTCTCTCACGATCGCCGCCACGGCCGACCTCTCCACCGCGGCGACGGTGGACAAGCGCGGCCCGGGCGCGGTGCGGTTCGAGGGGCCGGTCGCGCCCTGGAACGGGACGATGATGGTCAACCGGGGCGAGGTGGTGCTCGCGAACGACGCGCAGGCCGTGCCGGCGTTTGCGCTTTCGGGATCTGCCACGTTCGCCAAGGAGGGGGCGGCGGACTGGACGCTGACGAAACTTCAGCCGGACTTCACGGGCGATTTCGTCCTGCGCGGCGGCGTCACTCGTCTTGGCAGCATCGACTCGCGCGTGCTGGGCGCGACGAGCGCGATGCTGACGATCACGAACGGCGCGGCTCTCGATGTTTCCGGCGGACTTTCAAATGGAACGTTTGAGAACTTGCGGCTCGGCAAACGGCATATACGCATCGCGGGCGCAGGGCCGGACGGCCACGGGGCGATTCGACCGGATGGGTTTGACGCGGTCTCTGGTGCGGAAAAGGGCGCCACGAACGTAAACTATAGCCTGTTTAACGGAACCCGCATCACGCTCCTGGACGATGCGTCGATCGGTCTCGGGACGGCGGGCGGCGTCCGATACGGGATTAACGCATCGGCCGTGATCGACCAGCAGGGACACACTCTGGTGATAACCAACTCGGGAACGTTTGAGATGAGCTATTCCTCGTTTACCAATGCGGGTCCCCTCGTGATTGCGCCCGGGGATTCCTCCATCGACTTGCTGTTGGAGACCGACACCAATCTTGGCGGTGCGGACGCCCCGCCGGTTACCGCGCACGCGAAAACGATGATCACTTTCGCCCAAAGCATGCCAGCGCAGTGGCGCCCGCTGAACGTGCTGGCCGACGACTTTGTGTTCTACAACTGGCACTGGTACAACCCCGACGATCCAGAGCGCAACGCATGGTCCGGGCCAATCAATCTGGTGAATCCCGAATCGCGGGTTACCCTCAACGTATACAGCCAGTCGGATCGTACGATTCGCCTCAACGGCCAGATATCCGGTCCCGGCGGCGTCAAGACATCTGGCACGGGCCGATACTTCTTCTCGTATCCCTCCAACACGTGGACGGGCGCGAGCACCTTCACCGCCAACAACTGGCCGGGGTTCTGGCAGTTCGACTACGCCGGTTCGCTTCCGGCGTACTCCAACGCCACGTTCGCGGCGGGTGTAGTTAGGTTGCCGATGGGGACCGGCGACCGGTGGCCGACCGACCGGCTGGCGGACTTCCTCAACGAGGCGAACATGGCGTCCGGCACCATCGTGCAGCTGGACACGGCGGAAGGGGACGCGCATCTCGACTACTCCGTCCGCGCCGTGACCAACGCGATGAAGGGCACGCTGCGCAACGGCGGAACGGGCAAGCTCGTCATTTCTGGCCCCGGCGACTTCCCCGGCAACCTGAAGTTCAACAGCGCCTGGACGGGCACCGTGGAGGTGACCGGCAGCGAAGCCGTGTCGATCAGTGCCGCGAAGCCGCTCGCGCCGGCCTCCGACGGATTCACGCGCATGCTCGCGTTCCGCGACGCCGCCGACGTGCGGTTGGGGAACGGCAAGTTCGTTCTCAGCGACAGCGCGAACACCTACGGCATGCTCAAGGTGGAGAATTCCCGCCTTGTATACGAGAACTTCCTGACGTCCACGGGCGGCTTCCAGATCGGATACTCGGGCACGGATATAATGGAGGTGTCGGGCGAGGGCACGGTGATCACCAATCTGTTCAACATCGGTTACTTCGACACCGGACACGGTGCCGTGTACCAGCGCGGCGGCGAGGTCGCCAACGTGGGCATGGACGGCCAGCACTACGGCATCGTGGGCGGTTCGTCTCATAGCTACGGCTACTACGAGCTTTCGAACGGCCGGTACAAGATGCTTGGAGCGCATCGTGTCGGGTTCAACCTCGGCAACGGCATTCTGGCGATCCACGGCGGCGAGGCCGAATGCGTTGTGCCCGAGGGGTTGAGCTCGTCCTGCCTCAACCTCGGCGTGGACCATTCCGTCGGCGTCCTGTACATGAAGGACGGCACGTTGCGGCTGGGACCGGCTTCATTGTCCATCTGCGAGTGGAACAATACGCATCATGACGGCATCGGCGTGATTTCGCTTGACGGACCCGACGCCCGGATCGTCTACGACGCGACGTTCGACCGCCTCGGCGTCTCGTCCAACGCGCTGGCGATCGTCAACCTCAACGCCGGCGTGCTGGAGACGCGCACCATCGCGAGGAGCGTGCGCAGCGGCAACGCGCCCTGGGTCGGGGCGAAGGTCTACGTCAACTTCGGCGGCGGCACGCTCAAGCCGAGCGCGTCGAATGTCAACCTGTTCGGCACAGGCCTCTACGAGGTCGACCGCGTGACGTCCTTCGCGGGCGGCGCGGTGATCGACACGGCCGGGAGCGACCGCACGGTCGACGTGCCCATCGAGGCGCCGGAGGGCATGGGCGTGGCGTCCGTGGACGGCACGGGCATCGTCGGCGAGACGTTCGTGGGGCCGCCGATCGTCCTCATCGAGAACACGGGAACGAGCGAGGGCTACGGCGCCACGGCGTATGCGGACTTCGATTCCGTCACGCGGAAGGTGACGGGCATCCACGTGACGAGCCCGGGCTGCAACTACACGTCGGCGCAGGCCGTCTTCCGCTACGGCAAGCCGTGGATCACGAACGCGGTGACGCTGGCCGCGTCGCCTTCGGGCGGCATCACGAAGAAGGGCGAGGGCACGCTCACGCTCAACGCGGCGAACTCCTTCACGGGCGCGGTGTCCGTGGAAGGCGGCACGCTCAAGGTCGGAACCGACGGCGCATTGCCGTCCGTCGCGCCGGTCTCCCTCTCCGCGGGCGGCACGCTCGACCTGAACGGGCGTTCGCTCTCCTGCAGCGCGATCTCCAGCACGGGCGGCGCCGTCGCGAACGGCACGCTCACGCTTCCCGCCGCGCTCACGGTCGACGTCGCCGAGGCGAAGGCGGGCAACTGCCTCACGTTCGCCTCGGGCTCGTTCGCGTTTCCCGCGAACGCCACGCTCACGCTGGAGAACGCGCAGGCGGTCAATCCCGACGACAAGACGTACACGCTCCTGAAGATCACCGGGACGGGCTCGTTCGCCAACCTGCCCCGCCTGACGAACGACGATCTCGACCCCTGGACGCTCACGCTCGGGGCCGGCGGACGCGAGGTGCGCCTTGCCTTCCCGCGCGGCACGATGCTGATCTTCCGGTAAGGAGACGCGATGAAAGAAATGAAGCATGTCACAGCGCTGGCAGGTGCGGCGCTCTCCCTTGTCTGCGTCGCCGGCACGGTGACGTTCACCGAAGAGACCGGCGTAATCCGCAATCCCGGACAGGGCTGGTCGACCATGGGCGGCAAGTGGTCGTTTGACCAGTCGGATCCAGTCGTCAACGTCGGGTCTGTCTATTGCCGTTTTTCGTGGACGAGCCTCGAGCCGGAGGAAGGACGCTACAACTGGAAGCCCTTGGACGAGCTGCTCGCGTTCGCGGCTTCGAAGGGATTGCCCGCTTCCTTCCGCATCATGTGCGCGAGCCAGCATAGCAATACCGGCTGGCCGACGCCGCCGTGGGTGTTCAAGAAGGGGGCGAAGGACGAGCCGTTCATTGTGCCGAAAGTCCTGCGCGGGCAGCCGACGAACATGGTGCACCACACGCCCGTGTTCGACGACCCCGTTTTCATGGCGGCGCACAAGCGCTTCGTGAAGGCCCTTGCGGCCCGGTACGACGGCGATCCGCGCCTCGCGGGACTCGACCTCGGCAGCTACGGGCATTGGGGTGAATGGCACTGCGGCGGGCTGCCGCCGGACACGAACCGCTACGTGGCGGCGGAGGCTCGGGCGAAGTTGAAGTGGGTGCCGCCGCGCAAGTTTCCGTTCGAGATCCGCAAACAGTACGCGGACTGGTATCTGGAAAACTTCAAGAAGACGCCGATCGTGTTCATGACCGATGACTGGGAGGTGCTGCGCTACGCGCTCGGGGACGGCCCGACCGCGCGCGTGGGGCTTCGCCGCGACGGCGTAGCGTCGCCGTGGCACTTCAAGCGCTGGATCGGCACTACGCCGTACGACGCCATCCCGCGCATGGGCGACGTGTGGAAGGACCGTCCGGTCTGGTTCGAGTTCTTCGGCAGCGGCAAGTCGATTGTGGAGAAGGGCTGGGACCTTCCATATGCGGTGGAATGGATGCTCACGAACCACGTCAGCGTGGTGAATACGTGTCCGTTTTCGCCTTGGCAGCTGAAGGACGATCCCGTCCACTATCCGCTCCTGCGGAAACTCGACTTGTACGCGGGCGCGCGCCTTGTGCCGCAGGAGGCAACCGTGCAGCGCAGCGGACGGCGCGTGACGGTGTCGCTCTCGGGCGTGAACAAGGGCGTGGCGCGGATTCATCTGCCGTACGTGGCACAGATCGTCGTCACCGATGCGGCCGGACGCGAGGTGATGGTGCATGAGGCGGCAGCTGATCCCGGGACGTGGCTGCCGGGGCCGTTCCGTTTCTCGGAGACGTTCAGCCTGCCGCCCTCGGCCGGCGCCGACGTGTCGTTCGCGATTCGTTTGCGCCACCGCCACGGCATCTTCCGCAACTTCCGTTTCGCGGCCCGCGAAACGTCGCCGGACGGCTCCCTGCCGCTTGGCTCAGTAAGATGATTTTCCGTATCTCGAAAACAGAAAGGTAGAAAACCATGGTAACAGAAAACACGTTTGGCATTTCACGCAAGAGCTTCCTTGGCGGATCGCTCGCGTTGCTCGCGGCGGCCAGATCCTCCGCCGCGCCGGAGCCGGCGAAGAAAATCCAGGGTTTTGACGAGACGAACGCGGGCAAGCTCGCCGCACAGGCGTGGACGCCGTTCTCCGACAGGAAGGTGCGCGTGGGCATCGCCGGCGAGGGCTACTGCTCGTTCGGCTCGGCGTTCGGGTACCAGAACCACCCCAACGTGGAGGTGGTGGCGTGCACGGACCTCGACGCCGGGCGCTGCAAGCTCCTCCAGGAGCGCGTCAAGGCGCAGAAGACGTATCCCAGCTGCGAGGAGATGATCAAGCACGCCGCGGAGGACAAGCTCGAGGCCGTCTACATCGCCACCGACGCGGCGAGCCACGTGCGCCTCGCGATCATGGCGCTGGAGCACGGCCTCAACGTCGCTACGGCCGTTCCCGCGTTCCTCGGCAAGGACCAGCTCGAGTTCGTGCCGCGCCTCCTCGACGCGGTGAAGCGCAGCGGGAAGGTCTACCAGATGAACGAGACGACGGCATTCCGCGCGTCCTGCTACGCCATGCGCAAGCTCTACGAGGCCGGCAAGCTCGGCGCGATCACCTACACCGAGGGCGAGTATTTCCATCCCGGCTCGAACAACATCACTGACATCTCCAACAACAACAGCTACAACGGCTGGCGGTACGGCTTGCCGCCGCAGTACTACCCCACGCACTCGAACGGCTACTACACGTGCGTGACGCACAAGCGGTTCGTGAAGGTGTCGTGCACGGGCATCCCGTCGCTCAAGTTCAAGTACGCGAAGGGCAACGCCTACAACAACCCGTACGGGAGCGAGTACGCGATGTTCACGTGCGAGGACGGCTCGGCCGCGCGCATGCTCGTGTCGTGGGATGTGCCGTCCTACGGCGGCGAGGACGGGCGCATCTGGGGGCAGAAGGGCTGCTACGTGCCGGAGAAGGGCGGCTACCGCGGCTGGTTCGACGCCGAGGTCAAGAAGATGGCGATCGCGAAGCCTCAGCTCCCGCCCGGCATGCCCGCCGGCGGACACGGCGGCTCGCACGGCTATCTCACGGACGACTTCATCCGCGCGATACTCCTGCCCGACCACAAGCCGTGCGTGGACGTGAAGACGGCCCTCGACACGACGATCGCCGGCGTCTACGCGCACCTCTCGGCGATGAAGGGCGGCGAGACGCTCGCCGTCCCGGCGGTGGTGTAATCTGTTCTGAGGGCGGTGCCATGAAAAAAGAGTCGATCCTTGCAACGGCCTTCGCGGCCGGAATCGTCGCGGCTGCGGCCGCATCGGAGACGCTGTCGCTGAACGGCGCGTGGAAGCTGGAGACGTTCGCCCAGCCGGACGACGGCGCGGTGCGTTCGCTGCCGCTGCCGACGGGGCTGGCGGTGAAAAGCTACCAGGCCACCGTGCCGGGGTGCTGCGAGATGGAGCTCGTGAAGGCTGGCGAGATGCCCGATCCGATGTTCTCCACGAACGCTCTCGCGTTCACGACGCTGGAGGGCAACCAGTGGCTCTACACGAAGACGTTCCGCTGTCCGGCGCGCGAGCCGGGCGAACGGGCGGTGCTCGCCTTCGACGGCATCGACACGCTCGCGGACGTGTTCCTCAACGGGGAGAAGATCGGCGAGGCCGACAACATGCTCATCCCGCACGCGTTCGACGTGACGGACCGGATCCGGGTCGGCGCGGAGAACACGGTGCAGGTGCTGATCCGTCCCGTGGGCCTCGCCTCCGGCGTGGAGCGGATCGGCGAACTCGGCTACACGATGAGCGGCGGCGCGGACCACGAGCGCATCCGCAAGGCGCCGTACATGTACGGGTGGGACACGATGCCGCACATGCCGTTCAGCGGCATCTGGCGCGACGTGCGGCTGGAGGTGCGTCCGGCGGTGCGCATCGAGGATCCCGCCTGGATCGTACGCGACCTCAACGTCAAAACGCGCTGGGCGAACGTCCTCGCGCGCGCCCGCATTCCAGCGCCGTTCCGGCACTTCTACAAGGCGCGCGTGCGCTGCACGCTCTCGCGCGGCGGCAAGGTCGTGGCCGCGAACACGCGTCCCTACCGCGGGCCGCACGTCAGCGTGTTTCTCTCGCTCTCCAACGTCGAGCTCTGGTGGCCGCGGGGCGCGGGCGAGCAGCCGCTCTACGAGGCGGCGATCGAGGTCGTCGGGGAGGACGGGTCGGTCCTCGCGCGCGACGCGCGCAAGATCGGCATCCGCACGATCGCCCTCGAGTACGACGACCGCAAGCTGCCGGAACGTCCGGGCCGGTTCCTCTTCAAGGTGAACGGCGAGCCGATCTACGTCCGCGGCGTGGACTGGATCCCGCTCGACCCGATCCCCTCCCGCCAGGCGGCGCAGCTCGCGTGGACGCTGCCGATGATGGCCGACCTCAACTGCAACCTCGTGCGCGTGTGGGGCGGCGGCGTGTACGAGCCGGAAGAATTCTTCGACTGGTGCGACGCGAACGGCGTGCTGGTGTGGCAGGACTTCATGATGGCCTGCACGATGCCGCCGATGGACGACGCCTTCGCCGAGGCGATGAAGAAGGAGGTGCTGTCCGTCGTGCTGCGCCTCCGGAACCACGCCTCGCTCGCGCTCTGGGCCGGCGACAACGAGAACGACCAGGCGGGCGGCTGGAGCCTCGGCAAGGGGCTCATGCGCGACCCGAACAAGAACCGCATCACGCGCGAGGTGATTCCCGCCGTCCTGCACGAGTACGACGTCACGCGCCCCTACCTGCCCAGCTCGCCCTACGTGAGCGAGGCGGCGTTCCGCGGCGAGACCGAGCCGTGCGAGGACCACCTGTGGGGAGGGCCCCGCGCGTGGTGGAAGACGCCCTACTACACGAACAACGCCTGCTGGTTCTGCAGCGAGGGCGGCGCGCACGCGCTGCCCGCCCGCTCCACGATCGAGAAGATGATGCCGGCCGCGGACGTGGCGCGCATCTGGTCGAACCCCGACGCGAAGGAGTGGAAGAAGCTCGACTGGATGCCGCAGTGGCGCTACCGGGCCACCTGCCCCTACCTGGAGCCGAACGTCTACCCGTGGTTCCGCAACGACCTCATCCTGAAGCAGACGTCCGCCCTGTTCGGCGACGTGCCGCGCCATGACCTCGACCTCTTCATCGCCCAGTCGCAGAGCGCGCAGGCGGAGGCCATCAAGTTCCAGGTGGAGCTCTTCCGCTCGCAGAAGTTCACGAAGAAGGGCGGGTTCGTGGTGTGGAACCTGCGCGACGGCTGGCCGACGATCTCCGACGCCGTCTGCGACTCCTTTGGCACGAAGAAGAAATCCTATTTCGCCCTCAAGACCGCCTACCGCGACGTGCTGCCCATCGTGACCGAAGACCGGCGGCTCGTGGTCGTGAACGACCTCCTCGCGCCCGTGAAGGGACATGTGAAGTTGACGGAGGCGGCGACGGGCAAGGTCGTGCTGGAGCGCGACTACGAGGCGGCGTCCAACGCCGTGACCGACCTCGCGCCCGTCGCGTGGGACGGCCAGGGCCTCTTCATCATCGATTATACGGTGCAAGGCACGGCGGGTCGGGACGCCCCGCCCTACCAACACGACGGTAGGGCGCGGCCTCCGGACGCGCCGCCCAGCCAACGCGACGGTAGGGCGCGGCCTCCGGACGCGCCGCAAACGTTCCGCACGCACTACCTCCACGGCGAACCGCCGTTCAAGTGGTTGGACTACTCGGAATGGACCAAGGGGCTCTGACATGAGCAACGCGATCAAGGCGGTCGTCTGCGACTTCGACGGCACGTTCTCCACCTTGCGCTGCGGGTGGGAGGCCGTGATGAAGCGCATGATGCTGAAGTACCTGCCCGACGAGGCGTGGATCGACGAGTTCATCGGCGAGACGACGGGCGTGCAGACCATCCTTCAGATGAAGGGTTTTCTGGGGGAGTTGAAGCGGCGGGTCGAGACGCCCCGCCCTACCGACGCGACGGTAGGGCGCGGCCTCCGGACGCGCCGCCCTGTCATCCCTTCCGACGATCCGTGGTTCTACAAGAACGAGTACAACGCGATGCTGATGGAATCAGTCGCCGTGAAGCGCGACGAGGTTCTGTCGGGCAAGGTGCCGGCGGTGACCTACCACGTGCCGGGCGCGATCCTCTTCCTCCAGGCGCTGAAGACGCGCGGCGTGAAGATCTACTTCGCGAGCGGTACGGACGAGGCGGACGTGCAGGCCGAGGCCGCGGCGCTCGGGTTCGCCGGGTTCGCGGATGGCATCGCGGGCGCGCTGCCGCAGAGCGAGGCCTGCGCAAAGGAGGCGGCGCTGAAGCGCCTCGTGGAGCAGGCGGGTGTGGCGCCGGACGAGCTGGCGGTCGTCGGCGACGGCAAGGTGGAGATCGCGCTCGGCAAGGCGCTTGGCGCGCGCACGCTCGGCGTCGCCACCAATGAAACGGACTTCTCGATTCTCAACGCCGCCAAGAAGGCGCGGCTCGAAAAGGCAGGCGCGGACATGATCGTGGGCGACTTCCGCGACCTGCGCCCCATCCTCGATTTCCTTGGACTGGGCGCGAATCCCTCGTTCGCGTTCGACAAGATCAAGACGTACGACGCGCACGATCGCACGAACCTCGTGACGATCGAGTCGATGTTCCGTCCGGGCGTCGATCCCGTGCCGGAGTGGACGGACGACGGCTTCGACGAGCTGGTGGACCGCGTGGTGGCTGCGCGGAAGAACGGCCGCCCGGTCGTGTTCTCCATGGGCGCGCACGTGATCAAGAACAACATGTCGCTCTATCTCATCGACTTGATGGAGAAGGGGATCATTACGCACATCGCGGGAAATGGCGCGTGCTCAATCCACGACTTCGAGCTCGCCTACCTGGGCGGCACCTCCGAGGACGTGCCCACGGCCATCGAGGACGGCTCGTTCGGCATGTGGGAGCAGACGGGCCGATGGATGAACGAGGCGATCCAGCAGGGCGCGGCGGCGGGCTACGGCTACGGCGAGTCGCTCGCGCGCTACATCGACGCGCACCGGGAGCGCTTCCCGTACCGCGAGCAGTGCGTGCTCTACAAGGCGTGGACCTTCGGCATCCCGGCCACCTACCACATCGCGCTCGGCACGGACATCATCCACCAGCATCCGATCGTCGATTTCGGCGCGATCGGCGTCGCCTCGGGACGCGACTTTCACACGATGTGCAACGCAATCTCGCAGCTCGACGGCGGCGCGTTCCTTAACTTCGGATCGGCCGTGATCGGCCCGGAGGTATTCCTGAAGGCGCTCTCCATCAGCCGCAATCTCGGCCATCCGACGTTCAAGATCACGACGGCGGACTTCGACCTCAAGCCGCTCGGCGACTACCGCTGCAAGATCGGCTACGAGGACCCGAACTACTACTATCGCCCGCGGAAGAACATCGTCAACCGCCCCGTCTCCTGCGGCGGCAAGGGCTGGCACTTCGTCGGCGACCACAAGGAGACGATTGCAAATCTCTGGAAGAGATTGACCGATTTGCCGATGGCGGCACGGAGGTAACGGAGTCCACGGAGACACGGAGATTGATTTGGAGTTTTGCTCCGCACGCCCCATCAAAAATCCTCTCACAAGGATATTGGCACAATGGCTACGATAGACTACGGCGGACCAGACAGTGAGTTGACTGGCAAGATAATCGGTTGTGCCATAGAGGTACATCGCCACTTCGGATGTGGACTTAAGGAGGAGGCTTATGAAATTGCGCTTTGCTGGGAACTTCGCCAGTTGGACTTGAAAGTGGAACGTCAGAAAGCCTGTCCTGTAATCTACAAGGGGATGGATCTTTCACAAGAGAACGAGCGCCCGCGTAGGATCGACATCCTTGTAGAAGACAGGATTGTCGTGGAGTGCAAGGCATTGCCATCAAATGACTATGTTTTCAAGGCGCAATGCCTTACTTATTTGAAGATGTTGAACCTTCGTGTCGGACTTGTGCTGAATTTCGGACTTCCCACGCTCAAGGCCGGTATCCAGCATGTCATAAACGAAACTAAGGAAGAGTATCTCAGTCGTTTGAGAAAGGAGCAGCCAGTAATATACCGTGCTGTTATTGAGGAAGAAAGTCAGACGCTATCACAAATCGGAGAGGAGTGCATTGAGATGCGCGCAAGCATATCTCCAAAATGACCTCCGTGTCTCCGTGCGCTCCGGTTCCTCCGTGTTGGCGCCGCAGGCCATGACATCAGAACAAGTTAACGCATTAAAAGAAGTTAAGGAGAATCAAGCATGAAACACAACCTGGAGAAACTCGGCAAGGGGCGGATCGGCGTGATCGGCGACTTCTGCCTCGACGTGTACTGGCATGCGGACATGACGAAGAGCGAGCTCTCGCGCGAGACGCCGCACTTCCCGCTGCCGATCGTGCAGGAGCGCCTTTCGCCCGGCGGCGCGGGCAACGTGGCGATGAACGTGCTCGCGCTGGAGCCGAAGAAGGTGTACGCCCTCGGCGTGTTCGGCGACGACTGGCGCGGACTCGCGCTGAAGGGACTGCTGGAACGGGCCGGCGCCGACGTCTCGGGCGTCGTGCCCGACCGCGCGCGCGTGACGAATACCTACATCAAGCCGCTCCGCAAGGGGTATGCCGAGAACGTGGTGTACGAGGATCCGCGCCTTGACTTCACGAACTACGAGCCGCTTGCCGCCGCCACGGAGAAGAAACTCTTGGCGCTCCTCGATAAGGTGGCGAAGAAGATCGACGTGCTCTGCGTCTGCGACCAGATGCCGTTCGGCTGCATCACCGAGGCGGTGCGCGACCGGATTTGCGAGCTGGGCGAGGCCGGGCTGCGGGTGATCGTGGACAGCCGTGACCGGATCGGGCTCTATTCGAACGCAATCGTGAAGCCCAACGAGATCGAGGCGTCGCGCGTGTTCAAGGGGAAGGTCAAACCGACCGACTTCGAAAAGCTTGCGAAGCTGCTGGAGGTCCGCACGGGCCGTCCGGCGATCGTGACGGCGGGCGAGAAGGGGTGCTACGTCTCGGAGAAAGGGTGCGTGACGCACGTGCCCGCGTGCAAGGTGACGGGCGAGATCGACTTCTGCGGCGCGGGCGATACGTTCCTATCCTGCCTCGCGTGCGCGACGGCGGCCGGTTTTCCGCTCGTCGACGCGGCGACGCTCGCCTGCGCGGCCTCGGCCGTGACGATCAAGAAGCTGCGGACGACCGGCACGGCGTCCCGCGCCGAACTCTTTGCGCAGTTGCATGAGCGGTACGCGGACAGTGAAATGCAGTAGCGTTTTGGGCCGCATTTCCCGTGTACATCCTTTCCGCGTTGTGCTATACTATCCCGCAATTCCGCCTCAGCGGAGAAAAAAGGAGTAAAGAAAGATGGACATCAATTTCGGCGGCGTCGTCGAGAAAATCGTAACGCGCAAGGAATTCCCGCTCAAGAAGGCCCAGAAGGTCCTCAAGGGCAAGACGATCGCGGTGCTTGGCTATGGCATCCAGGGGCCGGGCCAGGCGCTCAACATGCGGGACAACGGCATCAATGTGATCGTCGGCCAGCGCAAGTCCACGAAGCCCAATTCGAGCTGGAAGCGCGCGATCAAGGACGGCTGGGTGCCGGGCAAGACGCTCTTCTCCCTTGAAGAGGCCGCCGAGAAGGGCGACGTGATCATGATGCTCACGTCGGACGCCTCGCAGCCCACGATCTGGAAGGCGATCGAGAAGTACGTCACGCCCGGCAAGGCGCTCTACTTCTCGCACGGCTTCGGCTACGTCTACAACAAGCTCACGGGCATCAAGCCGCAGAAGGGCGTGATGCTCGTCATGGTGGCCCCGAAGGGCTCGGGCACGTCCGTGCGCCGCAACTTCCTCTCCGGCGCGGGCATCAACAGCTCCTACGCCTACGAGCCGAACGGCGCGGACGAGGCGAAGACGCGCGAGCTCACGATCGCGATCGGCATCGCGGTCGGCTCCGGCTACCTCTTCCCCACCACCTTCGAGCGCGAGGTCACGAGCGACCTCGTGGGCGAGCGCGGCATCCTCATGGGCGCGCTCTGCGGCGTGATGGAGGCGCAGTTCTACACCCTCCGCGCGAACGGCCACAGCCCGAGCGAGGCGTTCAACGAGACGTGCGAGGAACTCACGCAGAGCCTCATCCGCCTCGTGGACGAGAACGGCATGGACTGGATGTACTCCAACTGCTCGCAGACGGCGCAGCACGGCGCGCTCAAGTGGCGCCCGATCTTCCGCAAGGCCGTGGAGCCCGTATTCAAGAAGCTCTACGCGAGCGTGAAGACGATGAAGGAGGCGAAGGAAGTCATCCGCGACACGGGCCGTCCCGACTACAAGGAGTTCATGGCGGCCAAGCTGCAGGACATGCACGACGGCGAGATGTGGCAGGCCGGCGCGGCCGTGCGCTCGCTGCGTCCGCACGAGAAGGCCAAGGCCAACGCCGCGACGGCGGCGGGCGTCCGCGGCCGCAAGATCGTGAAGTAAGGGACTTCGCATGACCTCGGCCGAAATCGAGGCCCGGGCCCGCGCGGTGCCGCCGGAGGAACGTCCGGTGCCCACCGCGCGGCTTTCGTCTCTCGGGGCGTTTCTCGGCATCTACGGGGGCGAGCACATCGCCGCCACCGAGTTCGTGATCGGCGCGCTCCTCGTGACGTGGGGCGTGCGGGCCTCGGAGCTCCTACTCGGTCTCGTCGTCGGCAACTTCCTCGCCACGCTCATGTACGCGGTCGTGTGCGCGCCGATCGCGGTGGACACGCGCCTCTCGCTCTTCGCCTACCTGCGCAAGGCGACGGGACCGTGGTTCCAGAAGGCGTACAGCGCGGCGTGGGGCCTCACCTCGATCTGCTACGCGGCCACGATGACGGCGATCGCCGTGTCGTCCCTGCGCGAGGCGTGCGGTTTCCCGATCCAGCTGCACTGGTATCCCACGAGCGCGGGGTGCGTGGCGCTCACGCTCGCCCTCGCGGCCGTGACGGTGTTCGTGGCGGCATACGGTTTCCGCGGCGTCGCGCGTTTCTCGGCCATCTGCGCGCCGTGGATGATCACCTGCTTTTTCTGCGGCGCCTGCGTGGCGTTGCCGATGCTCACCGGCGCGACGGGATTCGGGAGCGTGGACTCTCCCGCCGCGCTCCTGCGCCTCTTCGAGACGCATATCTTCACGGGAGAGGTCCCCGCCGGTCAGCCGCACCTTTCCTTCTGGCACGTCGCGGCGTTCGCCTGGATGTGCAACTTCGCCTACCACGGCGGACTCAACGACATGGCGATCTTCCGCTTCGCGAAGAAGGCCCGCTACGGCTGGGTGGGCTTCTACGGCATGTACGTGGGCCACTTCTTCGCCTGGACGTGCGCCGGCGTGATGGGCGCCACGGCGGCGCTCCTCCTCAAGACCAACCTCGCGCAGCTCGACTCCGGCGCCGTCACGCGCGTGATCCTTGGCTGGACGGGCCTCCTGGCCGTCGTCGCCGCGGGCTGGACCACGGCCACGCCGAACATCTACCGCGCCGCGCTCTCGTTCGCGACGTTCTTCCCGAAGGCGACGCTGCGCCAGCTCTCGTTCGGCGTGGGCGCGGTCATCGCCGTTTCGGCCTGTTTCCCCGCGATGATGCAGGTGGACAAGCTCGTCTCCTACGTCGTGTGGCTTCTCTCGAGCGTCGGGGCGGTCTGCCTCGTGGAACACTGGATTTTCCCGCGCATCGGCTTCACGCGTTTCTGGTGTCTCTACCGCGGCCTGCGGATCAACCCCGCGGCACTCGGCGCGTGGGGCGTGTCGAGCGCGTTCATCATCGCCGCGCTTGCCGGCGGCTGGATGCATCCGTTCTTCCTGTTCCTGCCGTCCTTCCTGATCGCGGCCGTCGCGTACGTGGCGTTCGCGGCGCTCTGCGGCGCGCGTGCGCCGGTGCCGGCGGACGTGTGGAAGGATGTCAACGCCGTCGAGGCGCGCGTCGCCGCGCTTGCGGAAGAGGACGCGGCAACAGAAGGCGTTGCCGCGCCGGAGACCGCGCCCGTTCGCAACACGCCGTTGCGTCTTTTCCGCTTTCTGCCTGTCCTCGTTCTCGCGCTGCTCGCCGGACTGGCCGTTGCCGTGGCCGCTGGCGGATTGTCTGCCGATACTTTCCGAACGCTCGCGCTCGTGCTGACGGGCGCCTATTTTGCCGTTGCTGCCGTGTTAGCCCGATAGGGGTAGTGGGGCTTGGTGGGGAGCTGTGTGGGGCCTGGTGGGGCGCTGTGTGGGGCCTAGCGGGGGGCGCGCGGAGCCTGAAGGCCCTTTGGGGCGCTTGATCTCAATGTGGTGCTGAACCCCTCGCGCAGAGGCCGTGAAGTGCGTTTTGCCCTTTATTTTCAAGGGTTTCCTTGATTTTCATTTACATGGAGGAATGGGGCGCCTAAAAATTTTTTCAATTTTTCAATTTTTCGGTTTGACATTCGGTGGGGAAAAGTGTTTACTAGTGTCCAGCGATGTCAATAAAAGGTAGACAGAGTGTCGAAGAGACGAGAGAGGTGGCCACCGGCTTGCTGGTGAACACCTACGAACGTCCTCTTGACCCGAAGAAGCGCCTTACGGTTCCTAGCGTCTGGCGCCATGCTTTGGGTTCCGACTACGTCTACGTCATGAAGGAGGAGGGGAAACCCTGTCTCCAGCTCATCCCGAAAGGGGTGTTTGAGTCGCGTATGGCGGGCATCCAGGAGGAGGCCCTGTCAGACGACGATCTCAATGACGTACTCGAAAGGGTCGGCGAAGACTCGGAGCTCCTTGAGTTTGACGTGCAGGGGCGCATCCGCATCAGTGACCGGCTGCTTGCGTATGCGAACCTGAAGGGTCCCGTCGTCATGAAGGGTGCGGTTCGGATGGCCCGTCTTTGGGCTCCCGAAAACGTACCCGAACGGACGCCGGAGGAGTCGGAGAACCTGCGGGCCGCCAGGAAGCGGCTGCGTTTCTGAGGAGGAAGGGAACATGCACATTCCTGTACTTCTCAGGGAAGCGGTTGATTCGCTGGCGGTTCGTCACGGGGGCGTGTACGTCGATGGAACACTGGGGCGTGCCGGCCACGCGCGGGAGATCATCCTGCGCGGCGGTGCGGGCACGACCCTGGTGGGTGTCGACCGTGACGAGCAGGCTCTTGCGGAGAGCGCCGCGGCCCTTGAGGGGTTGGCGGGCGCGAAAGTTGTTCTGGTCCACGGATGCCATGGTTCGATCGCGGAGATCGTGCGGGGCGAGGGAATAGGAGAAGTCGATGGGATTCTGCTTGATTTGGGCGTGTCGAGTCCTCAACTGGATGAACCCGGTCGCGGGTTCAGCTTCCGGGCGGACGGGCCTCTTGACATGCGGATGGATCGGTCGCGGGGCGTGACGGCGGCGACGTTGGTCGCAACGCGGTCGGAAGAGGAATTGGCGGGCGTCCTGCGCACGCTGGGCGAGGAGCCGCATGCGCGGCGCATCGCGCGCGCGATCGTTCAGGCGCGGGCGTCGCGTCCGATCGAGACGACGGGCCAGCTCGCGGAGTTGGTGGAGAGGACGGTGGGCCGCCACGGTCCGCACCATCCGGCCACGCGGACGTTTCAGGCGCTTCGCATGGCCGTGAACGACGAGATCGGCGAACTGGAGCGAGCCTTGGACGGCGGCCTCGGCCTCCTGAAGGTCGGCGGCCGGTTCGCGGTGATCACGTTCGAGAGTCTGACGGACCGGATCGTGAAGCGGTTCTTCGCCGCGCACGTCGGCCGCATGGTTTCGCTCCAACAGGGCGGGGAGCGGTGGGAGGGGGACCTTCCAAGAGTCCGTCCGGTCACGCGCCACGCGGTGGTCGCGTCGGAGCAGGAGACGGATGTCAACCCAAGGGCGCGCAGCGCAAAGCTGCGAACGGTAGAAAGGATGGCTGCATGAGGAAAAGAAACAGGAAGATAAACCGGTATTCCAGTTTTACGATCAACACGGCAGGCGTCGTCGCGCTGCTCGTGACGTTGTTCTCGATGGTGATGGTCTATTGCGTGCTGGGCATGCGGTGTACGTCGATCGCGCAGGAGCTGCAGGAGGCCGAGAAGAGCTATAAGCAGCTGTCGAAGGAATGCGAGCGCGTGGCGGCTCGCTGGACTGAAATGATGGCGGTGGACCGTTTGCAGGACAAGCTTACCCGCTTCGGGCTTGAGATGAACCTCCCGCGCCAGGACCAGGTGGTGCGCATGAACGCGGCGGGCCATCCGAAGCCTGGCCAGATTGCCGTTGCACGCGCACGCGAGCGACTGGCCACGGCCAACATGGCGCAGGTCACGTCGGAGGCGCAGGCCCGGAAAAGATCGCCGCGCGGGAAAATTCGCTAACGGCGGTCACGAGAATGGCATGGCGTGGTGAAAAGATTCGATTCTGGATTCCGGTCGCGCTCCTGGGCGTGGGGCTTGTCGGTCTGGTCGTGCGCCTGACCATGTTGCATCTTGGATACGTCGAGATCCAGAAGGAACCCACTTACACGTTGATCCGGAACACCATCGCCGTGCGCGGGAGCATCTACTCCTCGACGGGCATCCCGTACGCGCGCACGAAGGTCGTGTGGGAATATGCGGTTGATCCCAAGGCCGGCAACGAGGATACCGTCCACGCAGGCCGTCCGGTCGACCCCGCCGTCCGGTGGGCGAACATCACCAATCTCGCCGAGTCGCTGAACCTGCCGCAGGTCAAGGTGATGGACGCCTACGCGGAATGGGCGCGGCGCGGCCGGCGCTACGTGTTCCTTGCGACCAATGAAGACGAGACCGTACATGCGCGGCTGTCGAAAATCCACGAGCTGAGCGTGTCGGAGAAGATCGTGCGCGTGTACCCGCAGGGACGGAATCTGTCGCAGGTCATCGGTTTCGTGAGCCGTGACGCCACGAACGCCGTTGGCGTAGCCGGCATCGAACAGCGGTTCGAGCGGCAATTGAGGGGGGTGCCCGGACGCGTGACCGGGCGCAAGGACGCGCACGGCCGCGAACTTCGCATCCTGCGCGAGTTCACGGCCGAACCCCGCCCCGGCAACGACGTGTACCTGACGGTCGACCACAACATCCAGCATGAAGTCGAGCGGATACTGCTGGAGGGGCGCCTCCGCCATCAGGCCGAACGAGTCTGGGCGATCGTCCTTGACGCGAAGACGAGCGCCGTCCTTGCGATGGCGACGGCGCCTGACTACGACCCGGGCAATTTCACCGCCTCCACCGGGGCGCTGCGCAAGAACTACGCCGTCGCCCAGGTCTACGATCCCGGCAGCGTGATGAAGACGATCACCGCCTGCGCGGCCATCAACGAGGGGATGGTGGGCCCGAACACGGTGATGAGCACGGACCGGTCGGATCCCCGCTACTACCGACTGCCCACGGATTCGCACAAGATGGACGATTTCATGACCGTGCGCGACGCGCTTGTCCATTCCTGCAACGTCATCTACGGCAAGCTTGGATACGATCTCGGCCCCCGTCGCCTGAGGTCGTACATGACTGAATTCGGATTCGGGCGCAAGTCGGGCATTGAACTGCCGGGCGAGGAGAAGGGGCTCTTGCCGCCGTTGAACAAGTGGGACAAGCTCAAGCAGTCGCGCGCGCCCATCGGCCAGGGCGTCTCCGTGACGGCGATTCAGCTGGCGGCCGCATACGCCTGCATCGCGAACGACGGCGAGCTCCTGCAGCCCTACATCGTCGAGCGCGTCGTGGAGCATGACAAGTCCCCGGATGACGCGGCGGCGGTCATCTACCAGCACGAGCGGCAGGTGGTGGGGCATCCCATCCGTCCCGATACGGCGCGAAAGGTGCGCGAAATGATGCTGGGCGTGGCGAAGAAGGGCGGCACGGCCCGTCGGGCGGCCGTTGCAGGATACACCGTGGCGGGCAAGACGGGCACTGCCCAGATCGCGCGGCCGGGCGGCGGTTACTACGACGACCAGTTCAACGGCTCCTTCATCGGCATCGTCCCCGCCTCGCAGCCGCGGGTCGTGATCCTCGTCACCTACCACAAACCTTTCACCTGCCGTCGGCGCGACACCGCCGAGGCGCGCGGAGTGCCGATCTACAACCACCAGGGCGGCGTCTGCGCCGGTCCCACGTTCAGCGAGATCGCCGCGTTCGTCCTGCGCTACCTCGCCGTGGAGCCGGACGTGCCGGACGAAGTGCCGGAGGAGGACGACGTATGAACGTCTACGGCATCACGGGCACAAACGGCAAGACCACCACCACCTGGGTGCTGGCCGAGTTCCTCAAACCCCTCGGGCGCGTCGGGCATGTCACGACGGTGGAGGTGGACACGGGGGCGCGAAAATTCTCCACCGGCTACACCACGCCGCCGAACAAGGTCCTTATGGAGATTTTCGCCGAGATGGAGGCGAACGGCCTCGCGAACTGCGTGATGGAGGTCTCGAGCCACGCCATCCACCAGAACCGCACCGCCGGCACGCGTTTCGCGGGCGGCGCGTTCACGAACCTCTCAGAGGACCATCTCGACTACCACAAGACGATGGAGGCCTACTTCGCCGCGAAGCGCCTGTTCTTCGAACGCCTGGCCGCCGAGAACCCCGGCGCCCCCGCCGTGGTGTGCGTGGACGGCGACTGGGGACGCCGCCTCGCGGACGAACTGTCCGCGCTTCCGTTGCGTCTTGTCACATGTGGATTTACCGTCCCGTGCGATGCGGACTTCGCCGATTTCGTATCCCGGCGAAGTCCGCTCGCGGGACGTTACAACGTCCAGAACGTGCTCGTGGCCGCCGCGCTCGCGCGTGCGGCGGGCGTCTCCGAGGATGCAATCCGCGCCGCCGTGCCCGCGCTCACGCCACGCTGGGGGCGCCTGGAACGCGTGAAGACGCGCAGCGCCGCCGAGGTGTTCGTGGACTTCGCCCACACTGACGACGCGCTCGCAAACGTCCTTTCCACCGTCCGCGCCTTCACGAAGGGACGGGTATGGGCCGTGTTCGGCGCAGGAGGGGACCGCGACCGCGCGAAGCGTCCGCTCATGGGCGCCGCGGCCGCGCGTCACGCGGACCACCTCGTGGTGACGAGCGACAATCCCCGCAGCGAGCGCCCCGAGGACATCATCGCCGAAATCGTCGCCGGCATCCCCGCCGGCACCGACGTGACCGTGGAACCCGACCGCCGTGCTGCCATCCATTTCGCCCTTGCACGCGCCGCGCAAGGCGATACCGTCGTTGTGTGCGGGAAGGGACACGAAACAACCCAGACGATCGGCACGCGCGTGTTGCCGTTCGACGACAGGATCGTATGCGCAGAATACTGACAGCGCTTATCCTTGCCGCCCTGTGCGGTTGCTGGACGCCTGGCTCCGTCACGGAGGTGCTGCCGAAGCACACGGAGAAATTTCCCGCAGGGTCTTCGTTTTTCGTGGTGAAGACCGAACGCCGCGTGGAGGCCGCGTTGAAGCGGGCGCTGCGCGCGCGCGGCTTCGAGGTGAAGGAGAGCAAGGACGACGCCGATCTTGTGATGACGGCGAAGGTGCTGGGATGGGAGTACAACGACGCGGGCTTTAGCGGATTCCATCCCCGCGACGACATGGAACTCGTCATCACCGTGGCGGACCGCAAGACGAAATTCGTCCGCGCGCGTTCAAACGTATCCGTCAGATCCGACATCCGGATCCTGGAAAAGTACGTCAAGACGCTCTAGTGCATGTGGCCGAGGAATTCTTCCTCGGCCTTCTTGATCGCCGCGTGCATGGTCTCCACGTCGGGCGCTTCGCGGAGTTCCTCCAGCAGGGTGGTGCCATGCGCGAGCAGGCAGAGCCGCGCGAGGATGTGCAGGTGAAGCGCGTGGTCCGTGCAGCAGATGAGGAAGAAGAGGTCGGTGCCCGTGCCGTCCTGCGCGCCGAAGAAGACGGGGCGCACGGTGCGCCCGAGCGCGAGGAAGGTCTCCTGGAAGAGATAGGGGTCGTGGTAGCGCGGATGGAGGAAGGCGACGCCCCCGCCGGCCGCCGTGGAGGCCACCTCCTCGCGCGCCTGCAGTTCGGCGAAGAGCGTCTCGGGATCGTAGAGGAGACCGGTGGAGTCCGCGAAGTCCGTCATGTCGCGCAGCACGCCGGCGCGCGTCTTGGACGTGAGGTCAGGGACAATGACGGCGGGCGAAAGGAGATCGGCGACGTGGAGGTCGTGTCCGTCCGCCTGGCGCCGCTCGGCCATGGCGAGCTGGTGCTCGCCCGTGAGTTGCTTGTCGGAGATCGCCATGAGGCGGCGCTGGGCCCATTCGTCGAGAAGCCGGTGCTCAAAGAAGAAGGCGTCCCCGCGCCGGACGCTGGGGACTTCCTCTCGCTGCGCGAAGTGCCGAAGGTCGTTGACCTTCATGTGCAGATGGGCGGCAGCGCTTTTCAGATCCATCAACTGGTAACCCATGGCGCGTATTCTACCATAAACCACGTCCGCGCGCCAGTCTGCAAACGGCACGAATCATGCACCGACGACTGGCGCGTGGGCGGCGGATGTGGTAGAATAGGGGCGTTTCGACGAACGAGGTGTATACAATGGACATCATTTCCACAGACCGGGCGCCGCAGGCGCTCGGACCCTACAGCCAGGCCATCCGCGCCAACGGCTTCATCTTCTGCTCCGGGCAGATTCCCATCGACCCGGCCGCGGGCGCCGTGGTCGCGACGACGGCCGCGGACCAGGCGCGCCAGGCGATCACCAACCTCCAGAAGGTTCTGGAGGCGGCGGGCTCGGGCCTCGGCAAGGTCGTGAAGACCACGGTCTTCCTCGGCGACATGAACGACTTCGCCGCCGTCAACGCCGTCTACGCCGAACTGTTCGGCGACACGAAGCCCGCGCGCAGCTGCGTGCAGGCGGCGCGTCTCCCCAAGGACGTGAAAATCGAAATCGAGGCCATTGCACTCGCGTGAACAGCCGCCGCACAGCCGCCTTCATCGTCGCCCGCTGGCTCGCGACGCATGAGTTCCCGAACGAGCTGCTCCCCAAGGGCGGCCCGGACCGCGCGTTCGTGCAGGACCTCGTCTACACGACCATACGCCGGTTCCGTCCGCTCCGCGCCGTGCTGGGCGAACTCCTCAAGACGTGGCCGAAGGGCGAGCTCGAGGCGCTCGTGCTCGTGGGCGCGGCGCAGATCCTCTACATGCCGGACGTGCCCGACTTCGCCGCCGTGAACGAGACTGTCGCCGCCGCGAAGGAGAACGCGCGCGGACGGCCGCTCGACCGCGTCGTGAACGGCGTCCTGCGCAACCTTCTTCGTCGGCGTGCGGAGTTCGAGGCGAAGCTCGCCGTTGCGCCGCTCGCGGAGCGCGAGTCGTACCCGAACGCGCTCGTGGCGCGCTGGACGGCGCGCTACGGCGCGGAGGGCGCGGAGAAGCTCGCGCGCTGGCACAACACGCCGGCCGAGACGTGGATCGCGCGTCCCGGCTCGTTCGAGAAGTTGCCGCGCGGCGAGAAGGTTGCCGACCAGCCCGGCTTCGCCGATGGCGCGTTCATCGTGCAGGACCCCGCCACGGCGGGCGCCGTGGATTTGCTCGATGTCGCGCCGGGGATGTCCGTGCTTGACTTCTGCGCCGCGCCCGGCGGCAAGACGGTGCAGATCGCCTGGCGCATGGGGATGGGACGAAGCGGCGAGACGCCGCTTCCCCCAGGGGAGGGGCGTGACCGAAGCGGCGAGACGCCGCTTCCCCCAGGGGAGGGGCGTGACCGAAGCGGCGAGACGCCGCTTCCCCCAGGGGGGGAGCGCGCAATCGTGGCGCAGGAGGTGAACCCGAAGCGCCTTGCCCGCCTGAAGGAAAACCTCGCGCGGACGCATCTCGACAACGTCACCGCCGTGCAGAGGGTTGCGGACGGCGCGCTCTTCGACCGCGTGCTCGTGGACGCGCCGTGTTCGAACACAGGCGTGATCCGCCGGCGTCCCGACGCCCGCTGGCGGTGGGACGCGGACCATCTCGCGCAGCTCGTCGCGCTCCAGAAGGAGATTCTCAAGAAGGCGGCGGCGCACGTGAAGCCGGGCGGATGCCTCGTCTACTCCACCTGCTCGAACGAGCCCGAGGAGAACGCGGAGCAGGTCGCGGCGTTCCTCGCCGCCCATCCCGATTTCAAGGAAGTCGGCCGTTACGAGTCGCTGCCATTTGAGACGAACCACGATGGCGCCTCCGCCTGCGCTCTCGTACGAAGTAGCGATTGTAATGTGAATGTTGCTTTCGCTACTGGGAGTTTGGGAGATTCGGAGATAGGGAGAAAGTGTCAAAAAACTCCAAATCTCCCTAACTCCAAAACTCCAAGTAGCGAAAGCAATTTCCAGGAAGCAGAAGGAGAAAAAAC
>JAFRSR010000016.1 GCA_017427485.1 Kiritimatiellia bacterium
CCCCAAAAATGCCTTGAGCTGCCCTAGCAGTTTCGTCGCGATTGTGGTATCATACATGGCGTCGTCTCTCTTGTTTGTGTAAGGACTTCGCTATTATAGCGAAGATCATTCAGGTGAGGCGACACTTTTTGCCCCGTAATCCAGAAGCGGCGTGATGAAAGTCGCGCTCGGCGCGGGGTCGTCTCGCCAGCCACGAAAAAATTGGGGAACCTCCAAGATTTCGTGCGCTTGCGCCGCGCATAGCGATGTGGTAGAATAGCGGCATGACAAACAGGGACTTTCAGAAGGGCGTCGGGTTCCCGCCGCTTCCGGTGGGCAACAGCAACGGCAAACGCGTGGGGCGGGCGTAAGTTAATGGGTGCAGGAAGGACAAAGGACGGAAGACGAATGACAAAGGCGAGAAGCGCCATCCTTTGTCTTTTGTCAGCTGCCCTCTGTCCTGTCGTCGCGCAGGCAGCGCCCGTACCGAAGGTGCTGTTCGTGCCGCAGCCCGCGCTCAAGATCACGGGGTTCTGGGCCGACCGGCTCGACCGCATGGAACGGGTCTGGATTCCGCACTGCTGGAAGCGTCTCGGCGTGCATGGCGGCGCATTTGAGCGAAATCTCGCGGAGGCGACGATGCTCGCGCTCGAACGCCATCCCGAACGGAAGGACCTCGCCGACATTCTGGAGCGGTTCCTGAAGGACGACATCTCCCGCCAGCAGCCGGATGGCTATGTGGGGCGCTGCACGCCGCACTATGTCGACTACGGCCGGCACGAACTTTACGGGCAGGGCTACTTCATCGAGGCGGCGGTGCGGCACATGACCTTCACGAAGGGACGCGACCGCCGCTACTTCGACGCGGCGATCCGTCTTGCCGACCACCTTGACTCGGTGTTTGGGCCGCCTCCGAAACGCACGTGGACCGACGGCCATCCTGGCGTGGAGAAGGCGCTGCTCACGCTTGCGGACGCCGTGGACCGCTGGGACGGCGCGGGGAAGGGGGCGAAGTACGCCGCACTTGCCCGTTATTTCATTCGGCACCAGAGCGACATCCCCGAATACCGCCACAAATACTGCCAGAGCCACGAGCCGGCCGTGCAGATGAAGGAGGCCGTGGGGCACGCCGTGCGCGGCACGTACTTCTATGCCGGCATGGCGGGAAGCGCGTGGCGGTGCGGCGATGCGGAGCTTGCGGCGGCGGCGCGGCGCGTGTTCAAAAGCGCGATCGACCGCAAGGGCTACATCACGGGCGGCGTGGGCGGACAGTTGTCCGGCGAGGCGTTCGGTCCGGACTGGTCGCTCCCCAACACGCGCGCGTATCTGGAAGGGTGCGCGGGGTGCGGCATGTACGACTGGTGTACGGAGATGGCGATGCTGGACGGCCTCGCCCGTTCCGAGGACGTGCGCGAGCGCGTGGTGTACAACAACCTGCTCGGCACGTTTTCGGAGGACTTCAGCTGCTATGCCTACCAGAACCCTCCGGCCTGCGCGAATCCGCGCTACCCGTGGCACACGCTGCCGTGCTGCGTGGGGAATGTGCCGCGCGTGCTCGAGGATTTCAAGAACCGCATGTACGCGGTCTCGCCTGAAGGGGGGACGCTCTACCTGAACCATTTCATCGCCTCCACGGGCGGCGAGGTGGAGATCGGCGGCACGCGGGTGGGGCTTGCGCTCGCGACGGATTATCCATTCGACGGCAAGGTTATGCTGACGCTCACGGCGGAGCGTCCGACGGCGTTCACGTTGTGCGTCCGTTTCCCGAACCGGACGGAGTCCGCGCTGTACACGGCCGAACCGGCGCTCCCGCACGGCTACCGCTCGTTTGACGTCCAGTTGCAACCGACGCCACTCTCACCGGAAGGGCGAGACAAGCGCGACTCTCCTGCTGGGGGAAGCGGCGTCTCGCCGCTTCAAACTTACTTCGCCACCATCCGCTTTGAGCTCCCTCTTCCGCTTCAACGCATTACATGTGATGCGCGCGTGGCGGCGAACAGGGGGCTCGTTGCCTGGCAGCAAGGGCCGATTGTCTATGCGTGGGAAGGGGAGAACTTCAAGACGCGCGTGCCCTACTACGCCCGCCTCAACCACGGCGGTCCGAGCCGCGTGTGGTTGCCCGCGGACGGCACTGCGCCCACGGCCGAGACCGAGTCCGGCGACTGGTTCCGCAATACGGGCTGTCCCCTCGACGCATCCAACCGCAAAGTGACAACCTCGCGCTTCCTGAAAGAGCGCTGATCGGGCAAGACGCCCGTTGTCCCAGTTTGTGACACAGCGAGTGTGACACGGTGGCACATGTGCACAGGGGATGATACAGGGTTTCTAATGTGGAAAGTGCGAAATGCTTGGCTTATGAGCGCATTTTTTAAATGAGCCGTTCATTGGCACGCATTTTGCTTAATGTGAAATGCCCGCAAAGAGAAGAAAGTGGGTAAGGAGAAAACATTATGGCAAAAGTATTAGGCATAGACCTAGGCACCACGAACAGCTGCATGGCTGTGATGGAAGGTGGCGAAGCGACGGTGATTCCGAACGCGGAAGGCCAGCGCACCACGCCGTCGATCGTGGCGTTCACGAAGACGGGCGAGCGTCTCGTCGGCCAGGCGGCGAAGCGTCAAGCCGTGACGAACCCGAAATCCACCATTTACTCGATCAAGCGCTTCATGGGCCGTCGTTACGACGAGATGGAGGCCGAGCGCAAGATGGTTCCGTATGAAGTTGTCCCGGCCGCGAACGGCGACGCGGCGGTTAGGGTGGGCGACAAGACGTACAGTCCGCAGGAGATCAGCGCGATGATCCTGCAGAAGCTGAAGACGGACGCGGAGGCGTTCCTCGGCGAGAAGATCACCGAGGCCGTCATCACCGTGCCGGCGTACTTCAAC
>JAFRSR010000122.1 GCA_017427485.1 Kiritimatiellia bacterium
CTGACTTTCAGCATACGCTCGCTCCTTGCCCGCACTATGGCGCGGCGAGTGTAGTATCTCAAAAAATCGCCGATTTGTCAAGCGGGGGCGGAAATCAAATCACCGATTGATTCTCATCTGCCTATCTGAAAACGCCGTGGGATTGGGAGGACAGAGGACAGAAGACAAAAGACTAAGGATGGCTTTCGCACTGTCCTCTGTCCTTTGTCCTCCACCCTCTGTCCTTTGTCTTCTGTCCTCTGTCCTCCGGAAAAAATATGATATACTACCCCGCGTGAGCAAAATCTTGGTCATCGTCGAGCGGTTCTACCCCGAGGACTTCCTCGTGAACGACCTCGTCGCGGAGTGGAAACGACTCGGCGACGAGGTGGAGGTGCTCACCCAGGTGCCCAGCTACCCCTTCGACCGCATCTACGACGGCTACAAGAACAAGGCCTACCAGACCACGCGCGAGTACCTTGACATCCCCGTCCACCGCGTGAGCACGATCTTCGGCTACAACACGAGCGTGAAGCGCAAGGTGCTCAACTACCTCCACTTCGGCTGGATGACGTTCTGGTGGGCGCTCTGGAACGGACGCAAATACGACCGCGTGTTCGTGTACCACACGACCGCCCTCACGATGGCGAGCGCCCTCTTCGCGCTCAAGACCGTCTGGCGCAAGCCCACCGCGATCTGGACCCAGGACCTCTGGCCGGACGCCGTGTGGGGGTTCGGTTTCCGCCGCACGCGCTTCCGCGAGGCGCTCCTCAACTGGTTCGTGCGCCGCATCTACAAGCGGTGCGACCGCATCTGCGTGAGCTGCCGCGGGTTCGTGCCGCGCATCCGCGAGCTCTGCAAGCGCGAGGCCGAATTCGTGCCGCAGTGGGACCCCGCGCCGATGGAACTCCCCCCCGCGCCGCCGCACGCGGGGCTCGTCTTCATGTTCGCGGGCAACCTTGGCGTGCCGCAGGACCTCGACAACGTCCTCGAGGGCTTCACCCGCGCGGACATCCCCGACGCGGAGCTCCACTTCGTGGGCGGCGGCGTGCAGCTCGAACACCTCAAGGATAAGGCAACCGCCTCCGGCACGCGCGCCGTGTTCCACGGACGCCAGCCGAAGGCGGACATGCCGCGCTGGTTCGCGCAGGCGGACGCGCTCATCATCTCCCTCACGCCGGAATACCAGCTCACCCTGCCGGGGAAGTTCCAGAGCTACATCAAGACCGGCAAGCCGATCCTCGGCATCCTCCTCGGCGATGCGCGCGAGCTGATTGAGGAGCACCAGCTCGGCGTGACGGCGGCCCCGGACGACCTCGACGCCATCGCGGACGCCTTCCGCCGCATGGCGGAGCTCATCAAACGCGGCGCGGGCCCCGCGTGCGGCGCCCGCGCCCGCCAGCTCTCCAAAGAGATGTTCGACCGCACGCGCCTCATCGCCGCGTTGCGCCGTCCCCAAGTCCTAAGTCCAAAGTCCTAAATCCTTTGTCTTTTGTCCTCTGTCCTTTGTCCTCATCCCCTTTCAGGACAGAAGACAAAGGACAGAAGACAGAAGACAAAGGACAAAGGCGAGCGACGAGCCCCCACCGGCAACCCCTCGGGCCTCGCGGGCGTCCCGCCCGTTGCATCTCCGCGCGCGCGTCCTGTTCTGCGGCATATCATGCCACAGCCCTCCCACACCCCACAAAAAAGCGCGGGCGACCTCACCCGCGCACACCAACGCGCCGCACCTCGGGGAAGCGGCACTCTTGCCGCTTCTGCCCGCCCGCGCGCCCCTACAGCCCACAATTGGAAACTGGCAACATTGGAAACTGGCAACACTTGCACATTGGCAACACTCCCCCCGCCCCCACGCACATCCTCCACCATCCGCTTGCGACCCGAGCGATCCTGCTCTATCACCGCGTACTCTCACTGCAGTATTTTCTGAATTAAGGTAGCAAACTCAGAATGCGGAAATGAACCTTCTGCATTATTGGCAAAGAGCAATTCAACATGCGAGTCCGTCAAGGCAAAAGGCATATCACCCTTCTCGTATGGGAACATGAACTTCAAGTCATCCTTGTTCCTGCCACAGAACGCTTGAAAGATCGGCAGATATGCGCTTCCGTGCAAAGGATTCCGCAAATGGCCACTTCGCGCCGCCTCTTCACGCCATGCGGAAACGACGTCGAGAGGGAAATGCATCAGCAGGAAATCCTCAAAGTTCCAAGTCTGGAACAGGAACGGAGGCATGTGGTCTTTCTCTTTTCCATACGCAGTACCGTTTCCATTGTCATCTCTTTGGTAAATGTCTTTGTCCGCAACAACGTATGTACGTCCGTTCTTTCGGGTCTTCAGCGTTCGGCAGACCTGCCGCAGGTTCTTGAACCCGCCCCCGCCCGCATTGCAAGCGGTAAACACAACTGGCACGCCCCGTTCGTTCAGGAACCGATTGAGCTCCTGGACGTATGCGAATTCGGAATCCCCTTCGCAGATGATCAGATATGGCTTCTTGACTTCCATTCGTCCATCCATCAGATATACGGAAACGGGATGCCGGAATAGACGCCCGCCAGATACTGCTTTCGGAAGTTCGACACGTTCCGCGTACCTTTGTACTCGCAGAGACGGCGGAAACTCGTTCCGCCCACAATCGTCTTGTTGATGATGCCCACTTCCGAGACACGGAGCAGATCCTCGTCCAGGGGCGTGGGATCATGTGCCGTGAACACCAGTTGCGCATTCGTCTTGTTGTAGCGCTTTGACTTGAATAGCTTGATGAGTGAAATGAGGATGAAGGGATGCAGCGAGCGGTCCAACTCGTCTACGAACAACGTCCGCCCGGTCTCCAACGCCCACAGGCAGACGCCGATCAGCGCGGCGACGACCTTCGTCCCGTCGGACTCCTCCGTGCGGAAATCAAGGGACTTGAGATTGCCTTCCGCATCTTCGTGCAACAGCTTGAATTCATCCACGATCAACGCATCTCCGGCATCCTGCACGATGGCACCAGGATTGAACGGCGGCAACCCGGCATCCTGCAGCGCCATCCCGTTCTTGCCGACGCGCTGACGCGCCAAGGTCATTTCCCGGACGCCGAAATCGAACTTCGTGAGAAGCTTTGCAATCTTCGACATCGCGGCCTTCCGCGCTTCCGGAGAGTTGACCTGCGCCAGCAAATCAACTCCCTGCGAAATGAAGAACTCGTTGCGGTTCGAAACCTGCATCCGGGACACGAACTCGTTCATGAGCTTCTGGGTGAAATTCGTCAATCCAGGGAAGGTCCGCACAAGGCAGGACAAGAACGGCTTGACGAGCACCCCTGCTCC
Source organism: Kiritimatiellia bacterium (assembly GCA_017427485.1). GTDB lineage: Bacteria > Verrucomicrobiota > Kiritimatiellia > RFP12 > UBA1067 > RUG572. Next base: position 3,291 of record JAFRSR010000122.1, read on the forward strand.
ATTGGTACATTCCACCTTGAGAGCAGTCTCCATCCGCCCCGCATCATAGCCCTCTCCGACGACTCCATCGAAGGCGTTCTTGCCAGAAGCCACAGAAAACAAGAGATGTTCTTTGCCCCCCTCCAGTTCGCACAGTTCCTCCTGCCTTATCCGTTCTCCGTCATAGGCAATCTCATAGCGAAACCGACGTCCCTCAAGAAAGACCGTCGCCACAAAAGAGGCATAATCATACTTCGCGTTGAGCTTATTGCCCAAATAACGGCCACCGATGCCATGCAAAAGAATCTGCTGAAAGTTCAAGAACGCATTGACGATGTTCGACTTACCCGATGCATTCGCGCCATAGATGGCCAACACAGGAACGAAACGATCATTTTTGCCATTTCCCTCTTGGAGAAAGGCCCATGTGTCACGCTCGAGGTAATGGCGCGGAGCGGAACCCTCGCCATACCTAAAGTCAATAGTCACATCAAGAATTGACTTGAAATTTCTTATTTCGAATGTTTCAATCATCGCGCTTTTTAGCCCTCGGCGGATATTCTACCAAATCCAGCCCCCGAAATGCAATCAGATTTTTTGATTGGATTTGCGAATTGAATAGCCATCCGCGCGCTGATCCGCCGCTGGCGAGGTGGAAAGCGGGGAGACCTGAGACCTGCCGGTGAGACATGAGACATTGAGCCCCCAGCGGGAGCAGCCGTATGGGGAGCCGCCATCTTGGCGGCGGTAGAAAGCCCCTCCCACACCCCACAAAAAAGCGCGGGCGAACTCACCCGCGCACACCAACGCGCCGCACCTCGGGGAAGCGGCACTCTTGCCGCTTCTGCCCGCCGCGCGCCCCTACAGCCCACAATTGGAAATTGGCAACACTGGAAACCGGCAACACTTGCACATTGGCAACACTCCCCTCACCCCTTCACGCCGTAGCGCTTGACCCCACGCTCATCCGTCACCATCCGCCTGCGGCCCGAACGATCTTCCACCATTTCAAACGCAGGCGCCATTTCAAATCCGATGGCCGCCCACTGCTGCTCCAACTGCCGACGATAGAGTAAATAGGTATCGATCGTGAAGCCACCAACGACGCTCATCATCCACATGAAACCGCCTCCGCCGCCTGGTGAAAAGAATGTTGACTCTGCAATGTTTGTAACCAAAAAAACAGTGAAAAGAGAAAGCGTCACATAATATTTCCGTTTTGCGCATATTCCACAAAAAGACGCAAGAAACACCAGAAAGAAAAATTCGCCAATAATCCCCGTCTCACCAAGTACCATCACGGGAGTCACCCCTTTCTCAATGGGCGAAGAGATAATCAACCCCTTGCTTTTCGCAATCCTTTCCGGAGTATATTCAGCAACTTGGAAGCCGGTACCAAGAAGTGGGTTACGCCGGAATTCATATAGACTGTAATCGATCAAACCAAGACGAGACGAGGTTAGCGCTTCACCAAGTGAACGTCGGTCTCCCTCAGCATCTGTCGTCTTACGCAACCACTGAGATATCCCCCTCCCCCTGAACTGAACAACCACGGCGCTAAGAAGGATCAGTAAAAGTCCCAGCCATACTCCATTATTCAAATGTCGTTTTACAACTGGTGGCAAAGAAATTTTGTGCGCCGTAAAGAAACACACAAGACCCAGTGCAGATGCCAAAGAAACAAAACCTACTCGCGAACGGGTCATATAACTCAAAGGAAGAGAGAAGACAATCAACAATATATGTAGCCAGCGAAACCGGCGCTCAAGAAACAGCATATCGCTGAGCACAAAACCAGTAACAAGTGCAGACAAAGTGGCAAGCGTCTGTGAGTGATTCGTGATTCCACAAAACAATGTCATCACACTATTGGCTTGTTGTTGCATAAACACGTCGTTCGCATATTCGACCCCACCTTCGCGAAGCGCCAATTGCAAACTCGTTGCATATCCTATACTTGGAACCAATATTGTTAACAAACTTCCAAATACCATCACACATGCCATCGCGAGGAAAAAGCTCCGCAAGAGAAGTACGTCTTTGGGGCGTTGCTGCAGATTCTGCGTACCGTACCAGATACCAAATAAGAACACAATGAAGTTCACTAACTTCAAGTAACTAACCATAGGGGCCCAACCACCTGCCGAGGAGATGGCTGCAACCATAAGGAAAGGAATCATACTGATAAAAGGTAAGCGATGCGTTCCTTCACGTGACGCGCCACGAAGAGCTAAGATAAGTCCAATCAACAATGGCCCCAAACGAACAGACAACCCATAGATCGACGATTCATTACCGACCAAAGCAGGATTCAGAATTACAAAAAAAGGCATTAACACAAAAAAGACGAGAGCCCAACCAAGCTGGTTGGCAAAAGCGCAGAGGACTCCTATAAGCGTATACACGGGCATGATGTAGCCCCTCGTGAGTCGACACAGGCCAATCATCAACACGGTGAAGACGACCATACGCGCTGTCAGCTTGTAGATGTCAGTGTCTTTAAAATAACCCTTAGGACTCATCGTCTTTCCTCACATCCGACCGTCGAGGCTCTTACCCTTCTCCACATGGTGGAAATTCGGCAAATAGTCGCCAAGCGCCGCCACCACGTCCGTCTTCACCGCGCCCGGGCGGTCAAAGACCGCGTAGAGCGCCGTGAAGATGTGCTCGATTTCCGCCACGGGACGGCGCTTCGCGTTTTTCACCACGCCGAGATGGACGAACATCGTCTCATCTTTCACGTCAGCGTCGGTGTAGAATTCTTCGAACGTTTTTTCGCCGGAGGTGTCACTCGCGAAAAATTCAACGGGGTAGCCGCGGCGCGCGCGGAGCGCGCGCCCTACCATTGCCTGCTTGGCCTCATCGCTTGACGCACAAGGTTGGCAGCCAAGTCCAAGCGTTTGAAGGAGATCCTTCACCACAGCGTCAAAGGGAATCATGTCCCGTTCCGGATCAAGTTTCGGGTACACGATGTCCCCGCTCGCGCCAAGGACGCTTGCAAGCAAGCAGAGTTCCCCGCTCTCGACAGGGCTCACGAAGAAGCGGCGGATGCCGAGCGGACAGCTCAGCGGCTGGCGCTTTGAAATGCGCTCCAGCCAGCCGAGCGGCAGGCTCCCGTTTGAGAACGCGACGTTCGCGAACCGGGCCGTCTTGATCGGCAGACGGTCCGCATACGCCATGATCGTCTCCTCCATCAGCTTCTTCGACGCGCCCATCACGTTGACGGGATTCGCGGCCTTGTCCGTGGACACGCAGAAGAACGCCTCCGGAGGATGGTCCATGAGCAAATCGAGAAGCCGCTTCGCCTTGAACACGTTCGTCTCCATCATCGCCTCGATGGAGTAGATGTCCTTCTCGCTCCGCACGTGCTTGTGCGCGGCGAAGTTCGCAACGATCTGGAACGGCCCGCGCGCGGCGAAGAGTTTCCGGAACACGTCGCTGCCGAAGTCGACGGGATACGTGATGAACTCGTCGGGGATGTTGTAGCAGGTACTGCTGCGCACGTCGCGCACAAGCTCGGTGAGCGCGTTCTCGTTGGTGTCCACCACCACGAGGGCGGCGACCTTGAACTTGAGGATCGCCTTCACGTAGTGGCTGCCGATCGTCCCCGCGCCGCCGATCACGAGTACGCGGCGTCCGTCGATGCGCCGGTGCAGTTCCGCGTCATTCCGGCGGAAATCCTCAGCGAGCAGCGATTCGGGACGCTTCGTCATGTACGTGCGCACGAACGCCTCGATGTCGAAATCGATCACGCCACAACCTCCCGTTTCGGCAAATCGGAAAACCACTTCTCGACCAGTTGGCTCTTCGGGAACAGCACCACCCACGCCGTCAGGAAAAAGAGCTTGATGTCCGTCCAGAGTCCGTAATGGTCGAGGTAGTACATCTCGAGCGCACCCTTGTGCGGCGCAATCTCGCGGGCGTAACACTCGTCCGGAGGCAACTTTGACTGAGAGATGATGGTTTCCTCGTCGCGAAACACGACGCTGCCGAGTCCCGTGAGCCCCGGACGCACCGAGTAGATGCGCGTCTTCACGGCATCGGGGTAGGGGGCGAATGTCTTGTCCACGAGCGGACGCGGCCCCACGATGCTCATGTCCCCGAGGAAGATGTTGAAAACCTGCGGAATCTCGTTGATCTTCGTCTTGCGGAGGAACTTCCCGAACGGCAACACGCGCGGATCGCCTTTCGTCGTGTGGAGTCCGCCCGCCATGTTCGGGCTGTTCCGGAGCATCGTGGCAAATTTCCAGATTTTGAAATGGCGGTTGTTGCGGCCGATGCGGGTCTGGCCGTAGAAGATGTCATGTTCGCCCGTGCACTTCAGCACGATCATCACGGGCACGAGCAGAGGCGACAGCACGAGAATCGCCATCCCACTCAGCAGGATGTCGCACGTTCGCTTGAATGTCGGATAGATTGCCACGGCCGTTATTATACCATAAAACTGCAGAGGGTGGTACGGAGACCATCCTCCGCGCGGACGGGCATCGATTTCCACCCGAGCGCACGCAACAGCGGCGAATTGTCCACCACGTTGTCCTCCACGAGCTTCCCGAGCCGTTCCGTGTTGAGCGGCAGATGCAGAAAATCCCCCACACGCGCCATGAACCGCATCAACCCCTTCGGGAACCGCCACAACCGCGCCTTCTTCCCCATCGCCTCGGCAATGAGCTCAATGAGCCGATTCGTCCCCACCGCCTCATCATCACACAACGCAAAAACCTGGTAGGGCCCGCTCGCCGAGCGGGCCGCATCCCCGCACAACGCCTCCACCACCGCACACGCATTCGCGACGCTTGTGAAACTCCGCTTGTTCTCCCACGCCGCGAGCGGCCAGGGGATCCCCTTGCGCACCACCTGCACGAGCAGGTTCAAATTGCCCTTGTTGCCGGGTCCGTGAATCATGCACGGACGCACCACGCGGATCTGCGTCCGCCCGCCCGCCACGCCGGCCAGAAACCCCTCGGCGGCGACCTTGCTGCGCGCGTAAGGCGTATCGCCGTCCACGGCCTTGATGCTGGAGAAATAGACAAACCGCTCCACCTTCCCGCCACATGCGGCCCACAGCTTCTCCGTGAGTCCCACGTTGACGGTGAAGTAGCTCTCCGGGTCGCTCACCTTCTTGAGGTCATGCGCCTTGCCCGCAAGGTGCACCACGGCGTCAATTTCGTTCCAGGGAATCTGCGCCAACTCGTCCCAGTTCCAGAACGCCGCATACGGTGCCTCGCCACGCGCAACGTCGAGGGCAAGGCAGCGATGCCCCTTCTCCGAGAGGTACCGTACGAGGTTGCTCCCCACGAAACCGTAGGCGCCGCTAATAAGAATCGTCATGCCAGTTCCTCCACAAGCGCGGCGTACATCCCCGTGATCTTCTCGCGCGAGAAGCCTTCCTTCACGTAACGGTAGCCCGCTTCGCCCATCGCCGCGAGGTCCATCGTCCGCATCTGGCGGATCGTGTCGGCGAGGCCGTCGTCCGTCGTCGCGACCCCGCCGCCGCTCGCGCGCACGAACGCCGCGAGATCGCCGTCCGGCGGCGCCACCACGACGAGCGGCTTGCGCGCGCCGAGGATGCGGTAGATCTTGCTCGGAATGCCGTCGCTCGCGGCCTGGGCGTCCTGTCCCACATAGAAAAGATCGCTCTCCGCGTAGACGCCGGGCATTTCGCTGAGCGGACGGTACCCGCGGAATTCCACGTTGTCCATCCCCTCCGCCAGTTTTTCAAGACGCTTCCGGTCGCCGCCATCGCCCACGAAGAGCAGCCGCACGTCCGGCATCCCCCGCACGGCTTCCACCAACACGCCGAGGTTCTGCGGCACGCCCATGTTCCCCGCATACGTCACGGTAAAACTCCCCCTGGGGGAAGCGGCGTCTCGCCGCTTCACTAGGACAACGGGCGTCTCGCCCGTTGCACTGGGAAAACGGGCATCTTGCCCGTTGTCCCCCCCATCCACCTCCACATAATTGGGAATCAACCGCACCTTCCCCTTCTCCGCCACGCGCCCGACGATCTTCTCGTACATCGCGGGCGTAATGGTAGTGACGGCGGCGGCGTGCTTGTAGATGAAGCGCTCCAGCCATTGGAAGAACCGAATCACGAGGCGGTTCTTCATGTACCCCAAGTTCACTGCGATGTCGGGATAGACCTCCTGCACGTTAAACACATAGCGGCACCGCTTCAACACGCCCACGAGCCAGGCGCCGAATCCGATGGTGATCGGCGGCGTGCAGGTGATCAGCACGTCAATCTTGCCGATGAACAGGCACACGAACGTGCTGACCACATGGAACCAGATCCAGCTGAGCAACCGCAATGGCGACCAGATGCTCTTGTCCGGCATCGGCACGTGGTACACCCGCACGCCGTGGTAGTCGCTTTTTCTGACGGACGGCCAAAACGCCCACCGCATGGGCTGTTCCGCCTCCAGGCTGGGATCGCGGTGAAAGTGCGGCGTGGTGGAGACAACCTTCACGCCGCAGCCGCCCTTCTTCAAATCCTCGGCGAGACCGGCCATGATCTGCGCCGTGCTCACGTTGTCCGGCGAGAAGATCAAACTCAATATGACGACGTTCTTCACTTCTTCAATTCACCGATCTTCTTATCCACGAGACACCGATACCACAACCCCTGCCAAAAATTCCAGTAGAGACCCGCCCAGCCATCGAGAAAACCACCTTTGAGAAAATAGCGGATGCAGAAATAGGCGAACGCGCGGAGATAGCGCGGCAATTTGTAATACGCGCGTTTGTTGGCGTTCACCGCGCCGCTCAGCGCCATGCGGGCCTCGCGTTCGGCATAGACGTGGTGCTTCGCCTTCCAGTCGGACATCGACATGAGGGAGTCATCGACGAAATACCAGTCCGCGTCCCACACCGTACCCGTCACATCCAGTTTCTCGTCCATCACCGCCTCCGGATAGCGCGCACAGCCTCGCCGGAACATACGTATGATGCGAAGCTTGGGCTTGTCGTGTCGAATCCGCATGCCGTGAAAGACGCGCTTCAGCTCTAACGTCACGCCGGCGACTGCCTTGTCATCCTGGCCGATCCATGACTTCATCCGCTCCACCGTGTCGTCCGTCAGGTATTCGTCGGCATCCAACCGCAGAATCCACCCCGCCTCAAGCGGCAGATTGTCTAGCGCCCAGTTGAACTGCACGGCCTGGTTGCCCGGCCATTCGTGGTAAACGACCGTCGCGCCCATCTCCTGCGCGGTCTTGTCGCTCTCGTCAGTCGAAAGGCAGTCCACCACGAAAACCTGCCGAGGGTTCAAATCCCTCAGTTTCTCAAGGCACCGCCGGATATGCAGCGCCTCGTTCTTCTGCAGGATGATGATTGCGAGGTCGGTCATTGTGAAAGTGAAAGTAGTATAGCAAAATGACGGTCCGAAGTCCAACAGCCAAAGTCCTACGTCTAAAGTCCTAAGTCCTACATCCTTTGTCTTCTGTCCTTTGTCCCCTTTTAGGACAGAAGACAAAAGACAGAGGACGAAGACCTTTAGGACAAAAGACGAAGGACTCAAATGGTAGGGCCCGCTCGCCGGGCGGGCCGCACTCCCCCCAACCACTAGCCACTAATCACTAACCACAAACTCCGGTCTTTCCACCTTGTCCGGCGCGAGCAACCACTCATACGCCGCCTTCATCTTGGCGCCGATGCCCTTCCACGAGAAATCCCGGCGGATCCATTCGCGCCCGCGCGCGCCCATCGCCGCGCGCTCCTCGTCGCTTATCGCCATCATCTCCTTCAGCGCCACCGCCAGCGGTTCCACGCCGATCGGCACCCACCTGCCGCACCGCTCGCGCTCCAGTCCCTGCCACGGCGTCCCCTGGCTCGCAATCACGGGCGTCCCGCTCGCGAGCGCCTCCGCCACCGTCACGCCGAAGTTCTCCGTGTCGCTCGGCAACACATAGATATCGCCCCCCGCCAGAAACTCGTACTTCGCGGGACCGTTGATCTCCCCCACAAACGACACGCGCGGCACATGCCCCTCCGCCACGATCCCCTTCAGCTCATCCAACATCCCGCAGTCCGGCCCAGCGATCACCAGCTCCCATCCTTCTCGCGCAACCATCCCCCACGCTCTTACCAGCCGATCAACACCTTTGACCTTATGCAACCTACCAAAGAACACCACCTTCTTCATTCGTTTGCCGGCCCCAGAACCAGAAACCAGAAACTCGGCCCTAGAAATTTCCAACTCCGGCAAATCCATCCCGATCGGCACGATCGCCACCGGCTGCCGATACCCCTGCGCCCGAATCTCCTCATACTCCTTATCGCTCGTTGCGTGAAACATGTTAGCCCGCCGCAGGACTTGATTCTGAAACAGCCAGCCGAATATCTTCTTCTTCCAGTACCCCTTCCGCAACGCCCACGCCGCCAACGTGCCGCGCGGTGCCACCACCAATTTGCATCGCGTTCCCTTCACGACCCAGCCTGGATAGACCGACGGCATGTTCCATAGGCCATTTGAGTGAAGTATATCCGCATCTCTACACGCCTTCCTCAATCCATCCCGCATAAGCGGATTTGCCCCCGGAAGACACCTGCTGCGCAAATAAGGGTAAGCTACATAGTCAAAAGGGAAATCGCGCGACCCATCCCGCATCCGTGCATGAAGGCATACGTCCACGCCAACCGCGTTGAGCCCGCAGCACAATCCCGGAACCGAATACGATGGTCCCGATGCCTCCATCCCAATACCAGAAACTGTCTGAATGACCCTCATAGGCAAATACCAGACCCGCATCAGATGATTATTGCAGTGCCTCTTCTAGTGTGACCGAATAACCGAACTCGGGCATCTTCAGCGGTTGTTCGATATCGGATGGCGTCCAACTCGGATCGGGGACCTTCCACCCCTTCCCATAGTTTGTCACAAGGACCTCGTCGTAGTTGGCTGGGACTGGCACCTGAACACCATACGCCTCTACAAACGTCACGTCCGTGATCTGTGGATACCTGACGCCTAGCAGGCTATTGGCCGTAGTGTCCGGGTAGTGTTCCTTCTCGTCCCAATAGTACGAATGGGCGATGCGTCTATTCTCATACGGCATATAAGCGTAGAAATCAATCGGCACGCCATCGTAGACAAGCTTAAATACCGTCAGCTCGCCCTTGTATTTCCAGCCAAACATATACCCAAATCCATTGTCGATAAAGATCTTCAACACGTCGCGCGCGCTAATCCGATCGGCTAAGAAGCCAAAATCAAGATCGTCATCGCTCGATATGAACTTATGGTCACGTACCAAGCCCAACAACGTGCCTGAAGTCGCGTAGGCAAAGATACCATTTTTCGTGAAGACTTCAACGGTTTTTGCCAACACTCCAGGACCGCGTTTCCTCAGCAGGCGACGGCGATGCGGAACCGCATAAAGACGGTACGCCCAATGCAAAAAAGGATAAAGCATCCTCCCAAGAGCATTTCCCTTCAACATCTTGACAATGAACTTTTTCATCTCGCCAATCCTTTCATGGCTTCATTCCGCGCAATATCTTAACTGTCTCAGGCAATCCGACATCAGCCGGGATCTGCCCACTCCATCCCAACTGCTCCAAGCGTTCAGCATCGAGGCTAGAGTTCAACATGGGATTGAAGCGTTGGCGATCTTCATCCTTAGGGACATCATAGCGGACCTGTACGCCGCCAGCTCGTGCCAGTATCTCTGTCATCTGCCGAATGCTCAAGATCGAATCGCGGTTTGACACATTGTAGGCCTGTGCCGGCTGCCCAGATGCGGCCACATGCAGAATCGCGCAAGCGCAATCCAGGCAATGACAATAGCTCCGGATTTGCGCACCGTCACTTTTGAGTGTCAAGTCCTGACCTCTCGCGGCCTGGTAGGCAAAAAGGCTTGAAACGCGCCCATCGGTAGGCTTCGCCGTCGGACCATAGATATGGCCGGGGCGAACGATTGAGACATTGATCCCCATCTGCCGATGTGCCGCCACGCACAACGCCTCCGCCGCACGTTTCGCCTCAGCATAGCAACTACGTGGATTCACGGGGTCCACAATGCCATATGAATCTTCGGCCGACGGCGCGTCAGAACTCTTCACGCCGTAAACCTCGCTACTCGAGATATAGACCACTTTCTTCGCCTGACACCGAGCTGCATACGTCAACAGCTCATGCAAGCCCATGACATTTGAAATGAGCGTATCAACTGGCGCTGACATAAAGTCGCCTGGTGCGGCCGGGCTCGCCGCATGAACCACCACATCCACCGGCTCGCTAAACGCCAACGGCCGCAGCGCCTCATACTGGACAGGCCTGACTACCGACTCTGCCCCCGCAAACCGCTCTTTCAACTTGGCGACATTACGCCCAGCCGCATAAACACACTGACAACTAGCCGTTATCAGCAAATCAACGACTGCGGAACCAATCAACCCGCCCGCTCCCGTAACCAACACACGCCATCCGCTTGTCTGCGCAGGAACAGACGGCACGAATGTTTCGAGCCGTTTGCGGTACAGAGGATTCTGGAGAAGTCCATCCACGATTATTTTCTCTGATCCCACGCACTCTTCTCGGCGGAAAGAAGCGCCTTGAAGATATCGATGTCATCCATCGTAGTGAGCTTCACGTTCTTTTCGCTCCCCTTCGAGAAATAAACAGTTTCGCCAAGCTCTGTCATGAGCGAACATGTTGCCGTCGCATTGGTGATACCACGCTTTGCAGCTTCACCATGAGCCCAGAGCAGTTTCTCAAGCGAAAACGTCTGCGGCGTCTGCGTCCGCCAGAGTTCGTTACGCGGAACTGTTTTATTGGAGAACGCTGGATCCTTGCTGTAATACATCACTTCTACACAAGGGATACAGGTAACAGCGTTCCCCTTGGCTCGATAGACGGCAAGATTCTCGGCGATGACATCATCGCCAATCATGGGTCGTATCCCGTCATGAATCATGACCGCCGTATCTGGCGGACACTCCAATTCCGCCACCGCATTGATTCCGTTCTTGATAGATTCCTGCCCAACAGCGCCGCCTGGAACTACGCTCTTCAATTTGGATATGCCAAACTGCTTGGCATACGCCCAGACAAATTCCGTCCAATTGGGCAAGGTCACAACGACAATCCCATCAATCTCGGGATTACGCTGGAACCGTTCCATCGTATACACAATTACGGGCTTGTCCTGCACATTGAGGAACTGTTTGGGGATGTTCTGCCCCATTCGTGCCCCTGTTCCACCAGCGATAAGAACTACTATTGTCATCATCTTATCCTTTCTCTAATCAACACCACTAATTTTCACACAGACTTCTCAGTTCCAGCCAAATCCATAACATAATCGTCATTTAAAAATTGGCGGTCATTATGTTTCCACCCCATTTCTCCTGCACCAGTCGTCCACCACGAACAGATGCCAGATGCGCATCCAGCTCACCTTGCCAGCCAGATAACGCTGCCAAATGGAGGCGATTTCATGTTGCTTGAAGAGGCCCGTACCGCCTGTACGCACGAATGCTTCCAGTTCATCCTTAAGTCCTGCGCGGCAGTACTTGTCGAATGGGAGGGAGAACCCCTGCTTCGGGCGATGGACGATCTCGTCAGGGAGACCGGAACCTGCCGCCTTGACGAGTAACGGCTTTGAGATCTGCGGATCGCACTTCCATGCGCCGGGGATCGTGAAGAGCAATTCTGCGAGCGAGGCATCCATCAGCGGGTAGCGTCCCGCAAGGCCGACAGCCTCGCCGAGCTGGAAGCCGTCGCGCATGTACATCGAGAGGTTGTCGTGCCGCACCTCCATCCACGAGGACCGATTGATAACATCCAAGCCGAAGTCGATGCCTGCAGTGTCCACGGCCACCATCTGGTCCGCATAAAGCTTCACGAGGTCCGGTCGCACGTCTCGCGTAAGAAGGCGCGCGATCCACGCCGGACTAAACTGCCGCCGCGTAAGGAAGTAAGGATCATACCGACATCCGAACATCTGCGCGAGCTTGCGTACCTTCTCGCTGCCGCCGTGAACGGAAAGCCAACTCCCCAGAAACGCAGGGATCCAACGGAACCACGGCGTCCACTTGTACGCCATGCGCGGCTTCGCGAACTGATTGTACCCGACAAACAGTTCGTCCCCGCCCTCGCCTGAATGGACCACCTTGGCACCCGCCTCCGCCGCGAACTTTGAGGCAAAATAGACGTTGAGTCCGTCGAGGCTCGGCTGGTCGTAGGCGGCAAGCGCATCCGCGATTCCATCTCGCATCATCGCGTCCGTCAGCATGAGCTCCGTATGGTCCGTCTCGTTCCGCTCCGCGACCATCTTCGCCCACTTACGCTCGTCGGTGCGCGGGTCTTCGTGGATCACGCAAAACGTGCGGATGCGTCCCGTGTACTTCCGACGCAGCAACGCGACAATCGTGCTGGAGTCGATGCCGCCGCTCAGGAACGAACACGGTGCCTCGTCGTTCCCCAACGGTAGCGCAATCGTCTCCTCCAGTTTTGCCGTCACGGCTTCTTCGGCTTCGGCGCGGTTTTTCCAGTTCTTCAGCTCGAACGACGGACGCCAGAATCGCTCCACCTTCTGCGCGCCATCCTCGCCAACGGTCAGCACGCATCCTGGTGACAGGCTCCGAACGTCCTCCACCATCGTGAACGGCTCCTGCATGCAACCGCCGAGGAGACACGCCCACAGCCCCTCGACGCTTAGCTTGCGCGGGGCTCCCTGCGCAAGCACCTGCCGCACGCCCGTTCCGCACACACGCGGGTCTTTCGTCCAGTAGTAGAGCCACGCGACGCCCATCGGGTCGCGCACGAGGACGGTCTTCGTCCCCGCCTTAAAGCAGGCGGCGAATGGTCCGCGTATCTCCGCAAACCCTGCCGCGCCCTTCTTCGCGTACAGCGCAGACAGCAGCTCCACGCCACCGACATCAATCCCCAGCCCCGTGCACAGTTCGCGTCGGTTCTGAATTTCACCACAGAAAAAGGTATTCTCGCTCATAGCTTTCACTTCAAGGTTCACTTTGTGTTCACTTTCCCACAAAGCACTTTCCGTGCCATCGCCCAAGATGCACCTATCCAATCCAACGCCTTACACCTTTTGTAAACCCTTGCCCGATTCATTACATATATCTCATTTTCGGACATCGTTAATCAGCGTCATCAACCGATCTGCAGCCTTCTCGGCAGACCACTCGCCAATTCCCTGTCCCTTCAAGATCCCATGGCGTTTTTCGTCCAGACATCTTTCTAGCAGAAATTGCAACCGTTTCCAGTCTCCGGCATGAAATAGATCGTCTTCATTCAAGATCGTCGCGCTGCTCCCTGCCTCATATGTCCCAAGAACATGCATTCCCGCCTCTAGCGCCTCGCTGACAACCATTCCCCACCCCTCATACGCATTGCTCGTGAAAACATAGACATCATGTTCTTGCATCAGTTTCTGGACTTCGCCCATAGCTACGGAATGATGAAATCTAATCACTTCTCCACATCCAATGGCCATATCCTTCAACGCCATCTCAGCAGGGCCATCTCCGTACACATCAAGAATCATTTCTGGCACACCTTTATTTTTATGACGATAAGCACAAACTGCGCGCAAAAGCACATCTACACGCTTTAGTCCGAGCAACCGCCCGACCCAGAGCACTTTCAAGGGGTGCGTCGCGGCTTGTGATTGTACACCTGTTTTCCCACCAGAAGCCGATTCGGCAAAATATCCCCATAACCGAATCGAATCAATCACTTTACCATGATTCTGAAGGACACCGCCAGGGATACGTGACACCGTAACGTCAAGGGGCAACAGGTTTCCTTTCAACACATTCATTATCCGCATCATGTCTCGTGCCGCCCAAATCCCATCCGGAAGGTAATAAAATGGATTCTTTCCGCATAACAATCGACGCATCCGATATGCCATGTGGAAATATCGTGGAGACAGTAACCTCAACCATCCAGGCAAACTGATCCGCCCTCGGAAAACAGGCAACGGCTTGAACCATCGCTCGCCAGAATAAAATGTCAAAAGTTTCCGACGAACACGCCTTTCAAAAAGATCAAAATCTCGGTATCCGCTCATGAGATACGGGCAATTCTCCAGCCACTGTCGCGCCTCATCTGGTTGCTGACGAGCATCAAGTGCCCAACGCGGCTTTGCCGTATCCCCCCATCCGAGCGCCTGGCGCTCCGCTTCCAAATCCTGCGTATAGACATAACGCACCTCATCTTCGCCCAAACATGCGACAATCGAACGCATGAGCGGCATCATGTGCGGTGAAAGACATTCTTGATAATGGCAAAACTTCATGCCTTGCGATGCTGGCGAATATAGCGGGCACGGAATGGCACCAAAGCACCTTGAAGTACCAATCGATAGTCAGCAACTGAAAATGATTGGACAAGATGGCGAGGAATCAGAGTTTCGTCTTCTTTCACACATCCGGGATAGGATGCAACCAGATAATGATATCCGGCTTCGCGCGCGGCTGCGATTACATCATCCGAAAAGAATCCACAAGGGAAGCACAACGAATCAACCTCATGACCAAGTTTATCTTCAAGATAGCATTTGGCGTCGCGCAACTCATGTTGCCATTCTGCCCCTGGCACATCCGTCAAAGGACGATGTGACCATGTGTGACCTTCAAAATGAAACCCCAAACGCTGAAGTTCAAGGACTTCAGACCATGTCAGATACCCTTGCTGACCCATCAAACCTACAGGAATAAATACCGTCGGATGCAATCGTTCCGAAACGAACCATTCGGCATGATCCCAAATTCCACGGAAACCATCATCAAAACAGATATGTACCGAACGAGGTTCCCGCAAATATGCTATCGAATCAACGAAATGAAACCCGTCGCGCCGCGCAGCCTCCACATGTGCCTTGATCAAATCGACATCAGTCCCCATCGCCGTATACTCACGTCCCATGTCATGGTAGTAGACTATCTTAGGTCCGCAATCCTTACAAAGCGTAGCGGCCACCCTTAAAGCCAGATGTCTCAGGAATCGTCTCACAGGCATCGATCTCCGTCATAAGGGCCAAAGAACCATCCTTCGTCAGGATTGATTTTAGATGAAATTGTTAAGTCAGTAGGTTGGTAAATGAACGTATTGTTGGCACTCTTACGCGTAAACGGCAAGTGGCGATGGAGAACCCCTTGCACCCGAGGGGGAAAACCCACGGATTCAAGAGTGGCGGCGTCTTTTTGATCATGTAAAACACATACCGCGTCATGCACCAAATCTGACAACACGTCAGGATTGTCATCAAGCGCGATCCAATCAGCAATCATCCACCGTCCATTTCCTGCGTTGGCTCGTCGCAACACGATGTATCCACACAACCCATTCAAATCTTTACGGCCAAGAAAGACATATTGCCCATTCTTGAGCCCCTTATCATATAACCAGCTTAGTTCCTCAGCTGTTCGCGAAGAAACTAAGCCCGTATTCTTATCAAGGTATCTTTGCCAAAAATCATCCAATACCGTTACATCCAAGGTCGTCAGACGTACTGCTTGCGTCGTCGTTGATCGTACCTTCCGCAAAAAGAACAAGTTAAATGCGCGTCCCAGAAAATTGCCAAACACCCGCATGAAGCTTGGCAAACGGCCATGCAGACATAATTTTGCGAAGTTCCCCCAATGAATTGGACGCCACCGCACACATGCACATGAATCAGGGCCTTTCCCCTTTACCCCCAATGCCTGATTCAGCTTCATACTCTGCGGATTGGATGTGTTCGC
This sequence comes from Kiritimatiellia bacterium, assembly GCA_017427485.1. Classification (GTDB taxonomy): domain Bacteria; phylum Verrucomicrobiota; class Kiritimatiellia; order RFP12; family UBA1067; genus RUG572. Next base: position 18,981 of record JAFRSR010000122.1, read on the forward strand.
AAAGAAGAGCTTACTTCCGCCACGAGGAGCACGCGTTTTCTTCATGAGCTGAAGCAACAAAACGGGGGACGCCCCCTCTTTCATGGCCAGCAGTCCACCGACCACGCCGAGAAAGGGCTGCTGCCCCATATAAAGCTTCCGCAGAATCGCCGCTTGAAATCCAACAGGTTTTCCCTTCTCATATGCGACATCCCCAGCCTCAGCGCACTGGTGACGCAGCGGGTTCTGCAAAACACGTTCCATCTGCGAGCGAACGCTGTCCCCGAATCTGGAGAAACTCGCTTCGCAGGCGTCAGCAAACGTCTCTTCCGTATAGGGCTTCAAGCCCGTCATGTCAAACTATGACCTCCGTCGCAAATAAGCGTCTGCCCCGTAATCCAGCGCGATTCCGCACCCAAAAGGAAGGCTATGACGTGCGCGATATCGACAGGCAGGCCCAATCCCAACGGGTAATCTTTTTGCAGGTCGGAAAGCTGATCTGGCGTGAGTTTATTCATCCAGGTCATTGCCATCTCCGTTTGCACAACACCAAGGACAAGCGCGTTCAATCTTATCCCTTTGGGCAGAAGTTCAGCGGCGGCGGGCTTGAGAAAGCCCTCTACTGCGCCTTTCGCCGCAGCATAAGCGACATGCCCTTTGGCACCCTCATGTGCTGAAAGAGACGAAATGCACACACACGAACACCCCTCTGCATGGTTACCCTTCTTGGCAAGCCAGCCCAGGAATTGGATCGGGAATCCCGCATGGACGGCCACCAGTTTATGGACCGTCTCATCGGCGATAAAACCAAGCGGTCGAGCACAATCGAAACCAGCGCAATGGACAAATCCTTTGACGGCTTCAAACCGACTCTTCAAGGCGTTCGTAAGGTTCGCAAATCCATCAGCAGTTGTCAAATCCCCCGCCACACACAGTACATGGGGATTTGTTCCAAAAGACGCAGATAAAGCCTCAGCAGATAAATCAGCCGCGACAATTTCCTCGCCATGTGCCAGCAACAACTGGCAGACAGCCTGACCGATTCCCGAAGCCGCTCCCGTAACTAGCGTGCATGTTGCCATATCAAAGTCCTGCCGCGCGCGCAAGGTCACCTACGGTCTTTGTCTCGAGGAACGTCTCAACCGTCATCGGCCGCCCATAGTCGTTTTCAAGCAATACCAGAAGCATAAAACCCTTCATCGAGTCCCAGTCCTCAACTGTCCTGAAATCCAATTCAGGATTTGCCGACGGAATCTCCAGAATCTCTGCTACCTTTGCTAGAAACTCGTCCATGTCATTCTCCTTTAACTTTAAAATGATGGGACAGCGGTATGGTACGCGGCAACGAACATACGTAAGAAGTAGACGTTGCCGTACGGGCTGCGATGGTGAAACCAAATCGGTCGAAGAGATCCGCGACCGGCGCATTTTTCTGCGTCGGACGATAAGTGGCGCGAAGCGACGTGACACCGTCATGAACAAGGGCCCTCTCAACTTCATTCTCAACGGCAAATTCAAGCGTACGGTTCATCGTGCGGCAACTCATCACCCAATCGACAATCTCCCCCACTGAGTTTTCAACACGTACCAGGACAAAAGCCACGAGTCCCTGTTCGCCAAAACGATCGCCAGCATGGACTGTCATTAAACGGCATGCCCCATCCACGGCGAAACGCCGAACATCTTCAACCGTATACCGGTTCGTACACACGTTAAACTGGTTGGTCTTTTGCGAGAGCTGGGCAACGCGCGGTATCTCATCCTCGTGTATCTCATGAACATCCGCCCACAGTTCCAAACCCTTCAGATAATCTTCCACGGAAAGTCCCGTGGCAAACGTCCGCCGTGCAGACTCTGCCTGGTATTGCGCCGTCTTCTGTCGGTCTTCCTCCGTCAAATGAAGCACAGGGAAATAAAGGCGGCCGATGCGGCGCATGAATGCCGGAAGGTTCGCGCTGTCAGCGGGGAACTCCGGAACGACAACCTCGGGACAAAGCGCACTCATCTGAGCCCGTTCAGCTGGATTGTCATCGACAAATACGAAAGAGTCTGTCCCCAGATTCAACTCGCTCGCGACCTTGCACAGATTTGCACACTTGTCGTTCCAGTCGATACGCAACGCCACGAAGTCGTCCTTTTTTAGCGCCATGCGTGAATCAGACCAAATCGGCTCCACATCCGCAACATTGTTCTTCGTCAAGGCGACCAGTAGCACACCTGTTTCCTGAAGACGCTTAATCTCCCGCTGGAACTCCACATATGGCACAATCCCCGTCACACCATCCTCACCGATCACCCCCGACCACAAAGTATTGTCAAAATCGAGCGCCAAAACTTTCTTGCACCCCGTCCGTGCCATCGCGACTAACCGATTGACTTCATCGGCAATCGCGTGAAGCCCTACAAGCGACCATGGCATGGACGCCAATTTCCACATCTTCTCATCGTAAAAACGGTCGCCTCCCGTTTCATCTGCCAAATCAGCGAGATCAATCTCCACCACGGCCACCTGCGGGAACAAAGTTCTTAGCCTCTCCTGCACTTGGCAAGCCCGCCCGGAATCCACTTCTGCGTGAGACCTGTCAAGCAGAAGAAAAATGAACTCGGGATCAAACTCTCGCAAATTATCAGGAGGTGCCAAAGCCGTTTGAATCCACGCCCCAAAGCCGGACGGCACCCAAAGGGAATGTTCCTTCTTCAACATTCCCGCGAGGAGTTCAACCGTCACGTTGGAGAGCAGAGCCAAACGCATACTGGGATCCTAGCCGTTCAGCTTGGAATAGATTGCGCCCAATGTCTTAAGGTTGGGGATTTCATCCAGAGGAATGTCCACCCCATAAGCCGCGCCGACCTCCATCATGAGGCGAAGGTGCATCACGCTGTCCCACTGGGGAATCGACTCATACGCCGTCTCAAGCGAGAGCGTCTCGGACGGAACTTCAAACAAGCCTGCCACAAAGGACAGAAAATCTCTTTCATCAACCATCTCTTTATCCTCTTTTCTCTCGTTCGACAAGTTCTATTATACCAAGATTGAGGGCGAAGAACCACTCAACATTACGGTCCTCTATGGCAGGAGCCGGGGAGGCAGGGATAAACGGCATGAATCCCTTCTGCTTCAGTTCAATGCGAGCGGCATCAAGCGACTCCACTTCGTAGCAGATGTGGTATGGGGTTGGAACGCCCTTGTTCTGTTTCAGCGCCTGATGGACGGGGGAGTCGTCGCCCAAAGGCGCAACGAGTTCGAGCAGCTGGCCTTCCTTTTCCAGAAAGGCAATACGAACCTTGCGTGGCCCGTCGTCCGTTATGCCATTACGCGCCTTCCATCCCAAGACCTCGAAAACTGGCATTGACTTCTCTATGGAACTCACCGCATAGCCAAGATGATGTATTTTCATCTCCATAAATTAACCCTCATAATCAAAACAGATGAAGCGACAGGATGCATCAACCGTCACCCAACCAACCGATGCCGAGAGTCCACCACCGAATCCCGAAATCAGCAAGCGACGCGTCGCTGCGGGCAATGTCCTTCCCACGTATGCCATGGTGGTCGGCACGGTCGCCGAGCAGGAATTCCCCAGCTCGTCGCCTGAGACCCAAAGCTTCTCGCGATCTATCTTGAGCATTTTTGCCAATTGCTCGATCATGTACACATTCGCCTGATGCGGGATGAACGCATCCACCTCGACCTGCGTCTCTGCAAGGAACTGTTTGATGAACTTCGAGACGTCCATCGCCACGAACTTGAATATGCCGAATCCGTCCATCGTGATTGTCCCGCCATGCGGAAGCGTCAGCACATCTCCCTTGGCACCATCGCTCAGAAATGCGAACTTCCATGGATCGCCACTCTCCGCACACGGAGCGACAAGCGTCGCCGTACCGGCATCGGCGAGCACAGGCACGGTGGCGACATCCTTCGGATCGGTGAAGGTCGTTTGCGTGTCTCCATCCAGCAACAGGACCTTCTTCCCGGTCTGCCGTGCGAGAAGCCCAGCCATGTGGAGTCCGTAGGCATACCCCGAACATGCAAGATTGATGTCAAACGCCAAGATACCCGTCGGCAATCCTAACCGTGCCTGGGCTGCACACGCATTGCAGGGCATCTGTCGAGCCGGAGTAAAAGTGACGCTCACAAGTGCGCCAATCTCCTCGAGCGGACACGCCATATCCGCCAGCAAGCGCTTTGCGGCCGCGCAGCAGAGATCAAGAGACGTAGTTCCGTTGTCGACCACTCGCCGCCGCTTGATGCCTGTTGCCTTCACCACGCTAGCCGCCTTCGCGGCATCGCCATAGACGGACGTGCACGCCGCAAGGTTGTCTACGCTCTTCACTGGCACGCAGGCGGCAACAGCACTGATAGAAACACCTTCTAAGCTTAAAACATCCATTCACGACTCTCCAGCTAGTTTCCTTTTGAATACGGCAGGCACACCTGCAACAAGCCCCCCGTGCTCCTCTACCGATCTTGTCACCACGGCACCTGCGGCGACAAGTGTCTTCTCCGCAAGCGTCACACCCGGAAGAATCATCGCGCGCGCACCAAGCCAGCAACCATCTCCAATAATGACGGGCATTGCGATCCCCTTCCCTCCGATGTGTAAGCCAGCAGGATCCACCTCGTGGCTTCCCGTAATAATCATCACACCAGGCCCAAAATCAATGTGGTTACCAATGGTAATGCCAGCTGGTGCAACGGGACTGATTACATCCCCGGCTCCAATCCATACATCGTCACCAATTTTCAAGTCCCCGTTTCCACTGAAAACAACCGACGAGTTAATGCGAACATCCTTCCCAACTTTAGCCCCCGCCCAACGCAAGAGCAACCGCTTCCACCCGAAACAGCGCGTCTCAGGCAGCCACCAAGTTAGGAGCCGATAGATCCACAACCGGAATGGTTTCACCCCTTTACCTCCCCGTTATTTTCATCAGACACATATCCAATGTCTTACCGACAGCTCGTTTTGCCTTGTGGAGAATCCGTTTAAACAACGGAAGCTTAGAAACATCCGTTCTGTTCTCACTTGTCATTGAACCGAACACATCCTGCATCTGCCGCACAACGGCAGGAACCGCATGGTAGAGTTCAATCCGCCCTTGTCGTACCCAGCGACCCCATGTATCACATGGCACGATTATCGGAAGATTTGCTTCCAACAGATTCCGTGCGGCAACTCGCGTCAAGACATATCCGTCAGTACATGTTCCTCCCGGAGAACTGTGAATCCCGGCCGACAAACCTCCATATGCATTTTGGTGATCGTTCAGTATAACGACCTGGGACTTCATTGGATCAATCCACCGCTCCACACCCCGAAGTGTCGAATTGAACTGTGGGGATAACGCAATGTCATCTTCCAGAATACAGCAATACGGCAACTTCTCATCTTCCACCATCTGCCGATAAATCTTATAATGACTCAGAGCACACCCAATCTCGGCAGGCGCAACCGGGCGTCCCATCGCACACCACCAGCGGAACGCGCTAAATACCTCACGCCGTTCTTCTACCGACATATCTTTCCCATACACCGCTGATACTCGCTCGTACGCAAGACCTAGCTTCCTAAGCTGACAATCAATCGAGACCATGCGCTCAGTATCTCTTTCAAGATTTATAACAAACGTCTTAAGCGGCATCACAATGACCTCAATCCAGAATCGCCGATTTCAAGTGACGCAAGATATTATCGGCCGAAAATGCTGTACGAACACCCATTCCAGTCTCGTGACCATCACGTTGCGCCTGTTCAGGGCAAAGTAGCCAAGTCGTTACTCGTGATTTGACCTCTTGTTCCGGCATTTGATCAATGTTAACGAATCCCGCACCCCGCAACGGAATGCCCTCTGCACCAGAATTCTTGACTACTATCGGCAACAGATGCATAGCCATCTCTACTACCTTGACCTTTATGCCAGATCCGCATGGAACCGTGCCGATTCCAATCCGAGCCTGCCCAAACACGCTCCCGACATCCTCTACAAATCCCAAGCGGACAACTTTGAAATTTTCAGGCAAACCAGTACAGTCGATATAGTCACATATCCTCCCAGCAACAACTATGCTGTAGTCACGTCTTGGCAATAACGGAACAACGCTCTCGATGAAACAACGAAATGTCAGTTCATTCTCCCTTCCCTTGCTCGCGACATACACGAAATCATATTTCCTCTGAGAAAACGGGGTGTACGCCACTTCATCAGGCGGAGGAGTGAGCGGCATCCCTACGCGGATGATACGGTCAGCAGCGATTCCATTCTCTTTCAAAATCTTTTCTTCATAGTCGGCAAGAACTGCCACACGGGCAAAACGCCGAAGAACTGAAATTTCTATTCTTCGATTCAAGCCGACAGAAACCTTTGTCCAAAAGCCCTGGCCCATGATGCTTGCTCGTCGATAGAAGAACAAGTCAAGCGTAAGTACTATTGTCTTCGCCTTGAGTACGGAACGAGGCAGCAACTCGAACCAACCAGCATAATTCATAATGATGACATCGGCACCGTCGCAAACCTTTCCAAAAACCCTCCGATACGCCAATCCTGAAAAGAACGTACGCCACATGTCGATACCAAGCCTTGATACGAACTTGTTCAGTAATTCCAGAAAGCACCATCTACTGCTCGGCTTTATGACTCGCAAATCTGCACCCATGTCACGATATATGGACTGATGATCTTCTGGAACGGTTCCGATGATACATAGGCGCAACTTTATTCCATGAAGAGAGACAAGATACCGAAAATACTCGAACATGGCTTTCTTGTTGCCGACATTAGTCGGCAACATGTCACCATAAACATAATAGACAACTGTCTTCATCGTGAATTCATTCCTCATTTAGACCTAGCAGCCTATACCAAGCGTTGCGGGCGGCAATAACGGAATCGGCAGTTTCATGCGCAAGTGCTGCAGAAAGCGATTCTCGCAATCTTTGATCTGCCAGTAGTCGTTTCAACGCCTTATAAAACCCGTCCATATCGCCAAGGGGGACGATCAAACCGGTCTTGCCTTCAATCAACTGTTCCCGTGCGCCCACAAAGTCTGTGCAGACGATGGGTCTGTTGAACATCCGCGCTTCGGCGACAGTAATACAATACGCCTCCCATCGTGAGGGTTGCGCGTATATATCGCATGCCTTGAAAAACGGGTAGGGATTGATGAACTGTCCAAGTAGCGCAAAACAATCACCGACGTCACTCTCTGCAATCTGCCGCTCTAATCTTTCCCGTTCATCACCGCCGCCAACGACATACCATTTGAACTTGAGGCCATCAGTCTTCAACCTTGCCGCAAGCCGAATGGCATTGTCAATCCCTTTTTGGTCTGCAAGCCGCCCCACTGTAAGTATACGTAAGCCCTCATATCCGTCTGTAAAACCATCTCCATCATCAGCCATCCTGCAGGCAAGACCGAAATCAAGGAAATACGGCATTTCTTCAAACTGCAGAATCCTCGCAGGAGCAATTGCAACATTTATTCTCTCACTCAACTGCCGCGTAGCGAAACGATGCGTGAATGAAGCACGGATATCTTTCCATGATTTCTCGTTCGCACTGTCTATGGCCGTCTCATCGTGACACCATATCGCCTTCATAGGAGCATCGACCAGATTGCGGACAATCAATGCACATAGCATATTTCCCGTGTAGGCGAATGCGTAGTCGAATCGATCAGACATCTTTTCCGCTTTAATCCGGCCAACCATTGCAGCCACTATTTTCGCATTGTAATCGATCCAACTGCCTCCACTCAGCCACCAGCAGATGCGTGCCGTCAACATCCGCACCACATGAACCCATCGAAAATGTGTTACTGCATAGAGCAAAGCCGACTTGCGTCCATGATTAATCTCATACCTGTCCATCTGCGACAAAGGAACTTCTTCAACCTTGACCCAAGAAGGGACGTAAGGCAAAAGTTCTCCTCGCTTTTCGGTGAGCCAGACTGTAACATTGAGCCTATCAGGCGGCAATTCTGCCAATACCGACAGCAATGACTTCTCAACACCACCGCATACGAGTGGTTGCGTGACAAAAACAACTGATTTCTTCGCCATAAAAATCTTACTAAAACGAGTTAACTGGTTCTTCGGGCCGGGTTGAATCTACGCTTTATGGCAATAATGTTATCAAGTATATTTTGGCGTTCCACAGCGGATAGAACAACAAACCATGCCAACGGCATGAAGGCTAACAGCGTACAGCAAGTCGTTACACATATTCGCAAAAATGACGCGGGAAGTACGAGACGCGGGAACATGCCAACAACGAATGTGAGCCCGACCGCCACACATAACGGAACAAACACCGTGCGCAACCACGGCAGTATCGGCATCCCCAACAATCGACGGGCGAAATAAATATTACTCGAGAAGCATCCGAACGTGGCGGCTAGAAAGGCAATTGCAGCGGAGACCGGACCGACACCGCAAGTGACGAGAACTATAGTCGCCGGAACAGATGCCATCAAGAATGATCCGCCCGTCATCTGCCAGCAGGCGATTCGCCCTGCAGCGGCAATTGCCATCTGTTGGCCAAGGGTCACTTTTTCAAGCAGGTTGGTTAATAACACCAGCACGCAGATAGGCACGACATACGGAGGCACCTCCTTGAGCCAAAGATTCAAGACGGTCGGCAACTCCAGCACCAGCGGAATCGCAAAAACGAGAATCAATAACGCACCCATTTTCCCCGTACTGGAAGCCATCCGTATTGTTCCTGACCTGTCGCCGCGCCCTTCCCGTGTAGTCACCGCCGGAGACAATGCGCCCATCAACGCATTCGCCAACGTACCGGTCTGGGCTACCAACTGACCCGCGATTCCATAGCTCGTGTTCAAAACCGGCCCAAAAAAATGATTAGTCACGAATACATTTCCCTGTGTGGCAAGCAGGCCGCCGCCGCCGCCAAATAACGTCCACCCCGCAAAGGACATGACAGAAGACAGGCGTTTCCGGTCCCGCCAATATGTAATCTTCATCCGGCATTCAGGAAAATTGACGACAGCAAAGAATATCTGGCAGAAAGGGATCCCGGCGTTCACGATCAACATGAAAATCGCATAGACGATCAGCTTGTCACCCGTCACATGAAAGAGCATGGCGGCAAAGCAGAAGTTGAGAACAGAGGCTAGGATCCCAAATCCCGCCAACACGGCTATATACTGCTTAGCCGTATACATTGCCGTGAACGGTACGGACGCCATGTTAAGAAATGTTGTCACCAAGGCAATTCGAAAAACCCATGCGCAGGCTGCAATACGATCAGGCGGAATGTTGATCCAATGCCTTATGGCATATTCCCCCAACGGCGCACCTATCAAAATGAGAGCGAGCGGCACAACGAGATGGATGGAAAGCGCCGTGTTGAACCACCGCTTCAAGTCGTCATTGACACCCGTCGCACCATTTTTCTCTGCCTGCCCAATCGAATACGCATAGTAGCGAGCCACGCTCACGCCCAAGATGCTGTTGAAGAACGTGATGAACGGAATAAGGGCACCCACCACGCAGTAGAGGCCATAGTCGCTCTGACCCAATGCTGCTAGTACCCAACGGATGCTAAACAGTCCAATCACCATCCCCACAAGCGACCGCGTGTAGGTGGCTGCAGCATTCAAGATAATTCGTTGCGACGCTGTCATGCGAGCATCTAATCTCTAATTAGGTTGTCAATCACTTCAGCCATCTTGAGTACGGCCTCTTCCCAGGTGAACTGCGCAGCGCGGCGACGCCCCTTCTCCACGAGTTCGTCGCGGAAAGCCCCGTCCTCCAACAACCGCTCGAATCCTACGGCTATTCCGTCAAGATCGTCCGGCCCTACGACGAGCGCACCATCGCCCACGACTTCCGGCAAGGTCGTGCAGTTTGAGACAAGCGTGGGGACTCCTGCCGACATCGCCTCAAGCGGTGTAAGCCCAAATCCCTCGATGCGCGAGAGGAACCCGTAGGCACTCGCGAGTCGATAAAGCGACGGCTTGTCCACTTCGTCAACATAGCCCAGAAATTTCACCTGCGAAGAAACGCCCTCTTCGCCAGCCACCCTGCGAAGTTCGTCGTTCACGTGCGTCACGACAAGCGGCGTGTTCCTTCGAATCGTGTCTGGCAGGCGTGCATAGCCCCGAATGAGATTGGCGACATTCTTATACGTGGCCGTCGTACCGAAATAGAGGATAAACCGATCGGGGAGACCGTACTTCGCCTTCACTTCGGCCTCAGGCCGATCACCCTCTGCGAGAGAAGCGAACCGCGCCGCATTCACGCCGCATGGCACAACGGGGATGTTATCCTCGCGCAGGCCGAACTCCTTTGCAATCTCCTTTCGCGAATATTCGCTTATCGTCACGACCTTGTCGGCATGATGCGCTAGATACTCGTGCTGACGACAGTAGGCCGCAAGCGATTCCTTCGTGTAACGATCCCTGAGCAACAGTTCAGGCACACGGAACGGAATCAAGTCGTATATCATCGCAATCGTCTTGCCACGCATTCGCAGGATTGGCATCGTGTTCGTAAAGAACATGCTTACATCGCTACGGAAATCGCCTACAAGGGTATTGTACGTAAAAGGACAGAATCCGTGCCACGGCTGGCGATTGTAGAAATAGCGCTTTGGGAAAAAGCCGCGACGGACCTTGAACGGCAGCGTATGCACGTCCTCGCGATGCGCAATGCCATCTATCTCGTATCGACCGAGACGCCAGAGACCGCAGGCGATCTGCCATGCAAATTGCCCACCGCCAACCTGAGGATGCGCCGCCAGATCAAGGCACATGTGAAGCCGTTTCATGTAATCTCCTTCTGCTTTTCGTATATCAACGCGTACACGCCACGACCGTTGATAGTTGTGTTTCAGACAAACTCAACCTTCAGAGACGTCGCAATGGATTGCCCAGGCTCTATGTAACGTAAAAGCCCCTTCTCTGCCATACTGTTATAGTTCTCAGCATGACAGTTCGCGGGTTCAAGTCCCATCACATAGTCGCCTACTCCCGGCATCCGCCACTGCACGAGGTACGGTAGCTCTTCCTTGCGGAAGGAAAGCTGTAGCGCCTCCTTGCCGGACGGCTTCAAGAAATTATCATTACGTATCTGAATCGAACAGAATCCATCTTCTCCAACGGGCAGTTCATGGTAAATAACCTGCTCCGCGAAGTCTGGCGTCGGCGGTAGGAACCTATCCCACTCGCCGATTCCCTTCGCCGCCTCGTCATCGCGCGGCGTCACCTTGTGCGGCGGCGCAACGAGACGCGTCTCCTCACTGATAAACGGCCAACCGAAATTCATGTGGTAGAGCTGCATCAGCGGCGACGTAGCTGCGCCAAGATTCTCCGTGCGGTCGGTCAGCGTCACACCCGGCCAGCCCAGCTTCGTCGCGATCGTCCGGCTCGTCGCCAAGTTCTCGCCGAACACCCGAGAATGGACAATCCGCCCCGTAATCTCAAGCACATACTCGCCAACGTCGTTCCAGAACGCGCGCGTGTTGACCTCCTCTGCGGGCGTGTGGTCCATGCGCCCGTGAATCCCCTGCTCGCCCTCCGGCGTAACGCACGGCCCGCCCACGTTGAGCCAGCCGCACGTCGTCAGCAACCCGCCGGCCCAGGTGCGCAGCCACTCCACGCCAGTCGCGTCGTAGAACGCGGGGGCAACGGGACCGTTGCGCGTCGTCCAGGTAAGCGGCAGCCCGTTGTAGCGGGCCGGTCCAATATCAAGGCCGCGGTCGGGGTAGACCGTGAAGTCGAATCCGCTGCCGTTCACGACCTCGAACGCCCGCATCCCGCGTCCCTTGCCGTCCTCGAACGCATACCGCTTGATGCCAGCCAGCTGTTCCATGCGCCCAACGCGCCCAATGACGTTCTTCCTCGAAAAGTCCATCTCCACCATCTCCTTTCGCTCTCTAGCCACTATTCGTTACTCACTAATCACAAATCACTTTCACACCAGTGTCGTTGAGGCGGATGCCGATCTCACGGATACCGCCGCCCATCGTCTTAATCTCCTCCAACATGGACCGCTGCGCGTAGCGGTCGCTTCCGGAGAGGATCGTCACCGAACCTCCGTCACCACCCGCGCCGTTCACCTTCCAGCCGATCGCACCGTAATGCTTCGCCACGTCGAATATCTTGCGGGCCGTCTCCGACACGAGCGTCTCATGCAGGTTAGCTTGCGCCTCGGTGTTGCGGATCATCGCCGCGCCGAACGACGCCAGATCACCCGCCAGCAGCGCGTCACGACCGACAACCGCCTCGCGCCGCAACGGCTCGAGCTTGTCCATCGAGCCGCCCTCCAGTAGTCCGCGGATCACCTCCTCGTGGACCGACGACGAATGGTGCGTGCGCCCGAGGAAGATGACCGACAGGCGGGCCTCCAGCTCGTCGCGCGTCGCCGGATCGACGTCCACCCGCTTGACCGTCGCGTGCGGGTATTCGTCCATGTCGATGAAACTGATGCCTCCGTGCGCCGAGCAGATCTGGTCCTGGATACCACTCTGCTGCCCAAGGTGGACCGTTTCCACCTCATGCGCCTTCACAGCCAGTTCATCCGGCGAAAGATGTCCAGGCGTCAGGCAGTCCAACGCCCGCAGGAGCGCCACTGTGACGGCCGCCGACGTACCCGTGGACGAGCCGCCGGGTATCGACGAATGCAGAGATATCTCGATGTCGAGTCCCTTGGGGATCGGCATCGACTTCACGCACGCCTCCAGAAGCGGATGACGGTCGAACGTCACGTTCTGCGGGTCGAGCTTGTAGCGGTCACCATAGTCATCCACTGTGAAGTAGAACCGCTCGCGCCACTGCGGTACCTCCGCCACCTCCATACGGCATTCCGCATATGGACTCACCGCGATATTAAGGACAGCCCCGTGCTTGGCGAACCACGTGTCGGACCACCCGCCCAGGTCGCAAATCCTGATCGGTGCCAGGACTACATACATCTTGCTCATTCTCTTGTCTCCTTAAGTGTTTGTACCATAAGATTCCAAATACGCCACCACGTCGCGGATTGCCGATTCAAACATGTGTTTCAGCGTCCAGCCAAGCTACATCATCTCACAATCGATCTAGCCGTTGTTCCTAAACTTTTCAAAAGATTTAGACATGGTAACATGTACAGGATGAATTTTTAAAACCACTTCAATTTGCGCAATAACCGAACTGGGTAGCGAAGTGCATCCTCCAATTTGTAAAGACGCGCGACCCTTGCCCGAAGCGTTGGCTGGAAACCATATATATTGAGCCGCCTGGCTTCTGACAGAGGCTGGTCAATAATATGTACAAGGAACCTCTCTAACAACTTCTCATAATAATCTATGGGTTGTACCAGACATGGCGCTGTCGCCCGACGGATGTACTCATCATCATCCTTATCCAATCTTATAATTTCAGTAACAGCACGCTCAACATCATCCGGTCCTGCAACATGTACCATACAACCTAAATCAAAGTCACGGTCAACCATTGGATTCCCATAATAAATCGGGATGCTGAAATAGGTCAATGGTTGCATAACTTTTTCTGTTGTATAGCCCGGCGAACAACTATTCTCAAACGCAATATTAAACTTGTACTGTCGGCAAAACTCATTTTTATCAGGCACAGGCCCACCGACATTATTCATGAATCTACCGCCACTGTCTACTCGCTTGTATTTGCTTAGTCGATGAAAAAAAGTCTCGCGAAGCGGGTCGGCGCCCCCTCCATTTGAAACCACATAGCTACAAAATTTTCGTTTTAGCAGAGATTCTTTCGGGGGAATCTTATGACGCTCCGACAATTGAGCAAACTCATCGGAAAAAAAGAAGAGGGGGACCCTAACATAACGGTCCATAAACTCAAGGTGATCAAATCCTACGGCATAATCAAAATTATTAAAATCTGCAACAAGATTCTCACCAACGGAGAGAATCTTGATACAGTCATATTTCAAATGCTCGTGCCCCAACCCGCCATCAAACAAGTAGTCGGGCGTATTACTTAATTCAACATCATAATGTTTACAGAGCAATTGAAAGAACTTGTCCTTTTCTGGTTTGTGCCCATACCACTGATCAACAAATTTGACCTTAATTCTTTTCATCGTACAACTCCATAAGGCGTTCGTATCAACTTCTTTCTGGCGATCGTCGAAATAGAAGAGCATATACAAGAATCACCGCAAAACAAATGATTGGCACCACGAACGAGGCGCGAATGGACTGGCAAGACACCTGTAAGTCAAGATTACGCACAACATCAAAACCCTGTACGAGCGCAAACCATACCGAAGTTTCAGAACCTGCGATGGCGCCCATCCAGGGCGTGATGATCGCGCCACCGAGAATCGACATGATGAGTCCCGCTGCACCAAGACGGAACGCGCGCTGGTCGAGGCCTCCGAGCGCCATGCCGTAGATCGTGGGGAACATAAGCGACATGCAGCCCGTCACGCAGATGAGCGCGAGGGCGTTCCAGGCAATGGGATGCCCAAACACTGTAAAGAGCGGCGTTGACGGCAGATACATCACCCCCGCCGTGAACGCAATGGCCGCGAACGCGAAGCCTGCCAACAGCAACGCGGGGTTCACGCGACGCATGAGCGCCGTCGCAACCCACCGCATTGCGACGAAAAGGATGATCGATGCCAGATAGTAGAACGCCGCCTCGTCTGGCTTCGCGCCGAACTCCTGTTGGCAGTAGGCGTTGATCCACGTCCACACCGCAATCTGCACGCCCACGTAGAAGAACTGTGCCACCACGCCGCACCAGTAACGCGGACGCCGTAGCAGGATCCCAAGCATCTCCCGATAGTCTTTTACGAGCAGCACATAGGCAAACGGCCCCGCCATGCCGCAGATGATCCACAATACCTTGTCCATTTGCGGGAAGAGGAAGTAAAGCGTAGTCAACGGAACAATGGCAAAAAGTCCCGCCGTCGCCACGCGTCCAAAGCCGACTCGTTTCTCCGCAAAGGTAGAGACGAACGGATTGATCCGCAGGAAAAACACCCACACAAGTGCGGCAAACGCACAGAGCCCCACATACGGCACACACACCCAGAACAGTTCGTTGTGGACGATTCCCGCGAGCGCATCCGGCGCCATCTGCGCGCGCTCGGCCGCCGTCGCGGGGTTGAGGTTCGCGAGGATGAGCTTCTGTGCGAGGAAGATGCCGAGGATGGACCCCACGGGGTTGAACGCTTGCGCGAAATTGAGACGGCGCACGGCGGTCGCCTCATCGCCGAGGGACAGCACATACGGATTGCACGTTGTCTCCAGGAGCGAACATCCCGCCGCCACGGTGAAGATCGCGATGAAGTAAATGTCGAAGCTCGCGCACAAGCAGGCCGGCACGTAGAGGAGCGATCCCACTACGTAGACGGCCAAGCCCGCCAACACGCCTACACGGTAGGAGAACTCCTCGGCGATGATGGAGGCGAAGAGCGCGAGAACGGCATACGCCCCGTAGAAAGCCACCTGTACGAGACCCGCGCGGGAGGGATCCATCGTGAAGATGCGCTGGAAAGCGGGCACGAGGTTGTCCGTCATGTTGTTGAGAAGCCCCCACAGCGCGAAGCAACTCACGAGCATCGCGAAGACGGTCAACTGCCGTCCACGGGGAAATGTTCGGATGTGAAGAAGGTCGTCGGACATCACAGCACCGTCACTTTCAGCCCCACGGGATCGATGTCAAAGTCGAACATACGCGCCTGGGAGTTCGGCGGATTGGATTCAAGGTCGGCCCGCAGACGCCGCGCTGCTGCCGCAGATTTGGCGACCACGAGGAGGAATCCGCCGCCGCCCGCACCTGGCAGAAGGACGGCGCTCGCCGTACCCTTCACGCGCGCGATCAATCCCTCAATTCCCGCATTCGTCGACCCGGGGTCAATCCGTTTCTTGAGTTCCCAATACTCCTGCACGCGCGCAACGAATCCGGTTACGTCGTGGCGGTTCAGGCAATCCGCTGCAGCAGATGCCCCGCGCTTGAGCGCAGAGACGATATCGAGGATTCCGCCCGTACGCGACACGTAACGGTTCACGACATTGCCGAGGATGTTGCGCGCCATGCGCTTTTGACCCGTGAAGTAGAGCAGACAGCGCGAGGAGATATCCCGTGTCCCCTTCGCGTCAAATGGCACAGAGCGGATGGTCGGCGTCTGGTCTGCCCCGGGCTGCGTGGCGATCAGCTTCACACCGGGAACGAGTCCGCCGATCTGGTCCTGCCACCCGCCTCCCGTCTGCATGCGCTGTTCCAGAACCGACGTCATGCGGATGAGCCGTCCGGCATCGTATGGCACGCCCAGCACGCGGTCAAGGCAGGCGAGCACAGCCGCGCCGAGGATCGAGCTCGTGCCCATGCCGCTCCCCTTCGGGAGCGCGGAAAAGATCGTGAGATCGAGTCCGCCACCCAAAGTGGAGAGCCACTTCCCGAGCGAGGCACCTCGCTGTGATGGGACGATGCCAGTCAGCACGAGCGCGGCCTTCGGGATGGCGCACCAGTCGCGCGGATCGGAATGGTCCTGCAGTTCGGCCGCGGAGGTAAACGTACGACTCTCGCCGAGGTCAATCGAGTTGATGCGAATGCGTCGCGCGGAGGAAAGCTTCGCCATCACCTGGATGGGGTACTGTCCGTTCAGCGTCACGGCGGCATTCAGCACCGTCCCGCCCCGCTCCAGGCAGATGGGCGGGGTGTCGCTCCAGCCGCCCGCGAAGTCGATGCGTACGGGTGAGGTCACCCACACCACCTGGTCTGGGAGGATCGCCGCCGGACGCGGAGCCGTCGGCAGCGTCACGCTGCGCGAGACCACCTCGGCCACACGCCGGCGCGTCACCTCGCGGAGAATGGCAGACCTCTCCGCGATCAGGCGCGCATGGTTGACGCGCGGCATGAGCGCCGCAAGCGACTGGAGACGCCGTGCGGGGCGTGGCGCGGAACGCAGGGTGCCGAGCGCGTGGGTGACGGCGTCATCAATGGCGCCGACATGCCAAAGGGGACGCTCCCATTTACCGTCGGCCTTGAAGTTGTCGTCGAGGCGGTAGGCGACGGCCGTCCAGTCCTTCTCGCCGATCGGCAGACACACGAGACCCGTCTCCTTCGGCAGACGGATCGGCACGGTGCAGGCGTACGGCACGCCCGTGACGATGTTCGCGCCGCCAAGGCGCGCGCCCGACACGAGCCAGCAACCTTCAACGAGACCACCACGTCCGCGAATTGGCGCATCGGCGCAGCTGTTGAACACGAACGCCTGACTTCCCGGCACCTCCGCGCAGACTCCGGCGCGGAAGGCGTGGGCTGCGGCGGTCGGGGACGGTTCAGTCACGCCTGCGAGTAGCTCGCGGCTGGAACCCATGTGGAAAAACTCGCAAAACGGCAACACGTTCACATGGAACGGCGTACCGTGGAACGCCCGCGCGAGGCGTCCTTCACCCTTCCCGACCAAGGCGTATGTGAAGTGCTCGTACACGTCGAGGCATGGAGCCGACGCAAGCCAGCTCCGGTTCCGGCGCGCGAACGCCAACAGCGCACGGCAAAGCGCCGGATCAAATGAGAGAATGCCCGTGTCCACCGCGACACGTCCAAAACGGTCCACGGCACCGGCGGCGGAGGCCTCGGCAGGCGACGGCTTCTGGAGAAAATCGACAACAGGGCGACACGCGCTCGACGCCTCGTCCGGTGCCACATACACGCCATGGCGCGATCCCTGAGCCATCTCCGTGAACCACGCCACACCCGTAAGCCCCGGCTGCGAGAAATCGATGCTGGACGGATCCACAGTGACCAACACATCACCTGAGAGAACGAGGAGCTGTCCGCCCTGCGGCGCGGGCAACCGGTCCGCTTCGCGGACGATCAGGTCGAAGAGCGCGAGGGGGCGTCCTTCCTCCGTCGTGCACGGCAACGGCGTAAACGCCTTGCCGAGCGCCGCGTAGGCGGGCGTGCGACGGCTGTCGCCGCCTGAGTGGCACACAAGGATGCGGCGTCCCGCGAACAGATCGCCTTTCGCGCGGCTAGCCAGCTCCACGAGCACGTTGAGTGTCGCGCCAAGCGAGCCGACGCGGCGTCCGCCCGGATCCGGCACGACCATCAACTCGGTGCGGTCATTGAAGAAACCGTTCGCGCGTCGCCAGGCGACCTGCTCGCGGTAGCCCGCCGCCTGCGCCTCGTTCGCCGCCGTGATGACAATGACGTCAAACATGCCAATCGCCTCTTAGGTGAAATTGCCCTTCTTCAGGAGGATGTTCCCGTACTGTGCCGTGTCGCTCGTCTGCACAACGGCAAACGCCTTCCCCGCACGCGCGTAGAAATCTTCGCGAGAAATCCGGTCAATGCCGCCTTGCCATTCGAGTGCCGCACGATAGGATTCCTCAACCGCCGGATCAAGCACATCGCCGACAACAGGGGCCATCATCACAATCGGCGGAGCGTAGCGGTCAAATGACCACAGCGGCGCGATGCCCGCGAGCAAGTCACCAATCCGCACACCGTCCGCACGGATCACGCGCGTATTGACGGAATGAGCGGGGAAATAAGCATCTGCAAGGACTATTTCATCTCCATGCCCCATTTCACACAGAGTTTTCAACAATTCTGGGCCGATGCATGTGGAGATTCCTTTTAACATGATTATAATACTCCTTTATTTTTGCCCATTGACATTCCGTAGCACTGGCCGCCGCCCATTGAATAACATGTAAAATCCGGGCAAATGAAGTCCAAGCAACACAATAAGGAATGAAACAAGTAAAACCAACAAATAACTGCCATATCCAAGATGTGTCAAGACAACACCTACTATACAATGAATATAATAGATGCCGGCAGTTGTTGATGACAACACATATAACCAAGAAAAATGACGTGGTGACACGGTCCAAGTTGTTGCCAACAGCACTAGACCAGAAGCCACAAAGAGAGGGGCCAAACCAGAATAACCAAATTGTGATGATACTCGACAAGGGGAAACCATAAGCAACCCAGTGCCGACCAATATGACTCCAATTATTATCCTAAGCCATCCCTTACGATTAATTGACGCAAGAATAAATCCCGCAACTGCATTGGGAAACAATTCTGCAATACGTCCCAAGGGATAAGATGCCTCAAATGGTAATGATCCAAAGATATAATAATTCAAACCTGAATATTGCGCATACAGACAGATAACTGCTAAAAAGGCAGAGACAACTAAAAACAACTGTAGAGAGAAACATTTCCTAATGACAAACAAAATAATGATTATTACCGTTACATCAAAAAGATAATAGAGTGGCGTACATGTTGCATGACCAAGACTAAGTTGCCAAAGCAAAGGTTCTATTCCCGCCCTATCCCCTGTCACAATGGCAATCAAATACGAAATGAATCCCCATGTGACGAATGGCAAAACCAGCTTTCCTATACGGTTATATAATCGTGCAGTATCTAAATTATCAAATATCGTCCATGAGAGAAAAAATGACATCACCACAAAACAGGGAACTGCAAATATGACACCTGGCATACGCGATGGTCCATAGTGTATCCACACTACAGCCATAGCGCCCCATAGCCGCAACAACTCAATCCCTAAATAGGAAATAGTATTTTTATTAATTGAACGTTCCACTCTAACAGGGGAGTTAAAGGATGCAACCCCTATTGATACATTAAATTAAAATTGTATCTGGAGGGTCTAAAGGGTCTAGAGGGTCTGCCCCCATTGATGGAGTAGAAGTGGTGGAGTAGCATTTTTCACAACACAGATATCCGTCACATACGCGCAAAAGCTCTTCAACAACGAATCCGGCACGCCGGCGAAGAACTCCACACCCGCCGCCTTCAACCCGTCAACGAATCTTCCAGCTTCAACCATCACTCACCATCCCTTTTTGTCAAAACAGGTCAGACCTGTTTTGACACGATTCTCGGCAACGCTCCGCGCCCGTGGGGTATGCAGCCGAATACCTCATTCCGTTTTCGCATGTGCATTTCTCCGCTCATGTCTAGGTCGAACATTATACCATTCTCACCTTGCCCAAGCCATCGCCCAACGCATCACACCATCCCAAGCAATGGCCGTAATATACAGCAACAACCCGTCATATGTTATTCTCCCGTGTAAAGGAACCTAGCGTAACATAAGCGCAATGCAAGGCTACAATGCCAAACATCAAGAAGCACCGATACGCCTCAATGTTGCTATCTCGTTTCTTCAACATGCGACTATCCAATCGCGCTCTTATCAACAAGTCCCTTGGTGCATACATCAAATCAACTTGTAACCACACTCAAAAGAAAACCATCATGCAGTCAACAACCCCTTACGAGCGCAAATCCGTCTCGCCCAACGCCGCCGCCACTCACCAGCTAATAAACACCCCGCACACGAGCGCATACAAACTCCGCCCGTATGTGGCGACAATGTTCAGCAGAATTCGACGATTGGGGGACATGCCTATAAAGGCCTAAATTTAGCGTGTAATTACAACGACCACCTTCTCATTCGGCAATCTGCGCATAATTTGGCATTTCCACATTCTCTGGTACTTTGAATGCTGAATTGTTCAGATTCCAAAGTCTAACAACCTCATCCCAATTCCTACGACAACCATTCTCAAATGGCGAGTTCAAAAAAGATTGAAGTTCTTTTCTCTGTTTGTGATTCAATTCGTCAGAATACTTATTGTGCTTAAAGTACCTTGCCTCCTCTATCTGTACACATGATAACAACTTGCCGCCAGACACATGAAAATGTGGGATGGCACCTGGATCGTTAGGCCAAATTTCAATCTTCAATTTGGTTTTTCCATGCCCACATTCGCCAACGAGTTGTTTAAGCATGGCATCACAGGAAAAAGGATTATGTTCTGTATTTTCAATGCACTTCCCTTTGCTAAAGCCTTTCAATCCAAAAGCAGTCCAAACGCTTGTAAACGGACATAGCACACCTTTCGTAGCGTAACTGTTCCATGGGCTATTGATACAATCTTCGCTAATTTGCGGACACCCTTCCGCTCGTTGATTAGCGGCCCATTCACATACACCCCGCAATGCGCACTGATTGTTTTTGGAGTCCGAAAGGCAACGAACCACAGCCTTAATGCCAGCTATTCCTTGGTCAATGTTTGATTTTGTCCCTATGTCTTTATCAAATTGAACCATCTCACCCGATTGGTACTGGACTGCCGGAGAGCCAAATAAATATATCCAATTTACTAGTAAAAGAGGCAACCCTCTATGCGTTGTGAAATTCTTGTCTTCATCCAGAGCGTCATAAATATAGGTCATTGGAGGTTGATTGTTAAAAGCTCCCGCAAACTCACCATACAATCTCTTAATGTGCATTAGATAATGATTAAATATATTACTCGTAAGAACCGACTTACTGCTACAAATCACATCATCTGACTGCGAAGTTAAAAGAGGAACGTCATGAGCATAAAGAATCTCTTTGCCTTTTAGATATAAGTCTTCGCTTTTATCAACAACATCTCCTTGTAGAGATTTTAATATCGTAACAAATGATCGATGCGGAAATTTCGTTTCCAATGAGGCATCTATAACGGACAATAAACTTCGTTCTCCCAATTTCTTGTCACCCAATAATGCGCTATTAACATCCCTTACTAACTTGTACTTCTTTGTGCCAGAACAAACGCCGGACCACTTTTCCTCAATAATTGAAGCCGCACCCTCCAGAATGTCCAAAAGACCTATTTGACAAATCGCTTTCCCGTGCAATGTTACACTCTCGCGAGAACCATATACTTTACATATAAGATCCACCCACTTGTAGAAATCTCTAAAGTGCTTTATCGGAAGCAATGTATTCTCACCATTATCACGACGTGCCTTGGCGGTGGAATATGCATCATATATAAATTGAAGCGTAAGAAGAAAAGGCCATTGGCATACTGCGTATTTAACTGACTGCACAATGTGAATATATTCATGAAAAAAAGTGTCTAAGACCTTTTGATCCGCCTCACATCTCTCGACATCGGTAAGGTTTCGTATAGCATCTTCAAGCCTCACTTTACCATTCAACTCAATGAAAGGAAACCATAGTTCTATAGATCCAGACGAACTACTACCTTCGCTATACAATCGTAGGTTCTCTAAACCAGATAAACTATATTGGTTGAAACTTGCCATAAACCGTCGTTGTGTTCACTTGTATGCCGATGTTCGTGAGTATTGATAGCCACTCCTAAAAATGTATCATTCCGCATATATTATCGTCTAATATGCCAACATTTGTGTTCGTATGTATCGCTAAAAAGGCAACGGGAGGACCAAAGGGTCAGACACCATCCGTGCAGTAATATCCGTACAGTAACTCAACCGGTATGGCGGCGAAGAACTCCACGCCCGCCGCCTTCACCCCGTCAACAAACCTTCCAGCGCCCTCCATCATTTCACGTTCGCGGTACGTCACATATCCGAATATGTGCCGTGCCTCACCTTGCATAAGCCAACCGGCATTTCAGGTTTCATGGTGGTTAAGTTGTTAGTTCGCGAATGGCTGATATCAGCGCATTGAAACTACGCGAACGATTTCCACCAGACAGGTCAAGATGGGGCGCAATCGCCCTCGAACCTGCACATTTCTGATAACCATTTCCCGTGATGCGTTTAAGTTGGTCCGGCGCATTCGCAATTAAATCGGGTTGCCGATAAATGGTCTTGAGCGCCAACTTAGCGACACTCGGACATGAAAGCCCTTTAGCAACAGCCGCCAAGTCGCCAAGATAGAAATTTTCAAGTTCATGACAGGCGATGCGGATCTTGGCTGTTTTTCCTGTCGCAAGTAACATCATCGCAATCTGTGACTTCAAGCACTTGCAATTCTGGGCATCCTGATCGCAAAGAACGAGAAACCACGAATTCGGAAGTTGCCATCCACGCACACGCATCTCAAGTCGCCTAAGAAGATCTTGCTTGCCTTCAAAAACAATGTACTGAACATTCCAACCCGTTGGCAAGATGCGCGCCAAGACCCCTGCCAACATTTCACGTGCAGAAGGCTCTTCAAGACAGCAGACGAGCGTAGGCGCAATCATCTTGGATCAACTCCGCGAAAGAGCCCGTCTTTCCATATCCGGCCAAGTTTATCACCATCCGCCATGTAAGCAGACACCTGCTTGTCGTCTCTGGCCCTGCAAATCGTCGTATAGCCATCATTCTTCACCAGATAAAAAAGCTCGTCCAGCTCAATGGCATTGAGAAAATCAGGTGAATGTGTTGAAACTATCACAAGCCCCCCCTGATGAGCGTATGCGCGGAATTCTTCGGCTAGCTCGGCAAGCAAGGAAGGATAGAGCTGATTCTCAGGCTCTTCCGCGCACAACATGGGGAATGGATCCGGGTCGTTAAGCAAAATCAGATAGGCCAACATCTTAATTGTGCCGTCAGAAACATATCGAGCGAGAAATGGATCTTCAAATGCGCCATCTTGGAACTTCAGCAGAACACGTCCCTCCTCCGTCGTTTTTGCCTCCACATTAGTCACACCTGGTATCCGATGTTTCAACCGGTCAATGATCCGACTTAATATCTGCGGATGCTGCCTTTGAAGATACTGTAAGACGGATGCCAGATTCTCCCCCTCTCGCGACAGATGGTCGATCTGACCTGAATCACGGTCTGACCGAGCCTGATCAATATGAAAATCAGATACGTACCAACGAGTGATCAAATCTCCAAGAGCCACAATCACCGGAAACTTCTGAAATTGGGCCAATGCCTTAATTGCAAGCAGGTCATTTGACTTGAGTTGCTGTTCGTCACGCGTCAACTCATTTTCATTTGAGATCAGCTTTGAATCAAGCTCATTCGTGACTGCATAACCAACACCTTTCTCAAACTTCAAGAACGACCATGGTTGACCTTTGCTACCTCTCCGATAACGCAATTGCTCCAATGCGACAAAAGCACGTCCATTTTCTTCGTCAATCTTGAGCGTGTAGGTAGCCAGTGGCGAATTGGGATCCTTTCGGAATTTAATTTCAAACTCAATAGGGCCGCTGCACCCCCGGCTTCTGACTTCTTGGAACCCGCGAACCCCTCCGATTTTGACGAGGGCATGGTTGACATCAGTTGTCATCGCATCCTTCAAGAAGCCAAAAATACTAAAGAACGTGCTCTTGCCAACGCCGTTCGCGCCAACCAGGACGCAAAATGACGGGATGTCCGTCATCTCGACATCTTTAAACGCGCGAAAATTCTTGATTCTCACAGCCTCGAGTTTCACGTCAACCTCCTTTGTCGATTAAACGAATCACACTCCAATAGCCCAGCCGCTCCATCAGGCAGATGCCAGATTGACAACGCTCCGCGCCCGTGGGGTATGCAGCCGAATACCTCACTCCGTCTCCGCATGTGCATTTCTCCGCTCATGTCTAGGCCAGATATTATACCATTTTCACCTTGCCCGTGCCCACTTCTACGCATCACTTTTGCGGAAACAGGTCTGACCTGTTTCGACACATTCATTTCTTGCCACGCGGCTTGGCGGGCGATGCGGAGCCGCCGCCGAAACCGATTCGTTTGCGGGGCGGATCCGGCGGGGCCGAAAGCTGCTGGACGAGATCGTTCATGCCGCCCTTGATCTGCTTGATGTCGTTTTCTGCCGCATCCATACGATGCGATGCTTGAGCTTGGCAATCTTCCACACCTCCTCAAGCCGGTTCAGCGGCATCTCGCGGAGAATTCGCGTCGCCCATTGGCGAAAGCGCGTTCCTTGAATCGACTTGACCCGATAGCCAACGGAAATGACGACATCGAGATCGTAAAGGCCAACCTCTTTAACTTGAGTCTTCCCTGCAATTGCGCCATGACGAGTGGTGTATGCAAATTTTGCATATACCACTTCCTTCTCCAATTCCCCCTCTTTGAATATGTTGGCAATGTGCCTTGCAATGACTGGCTGCGTTCGCCCAAACAACTTACACATCTGCTCCTGCGTCAGCCACACCGTCTCGCCATCGGTCTTGACAGGCAACTCGCTCCCGTCAGATGATTTGTATACGATGATTTGCTGCTCCATGCCACTCTCCTTCATCTCCTATTACTCTGGGATGGCTGGCTTTCCACCGCCAGCCGCGGACGGCGATGGAACGCCGTCCCTACCGCGTTTTACACTGCCTCTATCAACTATTCCCTGCACCAGCCGACGCTCCGCGCCCGTGGGGTATGCAGCCGAATACCTCACTCCGTCTCCGCATGTGCATTTCTCCGCTCATGTTTAGGTCGGATATTATACCATTTTCACCTTGCCCAAGCCCACTTCCACGCATCATTTGTGCGAAAACAGGTCTGACCTATTTTGACACTTTCCCAACATCTTAAACTTCCGAGATGCGCTAAACCTCATGACCAGATATCGACTTGACATATTCCAACCCCTTTTCCGTCAACCGATATTTCTGTAACCGGCTGTTGGGCTTATCAGGAAGAGTCGGTTCTATAAGTCCTTCACCCACAAGTTCGACCAATATCCGACTTAGATGCCCAGACCGATTTGAAGTCCCTAGTCCTTGCGCAATTGCTTTTCGGCCTAGTTCGCAAGCCTTCAGAAGTACCAAGCATTTCACTCTTTGCGACTGCGCCTCCGACTGCGCCCCTGACTGCGCCCCGACTGCGCCCTGACTGCGCCCCGACTCTGGCCGCGATTGACGGTAAATAACCATTCGTACAGCATTCGGCCAAGGCTGAATCTCCAAATCCTTCAAGTCGGCGTTTCTTATCGCCCTGCATATACGTGGAATCCCACTGCCCCAATCCTCGATTATGTTCATGTATGCCAGTGCCTGTGCAAGCGCCTTATTGCGACATTCAGAACACCCCTCCAACATTTTCTCAACGGTAACTCCGTGCGGCAATTTTCCTGGAGAAGTCACCTCCAACCGATCATCGTATAGGGCTACCGTTATAGGGCTTTCCTCCCCATTCACATAACTGCGATGGACAACTGCATTGACTATAATCTCACGGATTGCCGCCGGGGGTATTTCGTATACATCCTTACGGTAAATACCCTGTCCAAATGTGGAGCTAAGGTTGATTTTCGAAAGAACATACTTGTATGACTCTTCTATCTGCTTGTCTATAGGTCCTGATATTTCACGTCTGTCAACAAACACGGATCTATCTGTTCCTTTAAAAACGGCGCACTTGACAACTGGCGAAAAAAAATCGCTACCAGCCAAAAGCGCATACGCATTGGTCGGGGCAACACTTTGTCCGGACGATTTCAACACCCCCCATTTGACCAACTGCGCCGTCTGAGCAGGCTTGATCAGTTTTCTCGACTCTGAATCAGTTGCATTTGCCATTGCAACCTGATATAGCCGTTCACAAAGCGCAAAGACGTCCCCATCCGATACAGAAAGTCCACGACACAGAATTTCATCAGACCCCCTTCCCGACCCCTCGACTCTCAATTCTTTCAATGACATCTCATCGGCAAGCCGCGTTGTTGCATCATAACGAACATAGACGCCAGCGACATCACCTTTGGATTTAAGGTAGTAAGGCGTTTGACG
This sequence comes from Kiritimatiellia bacterium, assembly GCA_017427485.1. GTDB lineage: Bacteria > Verrucomicrobiota > Kiritimatiellia > RFP12 > UBA1067 > RUG572. Next base: position 45,465 of record JAFRSR010000122.1, read on the forward strand.
CCCTGCCGCTATTTCAAGAATAATGATCGTTTTCCCATTTATAGTCGAAATGCAAGTCTCAACTGGAATCGTTGGAACGCAAGCGTTCGCGACTGAATCGGCTATTGCGTCTTTCATGGCAAAAATATCGCCGACAAGTCCAACCACCTTGCGATTATCATCTACCCCGAACAGAATGCGCCCGCCACGGCAATTGGCAAAGGCGACCACAGTTTTCAGCCACTTGTCAGAACGGTCATTCGGAACTTCCTTAAACTCCAGCCGTTCCGACTCACCTTTCTTTATTTCTTCAATCACTTTCACTTGAAAAACCTTCACATTCCCTGCCGAGGGGGCTAAAGGGCCAGCCCCTTTTGATACAGTTCATTGGTACAGTTATTGGAACAATCGCCCTTGTCCGCACTGTGGCATCCGCATGGAAATCTCACCAGCACGTCGGCGAAAAACCCCGCGCCCGCCGCCTTCAGCCCGTCAACAAACCGTTCAGCTTCAACCATCTTTCACCATCATTTCACATACGCGAGGCATACCTATTCACTATACACTTTTACCTATTCCCTGCGGCAGCCTGCGCTCCGCGCCCGTGGGGTATGCAGCTGAATACCTCACTCCGTCTCCGCATGTGCATTTCCCCGCTCATGTTCAGGCCGAATATTATACCATTTTCACCTTACCCAAGCCCATCTCAAACTTGACATCTGTTGCGGGGTGAGCAAAATGGGAATACTTCGGGCGAGCAAAACGGGACACCTTGCAAGCCCATGGACCCCTGCAAACATTGGCTGTGAGCCTTGATTCATTCCCGTTTTGCTCGCCCGAC
>JAFRSR010000017.1 GCA_017427485.1 Kiritimatiellia bacterium
CCCACGCCGGCCGACCGCTGGCGCTGGGTGAGGGCGGGGCTCCGCCTCCTGCTCGACGACGGCCTGCGCCTGAATCCTTCCGACCCGCAGCTCTACAAGTCGCTGTCCGACATGTTCCGCTTCAAGCTGGGCATGAACACGGACGACTGCGCGGCGTACTACCGCAAGCAGTGGAAGGAAGAGATCGACAACGCGCGGACGTCCGGCGACTGGGAGTCGGTCCGGCTCGACCCGGAGAAAATGCGCGCGGTCGACGCCGAGTACGGCGCGCAGGACTGGACGCATCCGCTGGCGAGTGCGCTCTACTGGGCGCATTGGGGACTGTCGTACACGCAGACGCCCTACGCGCGCGCCGACCTGCGCGAGGCCGTCTACCAGTCGCTCATGATCGAGGCGGACGCGAACCCGCGTTTCGCGCCGCGTGCGCTGGCGGAGATGCAGACCGCGCTGCGCGAACGCCCCAACCCGTACCTGCGCGACGTCATCAAGGGCTTCAGCGCCCGTCACGGCCTCTTGTCCAAGTGACGGGCAACGGCTTGACGGCGGCGGGGGTTTGCGCTACAATGTGCGCATGAACAGAAAAGAATTTATCCTCAGCGGGGCAGGTGCGTTCTTCATCGCGTCTGCCGGAAAGGCGTTCGGCGCGTATGCGCCGTCGAATCGCGTGCGGCTCGCGCTCGTGGGCTGCCGTGAAAAGGGACGCGGCGCGGCCGTCGTGCAGCGCGCGCTCCAGGTGCCGGGCGTGGAGATCGCCTACGTGTGCGACGTGGATTCGCGCGCGATGGACTACGCAGCCGACCTTGTGGAGAAGAAGAGCAACGGCGCGAGCCGTCCGAAGAAGGAGAAGGACCTGCGCAAGATCCTCGCGGACAAGTCCGTCGATGGCATCCTCTCCGAGACGCCCGACCATTTCCACGCATGGAGCGCCGTGATGGCGATGCGCGCGGGGAAGGCGGTATACGTGGAGAAGCCGTGCGCGTTCTGCCCGCGCGAGTGCGAGATCATCCTCGACACGTGGCGGAAGACGGGCATGGTGTTCCAGCAGGGCAGCCAGCGGCGCTCGTCCGTGCCGTTCCGCATCGCGGCGGAGCTCGTGCGCAAGGGCGAGCTGATCGGCAAGCCGATCTGGGGCAAGACGTGGTACATGACAAGGCGTGATCCGATCGGCAAGGGCCAGCCTGCGGCCGTGCCCGAGTGGCTGGACTGGGACCTGTGGCAGGGACCCGCGCCGCGCGTCGCCTACCGCGACAACGTCATCCACTACAACTGGCACTGGTTCCGCAACTGGGGCACGGGCGAGTGCGGCAACAACGCGGTGCACTTCGTGGACGTGGCGCGCTGGTGCCTCGGCGCGGACTGGCCGAGCCGCGTGGCCTCGACGGGCGGCAAGTACTGGATGCCGCCGGACGCCGACTGGGAATGGCCCGACACGCAGAACGTCACGTGGGACTTCCCGGACGGCAGGTTCATCACGTGGGAGGGCCTCTGCTGCGTCAACCAGAAGCCCTACATGAACGTCTCGACGGGCGCGATGGTGTACGGCACGGACGGCGCGGCGTTCTTCGGCCCCGGCGGCGGCGTGGAGATCTTCGACAAGAAGGGCAAGTCCGTCAAGAAGTGGAACACGGCCGGCAAGACGGTGCTCACGAACACCGACGACCGCTCCGGCGGCGGCTGGGCGGACACGACGCGCGAGCATCTGGAGAACTTCGTCGACTGCATCCGCGCGAAGACGCCCGAGAAGGCGTACGCGAACGCGGACATCGGCGTGAAGTCCACTTTCCTCGCGCTCACGGCCAATATCTCGTACTTCTGCGGCAAGGCGATCGACATCGATCCGAAGACCGGCGCGCTCCTCACGAAGGAAGGCGCAAACCTTTGGCAGCGCGAGTACGCGAAGGGCTGGGAACTCGTCTGATCGGAAGGGACGTGGGCATGAACATCTATGTCGGGAAAGACAAGAACGACATGGCCCAGCACGCCGCGGACGCGGCGGCGGACCACATCCGCGCGGCGATTGCCGCGCGGGGCGAGGCGCGCATCATCGTGGCGACGGGCGCGAGCCAGTTCGAGTTCCTCGCCGCGCTCGTGAAGGAGCCGGGCATCGACTGGACGAAGGTGACGGGCTTCCACCTCGACGAATACGCCGGGCTGCCCATCACGCACAAGGCGAGTTTCCGCGCTTACATGCGCGAGCGGTTCGTGTCGCAGACGCCCCAGCCGATGAAGGCCTTCAACGAAGTCGACGGCGAGGCGGCCGATCCCGAGGCGGAGTGCGCGCGCCTGAAGGCGCTCGTGCGCGCGGCGCCGATCGACCTCGCGTGCATCGGCTTCGGCGAGAACGGCCACATCGCGTTCAACGACCCGCCGGCCGACTTCGACACGAACGAGGCGTACCGCCTCGTCGCGCTCGACGAGAAATGCCGCATGCAGCAGGTGGGCGAGGGCTGGTTCCCGGACCTCGCCGCCGTGCCCACGCACGCCTACTCGATGACGGTGAAGCAGATCATGTGGTCGCGCGCGATCGTGTGCACCTGCCCCGACGCCCGCAAGGCCGACGCCGTGAAGGGCTGCATCGAGGGGCCGGTCACGAACACCTGCCCGGGCTCCATCCTGCAGATGCACCCGAACTGCGCGTTCTTCTTCGATCCGCCGGCGGCGGCTCTGCTCTCCGCGCGATGAGCGACGAGGGGGCAGACTCCGTCGAGGCGTGGCTGGAGTCGCGTCCGAGCGAAGGCTGCGGATGCGGCCGTCTCCGGTGCGGCACCTGCGTGGGGGAGTGGCACGTGGAGGCCTACCTCGGCGCCGGGCTGTCGTCCGAAGTGTACCGTGTGCGCAACCTGCGCCTCAGCTACGAGGGGGCGCTGAAGCTCCTCGTCAACGACGCGCGCAACCTGAAGACGCGGTTCCTGGCGGAGATCGACGCCCTCCGCTTCTTGTCGCTGCCGTCCCTGCCGCGCTTCTTCGGCTCCGGCGAGTTCGGCGGAAGGCCGTTCTACGTGATGGAGTACCTCCTGCCGCTGCCCGACCCGATGCCGCGCGGCGACGTGCCGGATTTCATGAACAAGGTCGCGAAGGCGGTCCAGACCCTGCACGAGGCGGGATACGTCCACCGCGATCTGAAGCCCGGCAACATCCTCCTGCGCCGGAACGGCGACCCCGTGCTGATCGACCTCGGCCTCGTGAAGCAGCGCGGCAACGCGCACACACCTCTCGGCTGGAAGCCGCGCAAGGTCTCGATGGTGGACGGCAAGCCCGTCGGCGTCGGCACGCTCGACTTCGCCGCGCCGGAGCAGTTGCTGGAGGGCAAGTCGCTCGTGCAGGGCGACGTGTTCTCCCTCGGCAAGATCGCGTGGTACCTCTACGAGGAGAATCCGCCGTCGACCATGCGCGCGATCATCCACCGCGCGACGCGAGAAATCCCCACGGAACGCTACGAATCGGCGCAGGCGTTCGCGACGGCGGTCCGCCGCCGGAACAGGCGCGCGGTCGTCCTGTGGCTGCTCGCCGCGCTCGGCGTCGCCGCCGTGGCCCTCGCCGTCGTGTTCCGCGCCGAGCTCAAGAGGATGATGGTGGGTTACCTTGTTCCGCAGGAACCAGTGATGGCGACGCCCTCCCCACCCGAAGCACTTCCGGAGGAGTCTCCAACCAACGTGGTGGAGGAGGTCGAGGAGCCTCCCGCCCCCGTCGATCCGGCGGAGGTGGTGCTGCAGCGTCCGGACGAAACGGAAGAGGAGTATTTCGAACGCATGTCGCCATTGGCGGAAGAGGGAGAGGTGCTTGCGCAGATCGCGGTGGCCGAGGCGTGTTTCTACGGACGGGGAACGCCCACGAACCGCGTCGCCGCCGTGGAATGGTACCGCAAGGCGGCGGAGGCGGGGGTCGCCTCCGCGCAGGCCTCGCTCGGCCTCTGCCTGCTGAACGGACTCGGGTGCGAGAAGGACGCGGAGGAGGCCGTCGAGTGGTACGCCCGGGGGGCCGAGCAGGACGATCTCAACGCGATCAACGGACTTGCGTTCTGCTGCCTTCACGGCTTCGGGACCGAGAAGGACGAGAAGAAGGGGTTTGAACTCGCGATGAAGGCCGCGTTGCGCGGACATGCGCCCTCGCAGACGATCGTGGGCGAGTGCTTCCTCGAGGGACGCGGCGTGGCGCGCGACACGGAACGCGGCGAGACCTGGCTCTACCGCGCGACGCGCCAGAACAACAAACGCGCGGAAATGCTCCTCCAGGCGTACTAGGCCCTTGCGGCGACCATGGCGGCGATGAGGTCCTTGAGGCGCGCGATCATGCGCGCCTTGATCTGGTCCACGTTGTTGCGGGTGACTCCGAATTGGCGGGCCACGTCGGTGGGTTTCTCGTGCTCGATCGCCACGTGGCGGAAGATCTCGCGCGTGGAGGGCGTGATCGAATCGTCCGCGAGCAATTGCTGCAGCGCCGTCTCCTTTACGGCGTTCCGCCAGGAGGCTTCCTCCGCACCGTCGTCCGGCGCGGGGAAGGGCCTTGCCAGTCCTTCCTGCTCTTTCCCGAGTCGATCCTTCAGCTTCTCGTGGGCCGCCTGACGGCGGAGCGCGTCCTCGGCCTTGTGCTTCACGATGCCCATCAGGTAGTTGTGGAAGTAGCCGTGCTCGTCCGGCACGTACCGGTAGCGCGGCAGGCACCTGACGAGGGCCACGAGCGTCTCCTGGATCACGTCGTCGGCTTCGACCATGGGGAATTTCGCCTGCAGGAAGGCGCGCATGGCCCCTGCGTATTTTTCGTAGAACTCCGTCCAGCGGACGCTCGTCGCGTCGCCGGAGATGTCGTTGAGGAGCGTTACGGATGTGGGTGGAATGGCAGACATGGCAACAGTATACCATATTGGCCGTACTGCGTACAACAGGGTGAAACCCCCATCCCCGCGATTCGCCATGGACAGAAGAAGGGGAATTTGGTAAACTCCGCACCAAGGCGCAACGGGGTGCCTTGATTTCAGCGTTCCCGTCTGTCGCCGACAAAGGAAACAGTGAAAATATGCAAGACGCCAATTCTGGTTTCGCTCTACGCTGGGCGATCATCCGGGACCCATCGAAGACGATGGCGGCGCGCGCGTTTGCGCTCGCCGAGATGGTGTTGCTGCCGCTGAGCTTCGTTACGTTCGGCTACGTGGTGTTGGAGGCGGTGCTGGGGCGGTTTGGAGCGAGTCTGGCTGGGCACATGCCGTCGTGGCTGTCGCGCTGGGCGTTGCCCGTCCTCGTCGCCGCCGCGATCGGATATGTCACGAATTGGCTGGCGATCCTCATGCTCTTCAAGCCGTATGAAAAGCACAAATGGCTTTTCGTCTGGCCGCAGGGGCTGCTTCCGCGGAACAAGGCGAACATGGCCCGGGAGATCGGGAACAAGGTGGGCACGGAGCTGTTGCCGCCGAAGGCGCTGATTGACGAGTTCGAAGGGGAGGTTCGCGGCTATCTGTCGCGTCCCGAGGTCATGGAACGAATGCAGCAGATGGTAAAGGATATGCTGCAGAGGCACGAGTCCGACGTGGTGGGACTGGTCGTCCCGCAAGTCGAAAGCGCAGTGGTTGGAATCCTGGAGCGTTTCGTCACCCCCGACCAGCTGATGGCGTTCTGGGACGAAACGCTCGCGCCGCGTCTGAACGACCCGGAGACGCGCGAGTTTCTCGCTCGGAAGATCATCGAGGTGATCGGCGCACACGCCCCGGAACTCGTGCAGGGCATTCGGGCGAAGCTGAGGGCGCACCTGGATTCGAAGCCGTTTATGCCGGGATTCCTTGTGGACTTTGTGATGGAGTTCTTCGCGGACGAGGCGGAGATACGCAAACTGCTGTCGGACTGGCTGGGCCAGCCGTCGACGCAAGTCATGTTCCGAGACAAGCTGGTGCTGGTCGGCGAGAAGGCCGGCGAGTGGATGAGAAGCGAACAGGGACGGGCGAAACTGGAAGGGTTCACGGGCGAGCTGAAGCGGAAATGCAACGGCTATGCGGCTCAATATGTGCACGAGACGCTTCCGAAGCTCATCTCGCAGGCCTTCGCGTCTGAGAAGCTGTGGACGTGGGTGAAGCAGACGGCGTTGCCGAACGCGAAGGATCGGCTGCTGGCCTACCTGTCGGAAAACAAGGACACCCTCGTCGAGAAGCTGCGCCTGGCCGAGCGCGTCGAGAGGGCGATCAACGCGCAGGACATCGCGCGCTTCCACAAGATGCTGAACGATCTCGCCGCCCAACACCTGAGCGCAATACAGGTCTTGGGCTATGTCCTCGGCGCGATCGTCGGCGCAATCCAGTTGTGCTGACCGCTAAACCACCCGCTTTCTTTCAAGACAATTCTGGAGAGTCAAAAATGGCGACGATAGACATGTTGTGTGCGGTGTCCCCGCTGGACGGCCGCTACGGTTCAAAGGTCGACGAGCTGCGCGAGGTCTTTTCCGAGTACGGACTCGTGAAGCGGCGCGTCGCGGTGGAGTGCGCCTGGCTGGCGGCGCTCTGCGCCCATCCGGGCCTGCCGGAGTGTCCGCCGCTCGCGGCGGACGAGGCGGACGCGCTCGCGCGGATCGCGGACGGCTTCACCGTGGCGGACGCGCAGCGCGTGAAGGACATAGAGAAGACGACGAACCACGACGTGAAGGCCGTGGAGTACTTCATCAAGGAGAAGATCGCGGGCACGCCGCTCGCGGCGCGCGGCGAGTTCGTGCACTTCGGCTGCACGAGCGAGGACATCAACAACATGTCCCACGCCCTCATGCTGCGCGACGGACTCAAGGCGCTGCGCGCGGCGCAGGACCAGGTGACGGACAAGATTGCGGAGATGGCGCGTGCGTTCGCGTCCGTGCCAATGCTCGCCCACACGCACGGCCAGCCCGCCTCGCCCACCACGCTCGGCAAGGAACTCGCCGTCGTCGCGGCGCGCCTCCGCCGCCAGCAGGAGGAGATCGACCGCATCGTGCTGCCCGCGAAGATGAACGGCGCCGTGGGCAACTTCAACGCCCACCTCTCCGCCTATCCCGACGTGGACTGGGAGGCGCTCGCGCGCGGCGTGATCGAGGGCTTCGGCCTCCGGCAGAACCGCCTCACGATCCAGATCGAGCCGCACGACGGCATGGCCGAGCTGTTCGACGCCCTCCAGCGCTGGAACACCGTGCTCCTCGACTTCGACCGCGACGTGTGGACGTACGTCTCCTTCGGCTACTTCAAGCAGAAGACCGTGAAGGGCGAGATCGGCTCCTCCACGATGCCGCACAAGGTGAACCCTATCGACTTCGAGAATTCCGAGGGCAATCTCGGCCTCTCGAACGCCGTGTTCGGCTTCCTCGCGCGCAAGCTGCCGATCTCGCGCATGCAGCGCGACCTCACCGACTCCACCGTGCTGCGCAACATGGGCGTCGCGTTCGGCTACGCGCTCGTGGCGGCGAAGGCCACGCTCAAGGGACTCGGCAAGCTCGAGCTCAACGAGGCGCGCCTCGCCGAAGACCTCGACCGCAACTGGGAGGTGCTCGCCGAGCCGATCCAGACCGTCATGCGGAAGGTCGGCATGGACCATCCCTACGAGCGGCTGAAGGAGCTCACGCGGGGACGCCGCGTGACGCCCGAGATCATGAAGGAGTTCGTCGAGGGGCTTGACCTACCGGCCGACGACAAGGCGCGTCTCCTCGCGCTGACGCCCGCCACCTACATCGGCAAGGCCGTGGAACTCGCCGGCCTCGTGTGATGGCCTTCGGCATACCAGAGTCGACGATCGAGGAGATCAAGTCGCGCACCGACCTCGCCGACCTGATCTCGTCATACGGCATCCAGCTGCGCCGCGCGGGCGGCGGCTACATGGCCTGCTGTCCGTTCCACCACGAGAAGACGCCGTCCTTCCACATCCACCCCGACAAGGGGTTCTACCACTGCTTCGGCTGCGGCGAGTCGGGCGACTGCATCAAGTTCGTGCAGAAGCAGGAGGGCGTGTCGTTCATCGAGGCCGTGAAGAAACTCGCCGCCGGATGCGGCGTGACGGTGGAGGAGAAGGAGGACCCGCAGGCCGGACAGCGCAAGCGCCTGCTGGAACTCCACAGCCAGCTCGCCGACTTCTTCCGCCGCTGCCTTCTGCAGGCGAAGGAGGCGGAGCCCGCGCGCGCCTACCTCGCGAGCCGCGCGCTGCCGGACGCGATCGTCGCCCAGTTCAAGATCGGCTACGCGCCGCTGTCCGCGGAGGCGATACGCACGTGGGCGAAGAAGTACGGCTTTTC
>JAFRSR010000018.1 GCA_017427485.1 Kiritimatiellia bacterium
ACGCTGCACGCCCTTGATGCGGCCGAGGTTGAGGATGGCGCTCGTCGCCACCGCGCCGGAGTTGCCGGCCGAGACGAACGCGTCCGCCCGGCCCTCCTTCACGAGGCGCATCGCGACGTTGATCGAGCAGTCCTTCTTCTTCCGCACGGCGGTGACGGGACTTTCGTCCATCTCCGCCACGTCGGGCGCGTGAATGACCTCGAGCGTGCCCTTCTTCGTGGCCGCCGCGACTTCCTTGGGGTACTTCGCCAGTTCTGCGTCGATTTGCTCCTTGACGCCGACAAGGAGGACCTTCACGTCCTCCAGGCCGACAGCGGCCTCGACTCCGCCTCGGACAATTTCGCCCGGTGCGTTGTCTCCGCCCATTGCATCAAGTGCAATGCGTATCATGGCACCTTACTTGGCGGTGACGGAAAGAACCTTGCGGCCCTTGTACATGCCGCAGTTCGGGCAGACGCGGTGCGTCTGCTTGATTCCGCCGCACGACGGACATGTCTGGACGGAGGCGAGGATCGCCTTCTCCAGCTGGCCCACGCGCTGGCGCTTGCGCATTTTCGACTTCTTGTGCTTAGGTGATGCCATGTTGCACTACTCTCTTTCTTTCTTTCTCAATTTTCTGTCCCCGGCAGGAGCGCGTCCAATGCACCCCAACGGCCGTCGCGCTCCTCGTGCACGCACGCGCAGGGGCCCTCGTTGAGGTTTTTCCCGCATGTCGGGCACACGCCGCGACAGTCCGCCCGACACACCGGGTATGTCGGTAGGGCGAGTATTATACTTTGTCTGAGCTCATCCGTCAAATCCGCAAATTCAGTTTTTTCATCCGTCTCGAGGCTCGCAAGGAAGTCGGGAACCGTCACCGTGAAGTCGAAATCCGCCCCGCAGCGCGAGCAGACGGCCTCGAAATCCTGCTCCAGCGTGCCGCGCGCGAGTAGTTCGTGCCCCGCAAGCTGCACGGTCAGGCGGTAGCGGATGCCCGCGAACGGATGCAGGTACTCGTCGTGCAGGTCGAGCACGGCGTCGTCGAGCACGCCCTCGAAATCCTCGCCGTCACGGTCCAGCCGGGCGACGTCGATAACCAGCGATTTCTCCACTTCCTCACCCCTCGGGCTTCAGGCGCCGCTGCACGGCGGGCGTGACGAACGGCGACGTGTCGCCGCCGTAACGGGCGATCTCCCGCACCGTCGACGCCGTCACGTACGCGAGGTTCTCGCTCGGCATCATGAAGAGCGTCTCGATCTCGGGCGCCATGCGCCGGTTCGTGAGCGCCATCTGGAACTCGTACTCGAAGTCGGAGTACACGCGCACGCCGCGGATGACCACGCGCGCGCCGATCTTGCGGCAGAAGTCGACGAGGAGCGTGTCGAGGATGTCCACCTCGACGTTGGCGAGCCCCGCCTTCTCCACGTCCTCGCGGATCATGTCGATGCGGTGCTGCGCGTCGAAGAGCGCGCCTGACTTCGCGCTCGTCGCGGCCACCGCCACGACGAGACGGTCGTACAGGCCCGCCGCGCGCGTGATCAAGTCGAAATGACCGCGCGTCATCGGGTCGAACGTGCCCGGATAGACTGCTATCTTCTCTGCCATGGCGAATAGTATACCACATTTTCGCGTTTCGCGTGTCAACGGGGGCGGACACTCCAGGTCTTTTCGCGCGTGAGGAACAGGCAGCCGGGCACGCCCGAGAGGTCGACCCACATCCAGTCGTAGTGCGGCTCGCGCGCTTTCGAGAAGTCGATACGCCACAGGGATGTGTTAGTGAAGCGGCGAGACGCCGCTTCCCCCAGGGGAGCCGATATGTCGATCCAAAACGAGTCCGAGACGACGTCCTTCGACACGACCGTCTCGCCCGACGGGTTGGCGAGCGACGCCTTGAAGCGGTAGTAGTCGCTCCCGGACGCCCCGCACGTGAACGCGGCGCCGGGCGGCACGTCGAACCAGAGCGAGACCGGCGCGCGCTTCACGCCCGCGATGATCCGATCGGACTCCGTCACGTCCAATCCCACGGGCACTGAGCTTTTCAGCAGCTGCTGACGCGTACCGCCGCGCGGCAGCTCCAGCGCGTAGAACCCGGCCGCGTGCGCCGTGAATGTGAGTTCGCCCGGCGTGAAGCCCGGCGTGGGCAACTTCCATGTGCGGCGCTTCCCGCCCTTCTCGGGCAGGTAGCGGACGATCGTCGGCTTTTCGTTCGCGGGACGATTCCCGACGGCGTCGATCTGGCGTGCGACCAGGCGCACCGGTCCCGGCTGCGACACGAAGAGCAGGTAATGCCCGCCGTTGATGAGCGAGACCGGCGGCAGATCCACCAACTCGCCCGGATGTTCGTCGTGCACCACCACGTCACGCACGGCGGGCAACGGCACGCGCGGCGCGGGCATGCGTCCGCCGTTGATCACGGGAAAGTTCGTAGCGATCCAAGCCGCGTCAAGCGCCACCTGCGTACGCGCGCCGTCGGGCGCGACGACCGTCACGTCGCCCGCGATTTCGCGCGGAGCAGGTCCGAACGCTGATCGTCCGCAGGCAAACCACGGGCGATTCGTGGGCTGGTACACGGTGAGGTTCTTCAGCGTCACGCCGTCCGGCATCCCCTGGCGCGGCGTGCCGGCGGCGAACGACATGTCCGGCGTCACCGCGCCCGGCGCCGCGTTCGAGATGACGCAGTCGGAGAAGCGCACGTCCACCGCGCCCGACGGAATCCCGCAGAGGTTCACGCCGCGGTTCCGCGCATCGGCGAACACGCTGTTCACGAACGCGACGCGCCCCTTCACCACGCCGGCGTCGTGCTTGTTGTCCGCCGTCAGCGACACGGACGTGCGGTTGCCCTCCGCACGGCAGTTCTCAAGCGTGATCGAGACGGGTTCCGACCAGTCCCGCATGTTCGCGAAGTAGAAGTCGAAGCCGCTGCCCGCGTTGTTCTTCGAGAGGACGTTCCGCAACGTGATCCGCGCGAGCTTCTCGTTGGGATGGTCCGGCTCGAAGTCGATGCCCGCCTGCGGCGGCGTGCCGCAGGTGTTGGAGAGCACGGTGTTCTCGATCAGGATGTCCTCGCCACCGCAGAGGCTGATGCCCTGGCGGTGGTTGCCGTCGCACACGCAGTTGCGGATGACGACGTTCTTCGCCGACTTGCCCTTCCACGCGCCGATCACGATGCCGTCGCCGCCGGACGAGACGAAGTGCATGTTCTCCACGACCACGTTCTCCACGCCGCAGAGGCGCAGCGTGTAGCGCCACTCGCTGCGCGCGTAGGGCGGCTTCTGGTAGTCGCGCTTGTGCATGCGAAACGTGCCGCCCCGCGGACCCAGCCCGCGGATGACGAGGTTCGACACGCCCTCGCAGCGGAGCAGGTAGTCGCGGATGCCGTGGAACTCGCCCTTCTTCGCGAGGAGCTCCACGCCGTCCTCGAAGACCAGCTCCTGGTTGGAGCGCGCGACGAGCGGACGCGTGATCCACGGTCCCGCCTGCCGGTCGAACACGAGCTTCGGCGCACCCGAGTCGAGCGCGCGCTGGATGATCTCCGTCGCGTCCTCGGCGTTGAAGCCGAAGGACGAGACCTTCACCCCGTCCGCCCTGCCCCAAAGGCCGCAGGCGGCGAACAGGACGGCGGACAGGGCGCGGCGCATCATTGCACGGACTCCACGCGCTGGAGCTGGTTCGTGGCGGAGTCGAAAGCCGCGCCGCCGCCAACCACGCAGATGGAACCATCCTTCGCCAGGCCGTCAAGCACGTCGGCGAACTTCAGCAGGTCGCCTTTCGTTGTGCGGAGCATTTCCGCGCGGAGGCGCTGGACGTCCTCCGGCGTGCGTCCCTGCAGGAAGCGCGAGGCCGCGTTCGACACCTCCGCGCTCGGCGTCTCGTACGGCTCCGTGGACGCGACGGCGCTCACGATGTAGCGGTCGAGCGAGGCATCGCCCTTCGCGAATGCGCGCAGCGCATCGCCCGACTTGTCGTAGCAGCCGAGCGAACGCCCGGGCTTGGGATCGTTCCATGAGAGGTAGCCGCCGTCGCCGTCCTGCCGCACGCGGAAGCTCGCGCCGTACGCGCCGCCGCGCACGCGGATCTCGTCCCAAAGGTAGTCGAGCGAGAGGATGCGGGCCGCCACCACGGAGCTGCCCACGTACGGGCCGGGACGCGACGCCTTCGCGGCGAACGCCACCTTGCCGGGCGTGCGGAAGCCCTCGGCCACCTTCGGAGGCACGCCGTAGGGCGCGAAGCGCCACCAGGCGGAAGATTCGGGGAACGTGGTCACGAGGCCGCGCGCCCAGTCGGCGGGCGTGTTGTCCGCCAGGCAGCAGAGCGCGATGCGGGAACGCGTGAATATCTGGCCGCGGAGCGCGTCAAGGCGTTTGCAGATCGCCACGCCGTCCTTCGCGTAGGCGTCGTCGAGCTTCTGGAGATGGCGGATCTGCGTGAGGCCTTCGAGAATCTCCTGGCGCAGGCCGCGTTCGGAAAGCGCGGCCTTCGCACGGCGGTCGGCGTAATTGCGCGCGCCGATGCCCATTGTGCCGCGCTCCTTCGACCGGCGCTGTTGGCGAAGGATGTCGCCGATCGCCTTCACGTCGTCGAACTTGGTCTTAAGGAGGATCTCGGGCACGAGGCGGATGATCTCGTCCTTCTTCTCCTCGAGCGCGCTCACCGTCACCACCACGTAGGCCGTCGCCTCGCCGCCGGACTGCCCTTCCACGTCCACCGACACGTAAAAACTGCCGAGGCGCGAGTCGATCTCGCTGCGGAGCGCCAGCGCGGAGCACCTCTCCGTGGAAAGCTCCCCGAAGAGCTTCGTGAGCAGGTACACGTCGGCAAGTTCCTCGCGCGTGAGGCCATGGAGTTGGAAGTAGAGCTTCACGTAGGTGATGCCGTTCGCGCCGGTGCGGGGAGATAGGACGGGCACCGCCGCGCCGCACGCCAACTGCGCCAGCTTCTGGACGCGCTCGGGGCCGCGCACAGGCACGTCGGCCACGGCGAGACGCGGGAGTTTCGCGAGGTCTTCCGGCGCATCGGCGCGCTTCTGGAATGCGGCGAGCTCGCGCGTAAGGGCGAGCACCTCGTCGAGCTGCTTCTTCGACCAGCCGGCCTTCACGGCGGCGAGCGCCTTCTTCTCGGCGGCGGCGCGTTCGGCCGCGAGCGTGGCGGAAGGCGTCATCGTGAGCTGCGCGTGGTGCGGGTTGTCAAGTAGCGCCTCGCGCAGGAACTTCTCGAACCAGCCCGTCTTCAGCTTCGCGCGGAGCGACGCGTAGAGGTGGGCGTGGCGGAACGCCTCCGTGGGATCGCCACCATACATCCACGCCTCGTTCGCATCCGAGAAGTAGGCGAGGCCGCGCGGGAATCCGCCCGTGTCCTTCTCACGCTCGCGGAACTCATGGCGGTCGAGCACCGCCGCGATGCGGGCGTGGTCAAGACCATTCGCGGCCAGGGCCTCCAGCGTCTCGCGCATCACGCCGCGCACCTCGTCGGCCTTGCCGTCCTTCACGTTCTTCGCGTAGAAAGTGGCCGCGCGCTGCTCGCCGCCGCCGCACCAGAGCCCCACGTCCTCGCAGAGTCCGCGGGCGAGGAGCGCCTTCGTGAGCGGAGCCTCGTTCGAGTCCGCGAGGGCGTCGGAGAGGACGTCGAACGCGAGGCCCTTCTCGCGGTCCTTCCACGGCGCGAACACCCAGGCGTCGGCCACGAGCGTCTTGTTCGCGGGATCTTCGCCGGGGGCGATCTCGTAGGGAATCGTCTTCGCGGCCGAGACAGGCTTCTGGAACGGCACGGCGGCGTCCACGGCCTGGCGGCCGTAGGGCGCGAGGCAGGCATCGAGCTTCGCGAGCACGGCGGGGAGGTCCACGCGGCCGTCGAGGAAGATGCGCGCGTTGGACGGATGGTAGTGGCGGAAGTAGAAGTCCTTGTACTTCTCGAAGGTGAGGTCGGGGATGCGCGCGGGATCGCCGCCGGAGACGAAGCGGTAGGTGTTGTCGGGGAAGAGCATGCGGCGCAGCTCGTGGTAAAGGAGGCGCTCGGGATTCGCGAAGGCCCCCTTCATCTCGCTGTACACCACGCCGTTGCGTCCGAGCTCGGCGTCCGCGCCCTCGAGGTCCCAGTGCCAGCCCTCCTGTCGGAACGGAAGCGGCGACTTCACGCTGAGGGGATGGAGCACGGCGTCCATGTAGACGTCGACGAGGTTGAGGAAGTCCTTGCGGTTGCGGGAGCAGACGGGATACGCCGTGTAGTCGGAGGAGGTCCAGGCGTTGAGGAACGTGGCGAAGGAGCTTTTCAGCAACTCGACGAACGGTTCCTTGACGGGATACTTCTCGGAACCGCACAGCACGGAGTGCTCGAGGATGTGCGCCACGCCCGTGTCGTCCTGCGGAATCGTGCGGAACGCGATCGAGAACGTCATGTTGTCGTCGTCACGATCGAGCCATGCGAGCTCGGCGCCGTTCTTCGGGTAGGACATCCGCACGAGCGTGCCCTTCACCTCGGGAACGGGCGTGACCGCCGTCACCTCGAAGCCTCCCACGCGGTCGCCCACCTGGTACGCGCAGGCGGCGCCGGCCAGCAGCGCGCATCCCGCCATGATCTCTTTTGTTTTCATTGTTTCGTTCTCCTGTGTCATTCTAAAATTCAGTCAGCTGGTTGGAAGGACGTCTCGTTCGTCAGCAGCAGCGCGTCCACCTTCGCGCCGTCCTCGCGCGTGTGGAGCGTCAGCACCACGGGCCCCTTCGGCAACGTGACGTCGACGGGGAACTCGCGCCACGTCCACGTGCGCGCCTGCCCGAGGTGCCACTCCGTGCGCGGCAGCACGACCGGACCGCGCGTACCAGACCGCGCGAAGTCCCCGACGTTCGCGGAAACCATGAAGGAGTCGTCCTCGGGCGTCGGCGCGAGCACGCGTCCCCACAGACGGTACGTGCCCGCGTCCTTCACCTCCAGCTGCCAGGACACGCTGCCGGGACCCGACCCGCGTCCGCCCAGTTCGCCGGGCGTCCACACGTACGCCCCGCCACGCGCGGCATTGTCCTTTGCGATGCACATCTTCGGCGCGACCACGCCCTTTTCCGCCTCCCAGCACGCGGGACGCAGTTTCTGCACGTAGATGCGGTTCGCCTCCATCTCCTTCTTCATTCGTTCGAGTTCCGCCCGGTATTCCGCAAGGCCCGGCACGTTTCCGAGGATCTCCATGCCGATGTCGCGTCCGTCCACGGCCAGCACGGCGGCAGGCTGCTGCGGCTCGATCTTCTCGGGCGCGAAAAACGGCACGTTGGCCGTGAGGACGAGCGGCCCCTCCTCGCCGCGCGCGCCCACTTCCACGCGCGCGTCGTCGGCGCGCGCCGTGGCGGCGGCGACACGAAAAGCCTTGCGGAACGCGGCGAATGCGGCGGGATCGGCCGCGTCATCCGACACGCGCACCCAGAACGCCGCGCCGGGGGCGGGTGCGTCGGAAACGAGGAGTCCCCAGGCATCGTGGTGCGCCACGGTCAGGCGGAACGCCTGCCCCCCGGCGCTGCGGAGGTTGACGCCGTCGCGCACGAGCGCCAC
>JAFRSR010000123.1 GCA_017427485.1 Kiritimatiellia bacterium
ACGAGGGCGGTGTTCGTGGCCTGCGCCGTGCGGGGCACGAGGATCTGGGTCCAGGTCACGCGATGCGCCGTGCGCGACACCTCCTTCGGCTCGTAGGCCTTGAACTCCTTCGAGAGGTTCTCGACGTTCGGGAAGATGTTGGAGGGACAGTAATCGTCGAAATCGAGCGTGTAGGTGGCGGTGACGAGGTCGTTCGGGCGCACCTGGTCCCGGTCGAGGGTCTGCTTCATCGTGAAGCGCCGCCCCACCGCGCCGGTAAAGGCGGCGGGACGCCGCTCCTCGGGGATCGGCCTCGCCTCGAAGCGCAACGGCTCAAGCCGTTGGCCGAAATTGCGGAAGAACGACGAACCGCCCTGGACTGTCCCCACCATCCCCTCAACCGTCAACGGCACCGCGCACGACAGCGGCGCCAGGAAACGGATCGGAAGGCGCATGCGCTTGACGACATGTCCCGCCGTGGCGGACTTGCCGTCCGCCAGGTTCTCAAACGACCCGTACACGATGGAGCCGTCTTTCCCCTCGGGCAGTCCGCCCACGCGGATCTGGTCGAGGGCGGCCTTGCGGTCGACGTCCAGCTCCAGAATGAGCGCGCACCCCTCGCCCACGAGTGGCTTGGCGGGTTCGCAGCGCGCCGTGGCGGACACCGTGAACTCGGGCATCGACTGGAACCTCTGCGCGCGCGGGAAGCTGAAAAACTGCGCGGAGGCGTTCAGCGCACAGGCTGCGGCCAGGACGAAGGCCATGCTAATTCTGCACATGGAGCACCTCCGTTCCGTGATGTTCCTCCACGAGCGACACGCCCACGGAGACGGCCGCCGCGCAGAACGCGACGAAGCAGGCCGTCAACAGGAAACGTCGCAGCGCGCCGACGGGGAACAACGCAAACAGCCAGAGAAGCGCCCACAGCGCGCCGGCGCACACGAGACGCGTGTCGACGCTCCAGCACACGTGCGGCTTCAGGAAGATGCGCGCGGGCGACAGCTCCGCATGCGGGTTGTTCGTCTGCTTCGCGAGCGCGGCCTTCAGTCCGCGCGCCGTGGAAGGCGTCTCGCCGCCGCGCCGTTCCGCGCACTCGAAGGCCGCGCGCGCGCCACGGACGTCGCCGGCCAGCACGAGGCACGCGCCGATGTTCTGGTAGATGCGGGCATTGTCCGCGCCCGCGTCCAGGCAGTCGCAGTAGGCGTCTGCCGCCACCTTGAACCCGTTCTCGTCAACCGCCTGCACGGCCAGCGCGGAGGCGCGCTGGTAGGAAAACGCGGCGCGCGCGGCGTCCTGCGCGGATCCGCCGAGGCACAGCCCCGCCGCGACGAGGAGCGCGACGACCCCGGCGCCGGGTTTCGTGGAGAAGTTCTGCGCGTCCTGAGCCTGGAGGCTGACCACGACGAGGGCGATGTCCTCCTCCGGGTAGTCGGGCGCCATGAGACGCTGCGCGTCGGCCGCCGTCACGGCCGCGCCGTTCACGCCGTAGCGGACGGTGAAGAACCTGCGGATAGCCTCGGCGCGGCGCGCGGCGTTACGGCTCTTGAGCGCGCGGCGGCAGACGGCGAACGCGCGGGCCTTGCGGTAGGCCGCGTTGCTCGCCGCGATGCGGCGGCGCACCGGCGGCGCGAGCCGGATGCAGAGGAAGAGCACGGGGGGCACGAGGAACAGGAGCGCCGCCAAGGTGAGATGCGGGAACAGCGGATGGGATTCCGCGCCGCGCGGGTCCAGGTCGATTCCGTCGGGCAGCGGAAACGCCTCGCCCTCCTCCGTGAGCACCACCTGCAGGCCCGCCTTCACCTGGATGGGGATGGATTCCGTCGCGCGCGTCACGTAAGTGCGGCGGTTGAGGTCGTAGTAGGAGACGGGCAGGGACGGAAACTCCACCGTGCCGGCCTTGACGGGACGCACGCGCCACGTGAAGCGCCGCGAGGCCTTCAGCGTCTCGGTCTTGAGCGAGCCGGTGTCGATGCGGAAGATGGTGCCGGTAAACGCGGAAGTGAAGTCCGGCGGATGGACGGACGACGGATTGGCGGCGCCGCCGATTTCCAGAGTGAGCATCAGCGGGTCGCCCGCCGTGCAGACCTTGGCGTCGAGCGTCGCGGAAACGGTCAAGTTGGAGGAAATCGCCCCGCACCATGAGGCCGGACGCCCTTCCGAGGGAGGCTCGGCGACCGTCAGCGTGAGCGGCTGCGTGCGCAGCGAGACGTTCTTGAACTTGGGCGCGAGAACGGGACGGTTGAACCGGTCGCGTCCACGCTCCACGCCCGTGATGAGAGGCACCTCCAACGTGACGGGATCGAGACGCACGCGGCCCGGCAACGCCGCGCGCCAGGGGGCCACGGTAGCCGTCAGGCGCCAGGTTCCGTCCTTCTCCCGCACGACCGTGAACGGAAAAAGCTGCCGTTTGGGTCCGAGGCGGCCGAACGGGTCCATCCCGTCGAACAGGTCGAACGGATCGTCCATCGCGGAGAAGATGCCGTCCGTGACGTAGTTGTTGAGCGAGAAGGCCGGCCCCGAGCGTCCGCGCCGCGGCATCTGCTCGGGCGCGAGCGGGACGCGGGGATCCCCTCGGTCGAAGGCCGCGTTCTTCCATTCGGTCTCGAGGAAGGAGCAGGTGACGTGCGGCGGACGCTGGTTGAGGAACGGACAGTGTTCGGCGCCCTCGCCGGGGATCGGCGGCAGCCGGAGTACGAGCGACACCTGGACCTGTTCCGTGATGACGAGGTTGGTGGACGAGGCGACGAGGTCCAGCGACGGCTCGGCGGCCCCCAGCGCGAGGGCCGCCGCAGCGGACAGGATGAGGCTCGTCGTCTTTCTCATGGCTACTGGATCACGACGACGGACACGTTCCGGTGGGGAACCGCGGAAACGGGACGGTCCGCGCTGGAGAACTCGGACGGCGTGTTCGTCGAGACGGTCGCGTTGATGTGGGAGAGGGCCTTCGCGAGACGGTCCGCGCGTTCACGATTCTGGCGGTTCTCCGCCACGGCCATGCCGCCGAGGAAGCCGCAGGCGGCGGCAAGCAGCACGAGCAGGGAAATGCTGACGAAGGCGAGAAAAGGACGCTGGCGGCGCTGGAGCAGGCTCGCCTCGGCCTCGGCGTGCGCGCGCGCGGCGGCGAGGCGCTCGCGCTCGACGGCGAGGGACTCGCGTTCCAGGCGCAGGCGCTCCTCCGCGAAGCTGAGGTCCTCTCCTTCGGCCAGATCCGGCGTGCGGTCTTCCGTCTCGTCCATACGTCCCCCTTTCGTCATTCGTCGAACAGCGGCGTGGAGAAATAGCGCTCCGCCGTGTCGGGCAGGACGGTGACGACCGTCTTGCCGGGACCGAGCTTCTGCGCAAGCTGCAGCGCGGCGAACACGTTCGTGCCGGCCGAGATGCCGACCATCAGGCCCTCCTTGCGCGCGAGGTCGCGCGAGGTCTCGAGCGCATCCTCGTCCGACACGATGCAGATGTGCGAGTAGATCTTCGTGTTCAGGTTGTCGGGGATGAGGCCGTCGCCGATGCCCATCTGGAGGTGCGTGCCGATCGTTCCGCCGGCGAGGATGGCGGCGTTCTTGGGCTCGACCGCCCAGATCTCGATCCCGGGGTTCTGCGCCTTCAGCACCTCGCCGATGCCGCTGAGCGTGCCGCCGGTGCCGATGCCGCTGCAGAAGCCGTGGATCGGGCGCGCGGCCTGCTCCATGATCTCGAGCGCCGTGTGGTGGCGGTGCACCATGGGGTTCGCAGGGTTGGAGAACTGCTGCGGCACGTACACGCGGGGATCGGACTTCTGCATCTCCTCGGCCTTGCGCACGCACTCGGCGATCGCGTCGCCGATGTTGCCCGCGTCGTGCACGAGCACCACCTCCGCGCCGTAGTGGCGCATGAGCTTGCGGCGCTCCTCGCTCACGCTGTCCGGCATCACGATCACGGTGCGGTAGCCGCGCACGGCCCCCACGAGCGCAAGGCCGATGCCCTGGTTGCCGCTCGTAGGTTCCACGATCACGGAATCCGGTTTCAGCAGCCCTTCGCGCTCGGCCTCAAGGATCATGTTGTAGGCCGTGCGGGTCTTGATCGAGCCGCCCACGTTGAGCGCCTCGAACTTGACCAGCACCTCGGCCGATCCGGGCTTGACTATGCGGTGCAGGCGCACGAGGGGGGTGTGTCCGATGGCGTCGAGGACCGTGTCGCAGATCATTGCGCGGCCTCCTCGTCGTCGGGCTCGGACTCCGCCACGGAGAGCGAGACGAGCGTCGCGCCCTCGGTGAGGCGCACGAGCCGCACGCCCATGCCGCTGCGGCCGACCACCGTGATGTCCACCACGCGCTGGCGCACCATGAGGCCGTCCGAGGTGATGGAGATGATCGACTCGTCGTCGCGCACCGCGTGCGCGGCCACCACGTGTCCGTTGCGGTCCGCGCCCTTGATGGCCGTCACGCCCATGCCGCCGCGGTGCTTGCGCTCGTAGGCGCTGAACTCCGTGCGCTTGCCGTAGCCGTTCTCGGTCGCGACGAGGAGCGTCTTCGTGTCGTCCACCACGTCGAGCGAGCAGACCGCGTCGTCGCTGCGCAGCTTGATGCCGCGCACGCCGCCGGCCGCGCGGCCCATGCGGCGCACCTCGTCGGAGTTGAAGCGCGTGCCGATGCCGTTGCGCGTGATCATCACCACGTCCTCGCCCGGCTTCACGAGGCGCACCTCCACGAGCTCGTCGCCCTCCTCGATGTTGATGGCGCGGATGCCGTTGCGGTTGACGTTCTTGAAGTCGCCGAGGAGCGTCTTCTTCACCGTGCCGTTCTTCGTCGCGAACATCACGTCCACGTCGCCCTCGAAGCTGCGGATCGGCAGGAGCTGGAGCACCTGCTCGCCGGGCTGGAGGTTGAGGAAGTTGACGAGCGGCTTGCCGAAGCTCGTGCGCGCGGCCTCCGGGATCTCGTAGGCGTCCTTGAGGAAGAGGCGGCCGGTGTTCGTGAAGAACATGAGCGAGTCGTGCGTCTCCGCCACGAACACGAGGCGGAGGAAGTCCTCCTCCTTCACCTGCGCGCCCTTGATGCCGCGTCCGCCGCGGTTCTGCTCCTTGTACTCCGTGAGCGGCACGCGCTTCACGTAGCCGCGGTTCGAGAGCGTGATCACGCACGGCTCGTCGGCGATGAGGTCCTTGATGGACACCTCGTTCTCGTCGATCGTGATCTCCGTGCGGCGCTTCGCGTCCTCCTTCGACGCGTACTTCTCCTTCAGCTCCGCAAGGTCGTCCTTGATGATCGCGTAGACGCGCCCCGCGTCGGCGAGGATGGCCTGGAGGTCGGCGATCGTGGCGAGGAGCGCGGCGAGCTCCGCCTCCAGCTTCTCGCGCTCGAGGCCGGTGAGCTGGTAGAGGCGCATGTCGAGGATCGCGTTCACCTGCGGCTCGGTGAAGCCGTAGGCCTCCACGAGGCGCGTCTTCGCCTCGTCTCGGTTCTTAGACGCGCGGATGATCCGCACCACGTCGTCGAGGTTCGCGATGGCGATGAGGAGGCCGTCGAGGATATGCTTGCGCGCCTCGGCCTTCTTCAGGTCGAACTTCGTGCGGCGGGTGATCACCTCGAAGCGGTGGTTCGCGTAGCAGCGGAAGAAGTCCTTCAGATTGAGGATCTTCGGGCGCCCCTGGTCGATCGCGAGCATGATCGCGCCGAACGTGGTCTGCAGCTCGGTGTGCTTGTAGAGGTGGTTCAGCACGATCTGCGCCGGGGCGTCGCGCTTCAGCTCCACGACGATGCGCACGTCGTCCTTCGACTCGTCGCGGATGTCGCTGATGCCCTCGATCACCTTGTCCTTCACGAGCTCGGCCGCGTGCTTGATCATCTCGGCCTTGTTCACCTGGTAGGGCAGGGAGGTGATGATGATGCGCTGGCGGTCGTTCTTCCACTCCTCGATCTCGGCGGTGCCGCGCACGCAGAGCTGGCCGCGGCCGAGCTTGTACATGGCGATGATGCCGTTGCGGCCGCAGATCTGCGCGCCGGTGGGGAAGTCCGGCCCCTTCACGAATTGCATCAGGTCGTCGATCGTGCAGTCGCGGTGGTCGATGTAGTACGTGATGCCGTCGCACAGCTCGCCGTGGTTGTGCGGCGGGATGTTGGTGGCCATGCCCACGGCGATGCCGGCAGAGCCGTTGAGGAGGAGGTTCGGGAGCTTCGCGGGGAGGACGGACGGCTCGGTGAGCGTCTCGTCGTAGTTAGGCACCATGTCCACGGTGTCCTTCTCCAGGTCCTCGAGCATCTCCTCGGCGGCACGCTGCATGCGCACCTCGGTGTAGCGCATCGCGGCGGGAGGGTCGCCGTCGACGGAACCGAAGTTGCCGTGGCCGTCCACGAGCGGCATGCGCATCGAGAACGGCTGCGCCATGCGCACGATCGTGTCGTAGATCGACGAGTCGCCGTGCGGGTGGTACTTGCCCATCACCTCGCCGACGACGTTGGCGGACTTCTTGTGCTTGACGCCCGGCCCGAGGTTCAGGCGGTGCATGCCGAACAGCGAGCGGCGGTGCACGGGCTTGAGGCCGTCGCGCACGTCGGGGAGCGCGCGCCCCACGATCACGCTCATCGAGTAGTCAATGTAGTCGCGGCTCATCTCCTCTTCGATGGCCACGTCCTCCAACGTGCCGGCCACGGCCGTCGGCATATCGGGCTCGAGGTTTTCCTCAGTCTTCTCTTCGTCTGCCATTTATGCGCTTTCGTGTTGTTGTCTTTGGCGCATATTATACCATATCACGCGCGCGCGCGCAAGGACGCAACGCGCGCAACGCGAATCGGCAAGGGTGTCGATCCGTTATCCGAGCACCAGCTCGAGGCCGTCGTAGGCGGCGCGGAGGGGTTCGGGAAGCTCCTTGTCGATCTTCTCCGACGGCCAGCCGCGGTACTTGTCCCCGAGACCGAGGTGGGTGAGGTACACGTGCTGGCCGGACGGCAGCTCGAGACGCTTGTTCTTGATCAGCATGTTGACGATGCGCGAGACGGCCTGCACGCTGGAGTGGACGAAAATGCGGAAGTCCTCGTCGAGGTCCGTGTCGGTCGCCTCCATGATGAAGGCGGTGAGCGCCTGGGGCTTGTGGACGTAAGAGCCCGAAGCCGCAAACCGCGAGAAGTTACTCTCCTTAATATGCGGGTCGATGCCCATCATCCGCGCGGCGTCGCCCAGGATGCCGCCCGTGTCGGTGGCGTACAGGAGGCGCGAGGCGCCTTTCTCGACGAGGTAGAGGGACGTGCGCTCCAGCACGCCGTTGGTGACGCGGGACGTGCTGTGGTTCGCGGGCACGCCCGTAAAGCGCATGCCGCACTCGACGACCGGCTTGCCGAACGGGAGGGCGATGACCTCCGGCGCGGGGAGCCCCAGCTCCGCCGCCGCCTGGCCCACCTCCTCGCGCGCCGCGTCCGCCCACGTCTCCTGCACGTACATGCGCTTGACGCCCGACTTGACCGCCGCCTTCGGGTTGTAGTGGTCGCCGTGGGAGTGCGTCTGGAAGAGCACCTCGGGATGGCAGTCCGTCGGCAGCATGTCGAAGGAGCACATCGTGAAGTCGATGAGCACCTTGTTCTCGAGCAGCACGC
This sequence comes from Kiritimatiellia bacterium, assembly GCA_017427485.1. Classification (GTDB taxonomy): domain Bacteria; phylum Verrucomicrobiota; class Kiritimatiellia; order RFP12; family UBA1067; genus RUG572. The sequence goes on from JAFRSR010000123.1 coordinate 7,542, forward strand.
TCGACTGGCGGCGGAAGTGCGGGTTCTTCTTCGCCATTTCCGGCTTCCAGCCGGCGGCGCCGCTGCCGAGGAACCGCACGCGGATGCCGGATTCCTTGGACATTTCCTGCGCGGGCGCGGCGGCTTTCTCGGCCGACTTGGTGGCCATGCAGCCCGCCATAGCGGTCAGCGCGGTGGACGAAACGATGAAATTTCTGCGTGAGATGTTGTTTTTCATGGCGCCAGTATAGCAAAATCCCCCGCGGATGTGAAGAGGCGCAGACCGACGGAATGTGGTATACTCTTGCCATGCACAGATTGCTTGTACCAGAAGAACTCATGTCCGGCGACACGGTCACGCTGCCGGCCGACGCCGCGCGCCACCTGAAGGTCGTCCGCCCGCGCCCGGGCGAGACGGTCGAGCTGTTCGACGGACGCGGTCACACCCGCCGCTGCCGATGGGACGGCGCGCGCCTTCTCCCCGACGGCGCCGCCACCGCGTTCCCGTCCCCGCCGACCGAACTCGTTCTCTTCGCCTGCGTCACGAAAGGCAGCCGTTGGGACTGGACGATCGAGAAGGCCGTCGAGCTGGGGACAACCCGCATCGTGCCCGTCATCTCCGACCGCTGCATCGTGCGCCTCCTCCCCGCGGAACGCCCCGCCAAGGCCGGCCGCTGGCGGCGCATCGCCGCCGACGCGGCGCGCCAGAGCGACGCCGTGTGGCTGCCGGAGGTGCTCGAGGCCGTTGACTTCCCGGACGCCCTCGCACTCGTGAAGGCGTGCGGACGCGTCTTCGCGGGCGCGCTGTGCAATCCCCCGCCGCCGCCAATCTGGAACGAGGTCGCGGCCGTTGTAGACGACGCGCCCGCCGCGTCGCTCGGCATCTTCGTCGGCCCCGAGGGCGACTTCACGCCCGAGGAGCTGCGAGCACTTCTGGAACTCGCCACGCCCGTCTCGTTCGGCCCCACGATCCTGCGCGCCGAGACGGCGGCCATCTTCGGCCTCTCCGTCCTCGCCGCGGCGGGCCATGCGTCCTTTAGGCGCGTCCGCTGAAATCCCTCCGCCGCGCCGCAGCCTTTTTGTGCGTCATATCTTCGTTACGATGTCGGGGATGTTTGACTTGTCCATTGACGAGAAGGCAAAGCATTTCTTGCCGAGGTGGTTCAGCGATGCGCCCACGTGGATGAGCACCACCTTGTCGATGATGAGGAAGCGGTCGTGGAACTTATCGGAAGTCCTGACCGTCAGCGAGTTGCCATATTGCGCGTTGAACCGCGCCACGTCGACGGCGTGGAGCAGCTTGTTCAACGAGTTCTTCACCACGAGCACCTGCACGCCCTGACGTTTCTGCGCAACAAGCGGCAAGACCGAGTCGGCGAAGTACGGGTCGATGACGATCAGTTCCGTCCGCGCCATGCGCACGAACTTCTTCATCTGCTCGAACGCATCGTATATCTGCCCATCGTAAAACACCGTCTGCGGCGGAAAGCTCTTGTCCTGCATCGCGTCCAGTATTATTTTGAAGCGCTCCTCGTTACGGGCTTGATTGGCGTCGTTTTTCGCTTGATCTGCAATCTGCCGCCGATCGGTCGCATCTATGCGGGCAAGAAGCGACCCAATCGACGCGAAAGTCTTACGCATGGCGACAAATGCCCGCATGATCTGAATGTTTGCGGCGATTGCACGGGGTGATCGTAGGACGCCACTTAACATCGCCACGCCGTTTTCCGTAAAAGCGTATGGAAGATACTTTATGTTGCTGCCACGCCCTCTGTTCAAGGTGCCAATTTGGCATCTTGAACATTCTTCATGGCTTAGTTGAAACATAAAGTCATCAGGGAATCGTTCAATATTGCGTTTAACTTGCCGATTGAGTTGTCCTACTTCCACTTCATAGAGCTCCGCTAGGTCGCGGTCAAGCATGACCTGTACGCCGCGAACCGTAAGGATTCGCGAACGTATGGCGTCAACGCTCATTGGCTCAATGGCCGCCTCTACGGACGACGGCGTCGCACGGGTTGAAACAACCGACACCGCCGAATTTTCAGCCGCGCCGACTTCACGATCTCTCTTTTTTTTCACGACATTGTACACTCCCTGTCCTGACGCCGACATCTTATCAAATCCTGCCGCTTCGCAAAACCCGGTAAACTGTCAAATGATTGTATCAGAAACGTATGCAAAATGTATTGTCCCCCTCCATCTTTTCAAAGTCCCGGCCAAGGCGGCGGTCGCGGGGCGACCGCCACCCCATTATGATGCGCGGCTGCTCCCGCGCGGGGCGCGGAAACTATCTGAAAAGGACCGTCGTGCCTTGCGGGGGGCCGATCTGGATCGAACCGGTACCCGTGACGGTGAGGCCCGCGCGGCGCAAGGCGTTCGCGTTCCCCTTCACGGCGCGGCCGTCCACCGTTACGCCGCCACCGATGTAGACCTGCTCGGCGTTCTGCAGGTCAAGCGTCGCGCCCGACGCGAACGCAAGCGCGTTGCCATCCAACGTGTTCGTCCCTTCCACCGACATCAGCCGCACGTCGTCAATGAAGATCGCGGCATATAGCACCGACGAGCTGCCCGTGGAGAACATGAGCGTGTGCTCGCCGGCCGTCAGGTTCACGCGCGTCGTGCTGCGTTCGAAGCCGTAGTTGGCCGTGCGCGTCCCGTTCGAGGCGACGGCCGCGCCGTCGATCAGGCACGTGAGCGGGATCGTGTAGCTGTTGTAGCCGAAGCGGCAGGCATGCATGAACGACACCTCGTACGTCCCGTCGGCCGGCACGGTCACCGTCTGCTGCAGTCGCGCCTGCTGCCGCAGATAGGCCGTCGTGCAACCGTAATCGGTATCGGGGCCCTTGTTCGACATGGCGCTTCCGTTGACTTGAATGCCGGGGATGTCCGACGAAACGTCGTAATTCATCTTCCACCCACGCGGTCCCCCGTTCTGTGCATAAGCCTGGTAACCCACCCCCGGAAACAGGTTGTCCTCAAAGCTGCCGTTCGCGACAAAATTCTTGCCATCACCGTCGCGCAACCTCAACGTGCCGCCGGACGCCACGTTCACCGTCGCGTTCGTCAACTTCGTCGCGTACAGCTCCAGCGTGCCGCCCGCCGCCACTTCAACGCGCGCGCCGTCCAGCGTCGTCTGCCTCACCGTCAGCGTGCCGTTCGATACGGCCACAAGTCCGTCCGTCACCAGGTTGGTGACCGCCAGCGACCCCACGCCCGTCTTGACGAGCGGCCCCATGGGAACCGGCGCCAGCTCGCAGCGCTCGAGGCGAATCGCGTCAAGAAGGACGGCGTAGTTGGCCTTGTCATGCGGTCCCGAGGTGAACTTCAGCACATGCGAACCGGCCTCCAGCTCAAACAGGTCCGTCGTCTCCCGGCGGAAGGGATACGCCGCCACCGATGGCTGCGCGGGCGAGACCGTCGCGTTCGCGTCGCCGCCGAGCGAAACCGTCAGCGACAGCGCCTGCGCCGGATAGCCCGTGTGCGGACGGCACCCACGCTCGTACGAGACGCGCCACAGGCCCGCCGTGGGCAGCGAGACCGTCTGGGTAATCGACCCGTAGCGGCGCAACACGGCGAAGCGCGAGCCGTTCGTCGTGCAGAAAGCCTCCACGTGGTTGCCCGCCGAGTCGTTCATGAACGCGCTTGTGTTGTTCTGGACGGCGCTCGTCTCGTTGACCCCTCCCGCATTCACCGACCATGGCGAAAAGCTGCCAGTCTCGAAACTCCAGTTCTCCGGCTCGACGGTCTCGACCACGTTGGTAATCGCCTTGGGGCCATCGAACGCCAGCTTCAGGCCGAGTTCCGTATTGGCCCCAGCCGTGTCGAAGGTCACGCCGTTGTTGGTCACGCGCGCCACGGGCGTCATGTTCTCCGTCGCGTTGAAAAAGACATCCGACGTCTTCGGGCTGGCCTTCACCGTGCCGCCGTCGAACGTGAGATCCATCCCGCCGCCCCGCACGACATACTGCCCGATGCCTTCGGACTCCGGGTCGGTCAGCGCCAGCGTGATCTTGCAACTGTTGTCATTCGACCGTCCGATGCCGAATTTGCGCGACACGTTGTCCGCCGTCACGCCCACGCTCTTGATGGTCAGCATGTACCCCGTCGACCCCATGAAAGCTTGATCGCTTTCAACGTACTTCACGTCGGGAGCGGAGGTCGCATCGCTGAAGAGCGTGGAATTTCCGAGCACGGTCACCGTGCACGGCCCGATCGACCCCGAAGGTCCAAAACGGAGCTGGCTCTTCGCGACAACGACGCCACCCGTCAAGTTGTTCACGCCGTTGTAGAGACGTATCACGCCGCCTCCGTCCTTGACGAGCGGTCTCGCGCTGTTGACGCGCGCGTTCATCTCGGCGTGAAGGCCATCCTGGGAAATCGTGATGTAGTTCGTCGGGTTCGCCTCGTCCGAGACGAACGTCAGCGAGCCGCCGCCGTCGTTCCAGGTAACCGCAGGACTTGTCCGCGTCATCATCAAGTTATGGAGCTGGATGTCATCGGTAACGGAGATGGTGAGGGCTGCGCTGCCGCACTCCGTGAACGTCGCCGAACTCCCGTTCACCCACGCCGTTGCTTCGCCCTGCTCGTTCGTCCAGTTGAGGTCGGTGAGGTTCCAGTCGGACGACGCCGCGCCCGTCCAGACAAGCGTCTCCGCCGACGCGCTCCCGGCCGCCACGATGGCGGCGAGGGCAAGAACCCGCGCCAGACGACCGGGGATTAGGAACCCTGCTTTCATTTTGCGACTTCCCTTTTCGACGCGGCAACGATGCGACGAACCAGTTCCTTGTAGTCGGTGCCCTTCGTGGGGTGCTTCGCGTTACGGGCCGACTTGTGGGCGATCACCATGTCAAGGGCCGGCAGGACCGTGATGCGCTGTCCGTACATGCCGTGTGCGGCGAACGCGCCCCGAAACGCCTCCGGATACGCGCTGTCGACCTCCAGCCACCACATGTACCCGTAGCCGCCGCCGTCGGGGAACGTGGACGCCGGGCGCAGTGACTCCTCCACCCAGTCGGCGGCGATCACCTGCTTCTCGCCCCACTTCCCCTTCCGCAGCATCAGCTCGCCGAGGCGCGCCATGTCGCGCGTCGAGAAATGGAAGTGGTAGGCCAGGTGGATCGACTTCGTGGCGTCGCCCGTGCGCTTGTGCCGCGCCCGGTCCCAGTCCTGCAGCTGGAGCGGACGGGCGAGGTCGGCTTCGAACAGGTCGTAGATCGACTTCCCCGTCTTCATCTCCAGCACCGTCCCCGCCACGTTGAAGTCCCAGTTGTTGTAGACGAACTTCTCGTTGGGCATCGTCTTCCCGCGCGGCAGCCCCTCGGCCTTGTGGCCGGGGTTGGACGCCGGATGGTAGCAGCCCGACCGCGCCGTGATGAGGTCGCGCACCGTGGCGCGCTTCTCGGACGGCAGGAGCCCGCCCACGTCGTCGATGCCGAGCTCGCCCACCGTCTCCGAGAGCTTGACCGTGCCGTTGCGCACGTACTTGCCGTAGAGCATGGAGAGGACGCTCTTCCGGCAGGAGGCGATGTACGAGACCTCGGCCACGTCGCCGTACGCGTAGATCTGCCGTCCGCCCACCACGACCATCAGGCCCGTCGTGCCCATCTTCCGCTCGCGGATGAAGTCCGCCAGCTTCGCGAGCTTCTCCGCGTCGAACCCGCAGTCCTCGGGCTTGGCGATCTCCCACGCCGCGCCCGGAGTGACGGGCGGCAACGAAGCCGCCCCGCACACGGCAGGTGAATGGAGCAGCAGGGCCGCAACCAGCAAGGCGAATCTTTTCACATTTCTCTTACCGTGCATGCTGGCTCCTTTCATTTTCAGCTCTTCGGCGTCACCCAGGAGACGGATTTCTTCGAGTCGTCGAGGATTTCGTTCGCGACGGCGAGGACGTCGTCGGCCGTGACAGCGGCGATGCCGGCCACGACCTCCTCCGGCGGCAGAATCCGCCCGTATGTCTGCACGCAGTTGCCGAAATAGAAGAGACGCGCGCGCACCTGCTCGAGGCCGAGGCGGAAGTTGCCGACCAGGTACTCCTTCGTGCGCTTCAGCTCCGCCGCGCCCGGACGCTTCGCGCGGATGCGCGCGAACTCGCGCTCGATCGTCTCCACGGCCTGCGGCACGCGATCAGACGCGAGGCCGGCCGTCACGGCCCAGCCGCCCGTCTCCTCGAAGAACTGGAGCTGCGAGCGGATGTCGTAGCTGAGACCGCGCTTCTCGCGCACGCTCTGGAAAAGGCGCGAGCTCATCGACCGCCCCATCAGGGCGTCGAACACGTTCGCCGCATACTTCTTCCGCGCCGGCGCGCGCACGCCGAACGTGCGGAAGCCGAGTGCCAGCTGGACCTGCTGGATGTCGCGCTCGGCGCGCACCTCCTTCACGGGCCGCGGACGCGCCTTCACGGGCACGATGGAAAGCGGCGCGCCTTTCGCCAGCCCGCCCAGCGCCTCCGCCACAAGGGCGCGCGCGACGGCCGGCTCGAAACGCCCCGCCACCACGGCCGTGGTGGCGGACGGCACGTACGCCTTGCGGATGTAGGCGCGCAGGCTCCGGGGCGTCATCTTGTCGAGCGTCGCAGCGGAACCCGCGATCGGCAGTCCAAGCGGGTTGTTCGGGAAAAGCGCACGGGAGAGGTTCTCGGACGCCACTGCGTCCGGTTCGTCCGCGTACATCTTGATCTCCTCGAGGATCACCTGCCGCTCGCGCGCGAACTCCGCGTCGGGAATCGCGGCGTGCAGGTACATGTCGGAGATGATGTCCACCGCCGTCGCGAGGTAGTCGCACGGGAGGTAGGCGTAGAAACACGTCCCCTCCTCGCTCGTGTAGGCGTTGAAATTGCCGCCGCGCCCCTCGATGGCCTGGCTGATCTCAAGCGCCGTGCGTTTCTTCGTGCCCTTGAAGAGCATGTGCTCGATGAAGTGCGAAATGCCCGCGTCCGCCGGCCCTTCATGGCGGCTTCCGCTCGCCACGAACAGCCCGAAGCACAGGCTCTCCACGTGGTCGTCCGGCACGAGGACGATTTTCAGTCCGTTGTCCAGCGTTTCAAGTGTTGCAACCGGCAGCATCGTTCATTTCCTTCAATGTGGTGCGTCCGTCGTAGAGCGCCTTTCCGACGATGGCGGCGCGCAGGTTGGGACGGGCGAGGGCGATCAGGTTCGCGACGTCGCGCGGGGACGACACGCCGCCGGACGCGGTGATCTGGCAGGACGGCGCGGCGTCGCAGATCGCCGCCATCTGCTCGAGGTTCGGCCCGCCGAGCATGCCGTCCGTCGCGGTGTCGGTGTAGATGATCGTCTTCACGCCGATCTCGGCCACGGCGCGGGCGAGATCGACGGCCTTCACCTGCGTGGTGGTCACCCAGCCGCGCGTCTGCACGAAGCCGCCGCGCGCGTCGATGCCCACGGCCACGCGGTCGCCGTACTGCTCCACGGCGCGCGTGAGGAACGCGGGGTCCTCAAGCGCCGCCGAGCCGATGATCGCGCGCGTCGCGCCGGCCTCAAGCACGGACGCGAGCGTCTCGGGCGTGCGGATTCCGCCGCCCACCTCCACGGGGCCGCCGAACGCGGCGATGATGGTGCGGATCACGTCCGCATGGCGCGGCGTGCCGGCGAAGGCGCCGTCAAGGTCCACGACGTGCAGCTCGCGTCCGCCCTGGTCGCGCCAGTCGCGCGCCTGCGCGGCGGGGTCGTCGTTGTAGGTCGTCACGTCGTCCGCGCGACCCTGGCGGAGGCGCACGCACACGCCCCCCTTCAAGTCAATGGCTGGTAAAATGACCATGGTTTAGTGTTTGGTGGTTCGGTAGTTTGGTGGTTCGGTAGTTTGGTGGTTTGGTGGTTCGGTGGTTTGGTGGTTTGGGCGGCGGTATTTTAGACTGCGAGCTCCACGCGTTTGATGATCTGGTCCTGGAACGGCTTGTCGAGCTCGATGAAGTAGCCGCTCCACCCCCACACGCGCACGATGAGGTGCGCGTGGCGCTCGGGATGCGCCTGGGCGTCCACAAGCGTCTCGCGGTTGATGGAGTTGATCTGCAGCTGGTGTCCGCCGCAGTCCACGAAGAACTTCACGAGCTGCGCCACCTTCTCCACGCCGTCCGGCTCGCGGAAGGCGCTGTCGTGCACCTCGATCGTGAGCGGGCCGCCGTTGCACACCGGCCCGAGGTCGGGTTCGGTGAACGAGCGGATCACGCTGAGCGGGCCCTTCACGGGCACGTCGAGCGACGGCGCGTAGTTCGCGCTGAACGGATGCCCCTTCAGGCGGCCGTCCGCCGAGGCGGGCAGCTCGTTCGCGTGCCAGATGTAGTACATCGCGCTGCCGGTGCCCGGACGGTAGATGCCGCCGCGGTCGTTGCGGCGGCCCTTGAGGGCGTCCGCCCACGTGGCGACGAGCCACACGGCGAGGTCGTCCGCCGCGGCGTCCGCGTTGCCCATCTTCGGCGCGTTGCGCGCGGCGGCGAGCATGTCGGGACGCCCCTCGAAGTCGGTGTCCATCAGCTTCACGAGCTCCTCCATCGTCACGAGCTTCTTCTCGTACACGAGCTCGCGCACCGCCGCGAGGGAGTCCACCGCCACGGCGATGCCCGTGCCGTGGATGCCGAAGTTGTTGTACTTGCCGCCCTTCGAGAGGTCGCGCGCCCGCTCGATGCATCCGGTGGAGATCACCGACACGAACGGACCCGGGAAGATCTCGACATGCTTGTACTTCTCCTGGAGCGCGTCACAGCGGCGGTTGATCTCCGCCCGGAGGGCTTCCTTCAGCCCGTCGAAAGTGTCGGCGCCCGCGCGCATCACGGTGTCGAGGCACGACGGCAGGGAAACGGCGTCGATGTTGTTGATGTCCATGCCGCAGCCGGGGATGAGGAACTCCCAGCACGCCGCCACGGAGTAGTCGCGCGCGTCCTCGAGCTCGTAGCCCCACTTCTGGAGCGCGGGGATCACCACGTCGTCGTTCGCGTACTGCGGGAAGCCGAGTCCCGCCTTCGTGAGCTCGGTGCCGAGCTCGTAGATCTCCATCGGAGTGGACTTGTCGACGCGCAGGTTGATCTTGGGGTCCACGAGCTTCAGCTCGCCGCAGGCCTTCAGCGCGAGGCGCGAGAGCAGGTTGAACGCCGGTTTTCCGTCGCGCGTGACGCCGCCGAGCATCACGCTCTGGCCGTTGTCACCCTGCTGCACGCCGATGTAGAGGTCGCTGTCGCGGTTGCAGGCGATGAAGAACTCCTCGAGCTCCTCGAGGGCCGTCTCCTCGGTGAGGCGTCCGGCCGCGAGGTCAGCCTCGAGATAGGGGTAGAGGTACTGGTCGATGCGCCCGAGGCCGCAGTGGTACTCGCCCTCGCACCACATCGCGTAGTGGAGGATGCGCAAGGACTGCAGCGCCTCGTGGAACGTGCGCGCGCCGCGCGCGGGCACCTGGGCGAGCGTCTCGGCCACTTTCGTGAAGCCCTGCTCGGCTGCCGCGGCGCGGTAGCGGTCCGCAAGCTCGAGCACGGCCGTCGCGGAGAGGATCGCGTCGGAGAGGAACGTGACGCCCTCCGCGTCGCCCTCGGCGCGGCAGCGCGCGATGCGGGCCTCCATCTCGGAGATGCGCGCGAGCAGGCCGTCGCGGATCGTGGGGCCGAAGTCGGCCGTGAGGTTGAACACCACGCCCTTCTCGCCGAACGCCGTGCCGGCCGCGCGGAACGCGGCCATCTCCTCGTCGGAGTGGAGGTCGGGGATCTGCTTCACGGTGCGGAGGAACGCGATCGTCTCGCCCTCCATGAACGCGGGCTGCTCCGCCTTGAGCATCGCGACGAGGCCCATGCGGGCGCGCGCGGAGTCGTTGGCCTTCGCGGCGATGAACATGTCCAGCAGCGGTTTCCAGTCATGGTCCCGCCGGAACTTCTTCTGCTCCTTCGCAAACGTGCGGTCGAGCAACGATTTGATTCGCTCCGTCATGTGTTCTCCTCGGTTTGTGCGCAGTGCGCCGTAAAGTGGATAGTCTACCAAACCCCCTCTCGCGTGTCAAAAGCGCGAAGTGACAAAACGTAATCGCTTGCGGGACGTTTCTCACGGCACATGTCTGCCGACGGCAACACGGAGCACACGGAGATTTCACGGAGACAGGGAGATTGTTATGGAGAATGTGCTTCGCGCAAATCAACAACAACACCTCTGATGATTGCTTTCGCTACTGGAAGATTAGGAGATTATGAGTTTCGGAGAAAATTATAAAAATCCTCCAAGCCTCCTAAACTCCAAGACTCCCAGCAGCGAAAGCAAATAAGAGAAGTGGTTCGTCATTCTTGTGCGCGAAGCAAAACTCCAAAATGATCTCCGTGTCTCCCTCGCCTCCCATTCTCCGTGCTAGCGCCGCAGGCCGACCCCTACCGAATACGGACAAACGATGTGGGTTAGCGGATAATGATGGTGGCGCCGGGGTTGATCACGTCCAGCAAGAGGGCGTTGTTTGTCGCGCGGAGCTTGAAGGTGGCGTTCCCCGTCGTTCCCGCGGCGTTCAGCGTCCAGGCCGTGGACCGCGCGAACGACGCGGCGGAGATGAGCGTGTAGGTGCCGGGGCGCGGCTTCGTCGCGCACGTGACCGTGGCCGTGCAGGCCGCCGGCAGCTCGAGCGCGCACGGGACAGTCAGGGCGTCCGGCACCGCGGGCGTCGCGGAGGGATCGAGCGTGAACGCGAACGCCGCCTGCGTCACCACGCCCGTGCCGTCGAAGTTTTCGAAGGACGGCAGGTTGGCGACGTTTGGCACGCGGACGGAGCCGGAGCCGGTCACCGTGGCGGCGCGGAAGTCCGCGTAGCCGGCGGGCAGGCGTCCGGTCCACTTGTTCATCAGGTACACCTCGATGCGCGTGCGCGTCGCGTCGTCCAGCAGCGTGTCGTACAGCAGGATCTCGCCGAGGATCTCCGCGTTGGGAGTTGCGGCCTGGTCGCCGCCGTAGTAGCCGAAGTAGCAGATCGGCACGTTGCCCGTCGTCTCGAGCGTGAGGATTTCCGGCCACCCCGTGTAGCCTGTATTCGTTCCGTCCACGATCGTGCCGTCCAGGCGCGTGGTGCCGGAAAGCACCGTCGCCACCGTCGTGTTCGTCCAGATGGGCATGCTCAAAGACGTCGTGGGCACGCGCGCCTTGATCTGGCCGTCCGCGCCCACCGTGTCGATGAGCGGCATGCCGCCGCCGTTCGAGGAGTCGAGCGCGACGAACGCCGTGCGCACGTTCACGCTGACGCTGGACGTGCTGCTGTCCTCTCCTGCCGACGGCGTACCCGTGCGGCGGCGGAGCGTGTTCCCCTTGTTGTCGCCGCTGTAGATATTAGAGAAATCGATCCAGTTGGTCGCCGAACCGCCACGCGAGCCGACGTTCAGCCGGGGCCGGCGGTCATGGGTAGCGGTATAAGTTCCAAGGATGTAGGATGTTCCTGTTGCAACGCCGGCGTCGTTGCGCTCGATCAGCGCGCGGACGCAGAGCGGCCGTTCGGCGTGCGTGCTCATCTTCAACGCGCCGGGGAGGTTCGGGTCGTACCACGCCACGCGGCCGGCGGACGGCACGTCCGCCTCGCCGGGCGGCAGGACGCCGGGAATGGTGAGCGTGCCGCCGGAAAGAGTCAGCGTCCCCGAGAAGTTGCCGTCGGCAATCGCGTCCACGCCGCTCGTCAGCGTCACGTCGCCCGCGCCCGCGAACGTCACGGACCGGCCCTCGCCGGCATAGGCGGAAGAGGCAAGACCCCACTTCGCCGCGAGGTATTTCTCGCAGTCCATGCGCTCTTCGTCCGTTGGCTTTGAGGAGAAGAGGATGATCTCGCCGTAGTTCTGCCCGCCGGCATCCTGCCAGGAGGTGTTCCAAGCGATCGCGGTCACGTTCGACCTCGCCACGTCGAACGACAGGAGCTGCCAGCCGCCGTTGAAATAGGACGTCTGGGGCGGCACCTGCTCGCCGTCGGCCCAGAGGGTGAAGTCGTTGGAGGAAATCGGGTTCGAAAGTGCCTGCCCGGCGCGCTTGAAGGAACCGGCGCCGTCGGTGCCGAGAATCGCCGCGCCGCCGCCCCGCTGGGAGCCGAACACCATCACCGCCCACGCGACCTTCTCGGAGGTGACGCCGTAGTCGGCCGCGTTGCCGCTCGCGGGAAGCGGGCCGCGCCGGAACTGGAGGCGGCGCGCCTCCTTGAGCTTCGAACCGCCCAACCCGACGCCCGGCACTTCCTGCTGGTATGTGCCGAAGCTCAGGTAGGGAAGGTCGTTCGGACCACCGGACGTGACGAGGTACGGATAGACCTGTGGCTGCAGGTCGTACTTGTTCTGCGACCACTTGCGGTTGTTGTACGCGAAGAAGTTGCGCTGGGACGGACGCTTGTCGTACCAGGCCTCGATCAGCTTGTAGCCGTTCGTGTACGTCTGCTCCACGCCGTTGTTGTCCGTGAGAGGCGCGAACGTGGAGGCGTCCGTCGGGTCGAGCCAGAGGAGCACCTTGTCGCGCCAGTCCGTCAGGGGCGGGAGGATGGTGAGCTTTCCGCGTCCGGCGTCGAGGCGAACCGTTTTGTCGAACCCGTGTATCGTAATGTCCGCGCCCTCCGCGAGGCGCAGCGTGCCTGTGCCCACCACCGAGTTCACCGTGCCCGTGCCGGAGAGAACGATCTCACGGCCCGCGTCGAGGTTGATCCACTTCATCGGCCGGGACGGGTTCGCCAGCTCGAGCGAGGACGAGTAGAAACCGACGTTCGTTACCGACGACGATGCGCGCACGGCCGTGGTGTTGTCGTCCAATATGTCGCGGATGGTGCATTTCACGCCCGGCGCGAGGAAGATGGCCGCGTCGTCCGCCGCCCCGACGACGAACGCGGACGTGCCGTCCGCCGCGCCGTTCATCGCGAGGAACTTCTTCAGCGTGCCGATCTCCACCGTCTGCCGGGAACGGGCGTTGAACGTGGTCGTGGTTTTGTCGCTGCCGACGAGCGTATCCACATGCACCGTCGTGTCCTGCGCGCCGGCGCCATCAGGATCGAGCGCGACCGCCACCCCCTCCGCGAGAAGAAGCGTGTTGGAAGATGCGCCGAACGAGTTCTGGTGGAGCACGAGCTTGGACTTCGCCTGTACGGACACCGTACCTGTCTGGGAAGCCGCCGCATGCAAATTAAGCACGCCGCCACCGTCGTGGATCATGTCGCCGACGCCCGAGATCAAACCGTGGAAATTGAGGGATTGTCCCGAGCTGAAACGCAGGCTCGCCGAGGCGTCGAGCAGCTCCACCGTGTTCGTGAGCGTTCCGCCCTCGCCGTACCACGTCCAGGGATTGTCCCAGTAGCACGGCTTGTAGCGCAGCTGGCGGCCCGCGCCCACGCGGATCGGCACGTTCGCCGGCACGGCGGTATTCGCGAGGAGGTAGGCACTCCAGTCGGAGAGCTCGAGCGCGCCATCCACGTACAGGCGCGCGAGCGTGTTGGTGCCGTGCGTCGCCACGTCCGCGCCGTCCGCGACGGCGATTCCGCACGGCGCGGCGGGCAGCGCGCACGCCGTCACCTGGTTCGTGAGCGTGAAACCCGTGGCGCCCAGGTCCGTGAACACGGCCTCCGGCACGTCGAACGCGGGGTAGTTGATCGTGTAGGAGTTCGTGGCCGAGGAGCCGAACACGATATTCTTCACGCCTTCGACCGTGAGGGCGCCGGCCGACGCCCGCAGGCCGCCGTTGAGCCAGCGCAGTGTGCCCGCGCCGAGGGACGAGGCGTCCAGCGTGGCCGCGCCTTCCGTGACGACCTTCGCGAAGAACGGGGATGTCGGGAAATCCCCCGGCAGAAGGACGGGCTGGAACACGCTGCCGTCGCCCGGGTCCACGAACCGCGTCCCCTCCGTTGCGACGTTGGACGTCGTCAGCGCCACGTTCGACGCATTGTAGGCGATCGCCGGCGCCTTGCCGTCGACGGGACCAAACTTGGTGGGTTTGATGCCGTTGCCGAAGATGATCAGCACGTCGTGCCAGCCCGCCGCCAGCGCCACGCCGTTGGTGGAGAGGGTCTGGCAGGCGGCCGTTGACGCAAGCACGGGCACGCCGTCGATCGACAGGTAGCCGAAGTCGTCCATCCGCATGAAGAACGAGTAGGTGCCCGCCTCGGCGACGTACCACTTCGCGCTGTTCAACTCGGCGTAGCAGGGAGAGGCGTCGGCGTACGTCACGTCCCAATGGAGATTGGTGCGCACGCCGAGGTAGCAGTCCCAGGCGAACTTCGCGAGAGGATCGGGGTCCGAGAGCTTCGGCCAGTCGGACGTCCCCGGCCCGCCGCCGCTCATGGCGTAGGCGGCGAAGCCCGCCGTCGTCGACGGCGGCGTGGATTCGACGAACTTCAGCGTCGCGCCCGCGCCGAGCGTGATCACGCTGCCCACGACGTTCGTCACATGGGTTTCGCGGAGGTCGAGCTCGAGCGTCTCCCCCGCCGCGACGTTGATCGTCTCGCCGAAACACATGCCCGCCGCGAACGCGGCGCACATCATCCCAATTGCTTTTCTTCCCATTTCCACCTCTTTTACTCCTTGTGACATTCCGGTGACAGTGGGAATGATACCAAAAACACCCCGTGCGCGCAACGGGAAACGCGGCGCTGTCTTGGAAATGGGTGGGCTTTAAATTAGTCGCAACATTGATGCGCTTTCTCGCGTTCTGAACGTCAGGTGCCGTTGCGGCACCTGATTTTTTTGCATTTTCTTGTTGCACCGCACGGCAGGCTTGTGCT
>JAFRSR010000124.1 GCA_017427485.1 Kiritimatiellia bacterium
ACGGTCGTGGCGAGAGCGGCAGGTTCGGGCAAAATCCCGCTTGTTTTCGGCATCACCATGGGTTATAATTATCCGCGCCTTGCCACTAAAGGGGTGAGGTGAGATTTGTCGTTCAGGATGATTTGTGAAATGTTCTAGCAGACTGTTCGGCGAATGCAATGTAGGAGTGTACAGTATGCCCAAAGTGATGGAATACGACGATTTGGAAACATCCTTGTCGAGGGTGTTGGACTTTGTGTCTGGTGGACAAGGCGTTGTGACGGTTCGCCGCAACGGCGTTCCGGTTGCCCGTATATCGCCTATACGCATCTACCGCACAACAGAGCCCGACCCTGATCTTTACTGCGAAGTGAAGGGTGACCTCTTTGAAGACGAGTCTTCGGACTGGGAGGATGCGTGATGTCCATTCTTCTGGATACCTGTGCTTTGATCTGGCTCGGAAATGGCGATTCCGCTTTGTCACTTGATGCGCGTCAGGTGATAGAGGAGAGCGAAATGGTCTATGTCTCGCCGATTTCACTTTGGGAGGTGTCCAATAAATGCCGCAAGGGCAAGCTGCAATTGAAATTTCCTCCGCGAGAGTGGTTTGACAGGATGCTCCAGCGGCATCAGTTGAGGATATTGCCCCTGACAAATGAAGTCATGTTTCGGGCTGGTGAACTTCATGAATATCACAAAGACCCTGTAGACCGCATGATTATAGCATCTGCTCTTATCGGAGGTTTTGTCGTTGTTACGGCGGATCGCAATTTCCCGCTCTACGGCGTTCAAACCATTAGATGATATGTCCGCCGGTTAAGGACGCGGAGAGACTGGAAAGTGATTGGATGGCGGTTGAAGGGGCGACGGCGGTGGAGAAGGCGGCGTTGCGGTTCTTCAAGGTGGTAGTGGATGTGCCGTAGCGGGGGCGGCTCGGCGGGACGCCTCGCCCCACCGAGGAAGCGGCGAGACGCCGCTTC
Source organism: Kiritimatiellia bacterium (assembly GCA_017427485.1). Lineage (GTDB taxonomy): Bacteria > Verrucomicrobiota > Kiritimatiellia > RFP12 > UBA1067 > RUG572. The sequence goes on from JAFRSR010000124.1 coordinate 960, forward strand.
TCCCAGGTTGGCGGCCGCGACGGAGCGCGGCCCTCCCGCCGCCAAGATGGCGGCTTCCAATTCTGTCACGAAATCTGTCACTGACATATTTCGTGACGCAGAAACAGCACTTGCGTGCGTCACGAGATTTGACTTTCTGTAATTTGGTGACGGATTCTGGTTGCATTCCGACGGGGAATATGCGATAATCCCCGTTGTTCGTGCAGAAAGGCAATTTATGTTCATAGGCAGAGAAGAGCAGTTGAACGACTTGGAATCGCTTTGGCGTAAGCGAACGTCATCGCTCGTCGCGTGCCGTGGCAGGCGGCGCATTGGCAAGTCGACGCTTTTTCGGGAATTTGCCCGTAGGACTGCTGATGTGTACTACGAATTTGAGGGGTTGCCGCCGAATCCCGAGAAACCAGTGACGAACGAGGATCAGCTGCGCGAGTTCGCGGCGCGTCTTGCGAGGCTCACGAATTCGCCTGTGCAGAATCTGCTGAGCTGGAACGACGCCTTCTTCTGGCTGGACCAGGCGATTGACGATGCCCGGAAGACGGTTGTCATGCTGGACGAGATATCCTGGATGGGAAGCGGGGATTCAAACTTTTCGGGCATTCTTCGCAATGCCTGGGAGTCGTTGTTCCATCGTCACGACAGGTTGATCTTTGTAATCTGCGGTTCCGTTTCGGCATGGATAAAGGAGAACATCCTGGGCAACACCGGCTTCACGGGCCGTTTCTCGCGGGATTATGTACTGACTGAATTGTCGCTGGCGGAATGCGCAGAATTCTGGCGTCCCCATGTCAACCATCTCGCTCCGCGCGAGATATTAGACGTCCTTTCGGTGACTGGAGGTGTGCCGCGATATCTTGAGGAAATTGATCCCGGATTGACATCCGAGGAAAACATCCGTCGGTTGTGCTTCAGAAAAGAGGGCGAGCTCTACAATGATTTCGACGCCATCTTCAATCCGATTTTCGGCGAGCGGGTCATGAGGCAGCGGCGCATTCTGTCATTGCTGGCAGACGGGGCGATGAGCGGCTCCGAGATCGCCGAGAAGATGGGCGAAGATCGCAACGGGCGCATTGCCGAGATGCTTCGCGAACTATCCGAGGGCGGCTTTGTCGACTCGGATCCGGGCATCAACCCCGAAACGGGCGAGGAGTCCCGTGTGTCCAAATACCGGCTGCGCGACAACTATTCGAGATTCTATCTCAAATTCATCGAACCGCGTAAGGCGCAGATCAAGCGCGGGGCATATCGCTTTACCACGCTGCCGTCGCTCCCCGAATGGAATACGGTCATGGGGCTGGCGTTCGAGAATCTTATTGTGAACAATGCCGTGGAGCTGTATCCGCATCTCGGCATCGGCGGAACGATGATCGAATCTGCCGCGCCTTTCCGAAGTGTGCGCAAAGACCGCTCTGGCCGACGGCGGGTCTGCCAGATCGACCTGCTGGTCCAGACGCCGCGCACGGTCTATGTCGTGGAAGTGAAAAGGAAGGACATCGACAGCGCCGTGGAAAAGGACGTAGAGGAGAAGTTGAAACTGCTGCACGTCAGGAAAAACGTCAGCAAGCGTCCTGTGTTGGTCTATGACGGAGAAATCAGCCCGAGGGTCGAGGCAGACGGATATTTTGCCGCTTTGATTCCCGCCCGAAAGTTACTTGGCTTGTAGGGTGCGGCTACGACGTCCACCCCCCCCCCATCCGCCGGCACATCGGCCTTTCACTTGTTTTCGCGGAAGGCCGAAGGGGGCGCGCCGCAGTGGCGGCGGAAGATCACGTTGAGGTGGCTCGCGTCGCAGAAGCCGCACGCCGCGCGATGGCCGCGTTGTCGCAGAGGATGCGCGCGATCGGCCGCACCTCGCGCCCGATGTCGTTCATCACGATCGTCGGCGTGCGGTGTCGGCGGATGAGCGCGGACAGTTCCGGCGGGAGGCGGTTCGCGATCACGCCGTCCACCTTCCACTTCCCCGCGCCGAAGGAGGACGGCTCGCCCGCGCGGCCCGTGCGCACGTCGAGCGTCCAGGGCGCGTGCAGCTGGGTGAAGCGCAGGATGCCGCGCAGGATCTGCGTGTGCGTGGGATAGGTGCTCTCCAGGAGGATCACCACGTGCGGCATGCTGTTCGCGAGTTTCGCCATGCGGCAGAGTATAGCACGCGCACTATACGGGAGGCAAGACGGTTCTGCGCAAATATACAAGTAGTTTTTTCTCCATCCTCACCTATTTTAAGGAATCGTAAATAGGTGAGGATTTTCGGCCTTTAGAAAAATCCCACCTATTTTAAGAAATCGCAAATAGGTGAGGATTTCGCTTGGGTCTGGCGACGTTTTCTGGTATACTTGTTGCCAAAACAAGGAGAAATATGCAGAGATTCTTCGGTAGAGAGCGCTATTTCCAAATCCTGGATGATCTTTGGGGCAAGAACGCGCCATCTTTTGTGACGTGTCGTGGGCGGCGTCGGGTCGGTAAAAGTACCTTGATTGAGCGGTTTGCGGAGAGGTCTGGTGCAAGGTTCATAAAGATCGAAGGGGAAAAGCCGGATGAAATGACGACGGATGAAGACGAGCGCCGCTCTTTTGCACTGCAGTTGGCCGCGCAGAGCGAGGCGGAAGACACGTGTCCGTCCAACTGGCTCAACGCCTTCATCCGTCTTTACAAGGAGATCGACGGCGAGACGCGGACCGTTGTGCTTCTGGACGAAGTCTCGTGGATGGGAAATTTCGACCATGCGTTTTCCGCAACCTTGAAGATAGCATGGGACAACTATCTCAAGAAGCGCAGTCGCCTCATATTCGTCGTTTGCGGAAGCGTCTCGACGTGGATACGTGACAAGATCATTGAAAACAAGGCCTTCTATGGCAGGCGCTCGCTTGATTTGGTCGTTCCCGAGTTGCCACTTGCCGAATGCGTCAAGTTCTGGGGAGACAAAAGAGAAAGCGTATCTGATCGTGAAGTTCTTGACATGCTGGCGGTCACGGGCGGGATTCCCCGCTATCTCGAAGAACTGAATCCGTCATTGTCGTGCGAGGAGAACCTCCGCAGAATGTGCTTTGTGCCCAACTCGCCGCTCCGCGTCGATTTCGACGACATGTTCACGGACGTCATAACGAAGCAGCCTCGGCTCTCGGCAAAGGTCATTCGAGCTCTTGTGTCCGGGCCGAAAAGCGTTTCGGAGATAGCGGGAGCCCTTGGCATGGAGAAAGGCGGCGATCTTTCGGATGCGCTTTCCCAGCTCACCGAGAGCGGAATCGTCGCAGCCGACGGGGGGAAGAATCCGCAGACCGGCGCCGACGTACGGGAGAAGCGATATCGCATCAAGGACAACTACTCAAGGTTCTATCTCAAGTATGTTGAGCCGTCCAAAGAGGCAATCGACGCCGATTCGTTTTCATTCGCGGGGCTGGAACAGTTCCCCGGATGGGAGACGGATTTGGGCTATCAGTTCGAGAATCTGGTTGTGAACAACATTCGCGAGCTTCTGCCGGCCCTTCATCTGCAAAACGTGATGATCAAGTCTGCAGCACCATACGTGAAAAGGGGCTCCCGGAAGACTGGAGAGACGGGGTGCCAGATCGACTTGCTCATTCAAACGGCCTCTTCGCTGCATGTTGTGGAGGTTAAGCGCCAAGCGCGAATCGGACGAGAGGTCATTGACGAGGTGAAGGAGAAATGTCGTCGCCTGCCGCGGGTGCCCGGGTTGTCGATTCGTACGGCGCTTGTATATTCCGGTGAACTCGCGAAGTCCGTCGAGGCTGAGGGCTACTTTGACGCGCTTGTGCCATTCGCCAGGTTGATCGGTCTGAATCCGCGCGCCGCCAAAACCCGGTAGACGGCGTTCCACCCCCCGTCCGCAGTTGGCGATGGAACGCCAGCCGTTGCGCAAATATACAATCGTATTTTACGCAACTGTTAAATTGACGGCGTGCGCCGTCTGTGCGAAAATAGTTGCCGAACGATTGGAAAGGAATTCGTCTATGCAAAAAATCGTCCTCACATTCGCGGCGACCGCGCTTGCGGCGGCGGCATCGGCGTACACCGTCTATGACGCCGGCAAGGCGCTGCGCCAGAACTGCGCGAGCGGCGCGTACACGGGCGCGAACGGCGACTCGTACTACACCGACGAGAACGGCGGCAAGTGGCAGTACCGCCTTTCCAACATAAACGGCGAGTTCGCGAATGTGACCTTTCAACACGGAGAGTACACCTACAGCGGCAAGAAGCTTGCCGGTTTCGCCGTGGACAACACCAAGCAGGCGTCCAGCGTCCGGGTGAACATCTCCGGTACCGCCATTCCCGTGAGCAACGGCGAGCCTGTGGAGCCGGACGAGCTCATCCTGTTCCCGGCAAACAGCGACAGCCAGCGTGCGCATGTCCGCTTCATAGCGCCGGAGGCTGGTTGGTATTCAGCGTTCGTTTCGGCTCACGACATTGTGAAAGAAGGACCCGCCTACACGAACGCGAATTCAGGCGTCAACGTGATCGTGCTCGCGCAGGGCGATCGGATCGTTTCCCATGTCGTCTCGCTGGAGGACGTCAGGGGATCGACGCCCACCCATCGGTTTGACTTCCAGATGCCGGTGCGCCACCTTGCGGCCGGAGATGCGATCGACGTGCTCGTCGGAAGAAATGGCGGCAACTCATCCGACAACACGGGCGTGAAGTTCTTTGTCACGAAGGAGGATGAGGGGCGGTTCTACGATTCGGGCATCGCCATGACGAACAACCTCGCCACCGTCTACACGAACGCCTACGGCACCATCAAGGACGGCACGTGGTATTACATGCTGCCTAGGCTAAACGTCGCGACAGGGGCCGCATTCAAGGTGTGGGCCCCGCTAAACTTCTCGAAGCACCTGACGCTCTTTACGAACCGTTGTACGCGTGCCGCCGCGAACAATCAGAGGGGATTCGCGAGCGATCCGGCTGGATACGCCCCGTACATGATTGTGAACGAGACGGAAGCCGTGCTTGCCGCTGTCGCATCCCAGGAGCTGCATGCGCATCCGCATTCGGGAGTTTGTCCGACGCTTCGGTTCCGTCCGCCGGAAGGCGGCTACTACTCGGCATCTGTGGTGGTTCGCGACGTCGGCTTGAATACGCAGGACCCCAACGCAAACGGCGTCTGGGTCGCCTTGAACGTCGCCGACCATGTCGTCGACAGCGCCTACGTCTCGCTCGAGTCGTTTTCATCCACGGCGCGCCTGACGTTCGACAAGCGCTTGGTGGCGGCGGGCGAGCCGATCGACGTCATCATCATGCCCTGCGTAAACTATTCCAGCGACCCCACGGCGTTCTCCGTCATCATTCGGCGCGAGCAGGACGTGTACGACGCGGGCAAGTCGTTCTACGCGCATCATGCGGCGGGGAACCTCACCCATCCGTTCCCGGATGCGCTGAACGACGGCGCGACGTGGGACTTGGGCGCCAAGACGAACGCCTGGTGCGGCACGCAGTTCTGGTCGCTGCCGGCGTACAAGACGCTGCAGGGCACGTCACTGTGTTGGTGGGTTCACTCTGCCAGCGGAGACCAGGAAAACGGCAACTTGCCGCGTATCGCCATGGCGACCAACGGTGTCGCGTCGGGCGACAGCTATTACGTGGGTCCCGGTCTTGTGGGCACGTTCCCATACGAGTTCTTCGTGCATCCCAATAACGCCAATCTCCAGAGTTCCAGCCCCACGTTGCGGGCCGTTGTGCCGGCGGACGGCATCTACCATGCGCGCTGCTACGCGCGCGATCTCAGCCAATACGACCTTAACGGTGGTGGCGACGGCATCCGCCTCGGGATATCCGTCGGCGGGCGGCTCGTCCCCGATCTGGTCGTCGTGTCGCGTGACTTGCTAAACCGGGACGTCGAACATTTCGAAAACGCGGCCGATGGCGACCGCCTGTGGCTGAAGGCCGGCGACACGCTGGAGTTCGTCGTGGATCCGTACTACGTCTTCAACGGCGACAGCACGGGCCTGACGGCGTGTTACGCGAAGGAAGGTGACGTGTCGGCGGAGACGCGCGTGGTCAACGTCCATTTCACCGAGTCTGGAACCGGGAAGTTCTCGGCGACCGCGCAGCGTCCGCGCGAGGGCTGGGCCAGTTTGAATAAGTGGAACGCGCTCCGTCCGGGGAGTTTGGCGAGCGCATCCGTCCGGAATTGCTACGAGGCCGACGGCACGACCCAACGTAACTTGACCGTCACGCTGACACGCGACTCCGGCACGGCAATCGCGAAGGGGACTGGAGAAGCCGTGTTCTTCTCGCATGTCTCGTCGTCAGGTACAGACGACACCTACACGTTCACTGTCGGCAACCTGAAGAAAAACGAACCATACACGCTTTACCTCTATTCGGTGAAGAGCTTTTCATCGGACACCCCCGGCAATGCGACGTTCTCCGTCGGCGGTGTTACGAAGGGAGTGGAGAATACGTGGATTTGCAGCAGCACGAGCGGCGGCCAGAAGGTGTTGACGCGCTTCGACGTGACCTCCGACGCGAACGGCACGATCACCGGCACGTTCGCGGCGGCGGACGCGAACGGCGGCGCGTTCAACGGCCTCACGCTCGTGGGCGATCTGCCCGCCTACGTCGCCGCCGGCGCGACCATCATCGTTCGGTAGCGCGCCATGGCAGCAAGAACAGCCGATTTGATAGCGCTATCAATCACGCCCGAAGGGGGCGAAATGTGCTATACTGTGTGCCGTTCAAGTGATGAAAGTGAATCATGAAACGAGAAAGTAGGTCGGCCAAATGATCAGCAGAACAGTTTCCATCAAGGGCGTCGCGAAGCCGGCGCACCGCATGTTCTTCGGGACCGCGATTCCCGTGATGCTGGAGGGCGGCGACGCGAACGCGCTCATCTCCACAGCCGTGGACGCAGGCTTCAACGCCATCGACACGGCGCGCGGATACGCGCGGGCCGAGGAATCGGTCGCGCGCTGGCTGAAGGTGGCACCTGGCAACCGCGACAGGATCGTCCTCCTCACGAAGTGCTGCGACATGTTCGGTGACCGCACGCAGAAGGTCGTGACGGCCGAGCGCATCCGCAAGGAGATCGACGAGTCACTGAAGATCCTCGGCACGGACCACGTGGACGTGTTCCTGCTGCACCGCGACGATCCGACGCATCCGGTCGCGGAGTACATTGAAACATTGGAGGCCCTGCGCAAGGAGGGCAAGTGCCTTGCCTACGGCGGCAGCAACTGGCGGCACGAACGTCTTGCCGAGGCGAACGCTTACGCGGCGGCGCACGGCTATCAGGGCATGACCCTTTCCTCGCCGCACTACGGTCTCGCCGAACAGGTGCGCGACCCGTGGGGCGGGGACTGCGTGACCGCGACAGGCGTGGCGATGGAGTCCGCGCGCGCGTGGTACCGCGAGACGCGGATGCCGCTGCTCGCATATTCGTCGCTCGGGCGCGGGTTCTTCTCGGGCGCGTTCAAGTCGTCCGACCTCGAAGGCGCGAAGAAGGTGCTGGACGAAGTCGCACAGCGCGGGTATCTCTGCGACGCGAACCTGAAGCGACTCGCGCGCGCCGAGGAGATCGCCGCGGCGCACGGCGTGGCGGTGGCGACGGTCGCGATGGCCTATCTGCTGACGGATCCGATGAACACGCTCGCGGTCGTGAGCATGCCGTTCCCGGAGCTGGTTCAGGCAAACCTGAAGGTCTTTGATTTCGAATTCGCGCCGGGCGAACGCGAGAGCCTGGCGGCGATTTAATCCAAACTTTCAAACCCTCAAACTTTCAAACTCTCAAACCTTCAAACTTAACAATGCGTAAGATTGCGTTGGTGACGAGCGGCGAGGAACGACTTCCCGCCGGGATTGCGGAGCGGATCCGCGCGTTTTGCGATTTCAAGGCGAAGAAGTGCGCGTCGCCGGATGACCTGCTCGAGACGTTTGGCGACGTGGAGATCCTCTGGGGATTCGGTCCGGACGTGAGCTGCATGGATCCGCGCGTCCTCGCGCAGATGCCGAACCTGAAGGCGCTGTTCCGCTCCGGTTCCGGCATCGACGCGCTGCCGTGCGCATGGGCGAAGAAGCACGGCATCGGCATCTACAACACGCCCGAGTCGATCGCCGAGTGCGTGGCCGAGCACGCCGTGGCGCTGCTGCTGAGCTTTATCCGCCAGATCCCGCAGTACAACGCACGGGCGAAGGCCGGCTATCCGTGGGGCAAGGTCGAGGGCATGGACTGGCATGTCTCGCACCGCACGCTCGGGCTGATCGGCTACGGGAACATCGCCCGCCGCGTCGAGAAGATGATGTCCGGCTTCGACATGAAGGTGATCCACTACGATCCGTTCGTGCCGGGTTCCCTGCCCTTGGAGACCGTTCTGCGTGAATCCGACTACGTGAGCGTGCACTGTCCGCTCGTGCCCGAGACGGCGAAGCTGATCAACGCCGAGCGTCTGGCGCTGATGAAGCCGAACGCGCTCCTCGTGAACACCTCGCGCGGCGGGGTGATCGACGAGGAGGCACTCGCGGACGCGCTGGACCGCGGCGTAATCGCCGGTGCGGCGCTGGACGTGATGGCGTCCGAGCCGCCGGACGTGAAGAGCCGTCTCCTCCAGCACCCGAAGTGCATCGTCACGCCCCACGTCGCGGCGTTCTCCTGCGACTTCGAGAAGAACTTCTTCGACTATTCGGTGAAGAAGCTGCAGCAGATCTGCACGGAGCTTGACAACGCTCCCGGAGAAAGGCAGGCGTGATGCGGAACGGGATCGACATTACGATCATCGCCATCTACCTGATCGGCACGGTGATCTTCGGCTGCAGCTTCTTCTGGAAAAAGAAACGGGGCGCCGCAGGTGACGCCGAGAAGGAGTTCGTTACGGGAGGCGGACGGCTCCCGACCTGGGCGGTGTCGCTTTCGGTGTTCGCGACGCTCGTCTCGTCCATCTCCTTCCTCTGCTTCCCGGCGGGCGCGTACGGCGCGGAGCAGTGGAAGGGCTGGGTGAACTCGATCGCGCTGCCTTTCGCGACGGTGATCGCCATGATCTGGTTCGTGCCGTTCTACCGGAAATCGACGTCCGCCTCGGCGTATTCTTTTCTGGAGGAGCGCTACGGCATCTGGGCGCGCATCTACGCGAGCGTGTGCTTCCTCATCCTGCAGAACGCGCGTCCGGGGATCATCCTCCTGCTGCTTGCCTATCTCCTCGAGCCGCTGCTCGGGTTCTCCTACGAGTCGACGATCATCGTGACGGGCGTCGTCACGATGCTCTACGCGATGACGGGCGGATTCGCGGCGGTCGTGTGGGCGGACGCGATCCAGTCGATCCTGCTCATCGTCGGCACCGTCGTGGCGGTCGTGTTCCTCGTGGCGCTCACGCCGGATTTCGGCACGCATCTCGCGGCGGCGTGGGACGCGGGCAAGTTCTCGCTCGGTTCCTTCTCGCTGACGAACTGGGCGGACAGCACGTTCTGGGTACTCTTCCTCTGCAACATCTGCCTGAACCTCCAGAACTTCGGCATCGACCAGTGCTACACGCAGCGCTACGCGGCGGCGAAGAACCTCAAGGCTGCGCGCTCGTCGATCTGGACCTCGTCCTGGATGTACTCGGGCATCACGCTCCTCTTCACGCTGATCGGCACGCTGCTCTGGATGTTCAACCGCGCCAACCCCGGCGTGATCCCGGCGGGGACGACCGCCGACCAGGTGTTCCCGTGGTTCATCGTCAACAAGCTGCCGCCGGGCGTCTCGGGACTCCTCATGGCGGCGATCATCGCGGCGGCGATGAGCACGATCGCGGCGACGCTCAACTCCGGCGCCACGGTGCTGTTGGAGGATTACTGGAAGCGCTTTGCGCCGCAGCGCGCCAATCCCCGCAGCAACGTCCGGTTCCTGCGCGCGATGACCGTGGCCCTCGCGGTCGTCTCCGTGGGCATCGCGCTCGCCGTCGTGCGCTTCAAGCCCGCGAACGACTCCATTCTCAAGACCTGGTGGGTCATGCAGAGCCTGCTCTCGGGCGGCATGCTGGGGCTTTTCATCATCGCCGTCTTCGCGCGCCGTTCGCGTTCCTGGCATGCGGCGGTGGCGGTGGCCTGCGGCACCGCGGCGCTCTGCTGGACCACGTTCTTCGGCGGACGGTTCGTCAGCAAGATCATGGCGCTCGTGTTCGCGACGATCACGATCGTGGTGCTGGGCTTCGTACTCTCAAGTATAAAAACCCGCAACCCAAGCTGCGCACGGGAATGTAAGTGAGGATGATTTTCTTTGAAAGGAAACAACCATGACAACTGATAAAAACAACTTTTGTGGTTCGGGCGCAACCGCGCCCGGTTTCAAGAGCGCCGCGCGGTTGCGCGGCGAGAAGAAGAAGTTGTTTTTACAAGTTGTTTCGGTTGTTTCCAAGAACTTATAGGCAAGGAAAAAGGAAAATGAAAAACAGATTCTTTGACAACCTCGGCAAGCGCGTCTCCATCGGCGCGGTGATCTCGATGAGCGACCCGACCGTCTGCGAGCTCGCGGGCGACTGCGGCATGGACTTCTGCTGGATCGACGCGGAGCACTGTCCGATGACGATCGAGACCGTGCGCGACCACCTGCTTGCGCTGCGCGGCACGGGCTGCGCCGGATTCGTGCGCGTGCGGGAATGCGACCCGATGATCATCAAGCCGTACCTCGACCTCGCGCCGGACGGCATCATCTGCCCGATGGTCAACACGCCCGAACTGGCCGAGGCGGCCGTGGCCGCCTGCCGCTATCCGCCGCTCGGCATCCGCGGCTGGGGCCCGCGTCGCGGCGTCGGCTATGGCGGGGCCGACACGCAGGCCTACATCAAGGAGAGCGAGCATTATCCGCTCGTCATCTGCCAGATCGAGCACATCGACGCGGTGCGGAACCTTGACAAGATCCTCCAGGTGCCCGGCGTCGACTCCTTCGCGATCGGCCCGATGGACCTCTCGGGGTCGATGGGCCTCCTCACGCAGACCGACCACCCGGAGCTCAACAAGGTGATCGACGAGATCTGCGTGAAGGTGAAGAATTCGGGCAAGATCCTCGGCACGGCCTCCTCCAACTTCCCGCGCTGGAAGGCGCGTGGCGTGGACTGGTTCACGGGCATGGGCGACTGGAACGCGCTCGCCGCCGGCTTTCGCGCGCACAAGGCCGAGTGCGACCAGGCGTGACAACTGCACGAAAGTCAAAACATGAGCATGCACTCCCAACACATTTCGCCGCGGCTGTTCTTCGCCGTCGGCGCGTTGCTTGCACGCGCCGCCGTTGGCGGGACGGTCGTCGACTTCTCGCAACCGGCCTGGAAGATGGACTTCGGCAAGTTCATCGAACGCGAGGATGCGGCGAGCCAGCTCTCCGTCGGCGCCGACGGCCTGACGATCCGCATTGACCGCGCCCGAGACGACGGACGCAAGTACGGCTCCATCGTCCTGCCGTGGCAGAAGCAGGTCCCCTTCGTCGCCACGAACCAGACGCTTCGCCTGCGGGCGCACTTCCCCAAGGACTGCCCGATCACGATGAACATCGCGCTGCGTGTCCGGGACAAGGGAGGAGAATGCTTCCAGTACCGTCCCACGCAGATCGTCCGGCGGGGCGAGGTGTCGGAACTCTCCTTCTGCGTGAGCGAGTCCACCATCAGCGGCGAGACGTGGGGCGGCAACGTCAACCGGAAGTGGGACGGTCCCATCCGCCTCTGCGAGATCAACTTCTCCTTCAACGCCGCGCATCCGCGCGGTGCGTTCCGCTTCATCCGCCTGGAGACGCAGGATCCGGTCGCGCGAACCGTGACGAGCCGCGAGCCCGTGATGCCGCTCGTGGAGGACAAGACCCTCTACAACGTCTACGTCGCCACGTCCCGGTGGGAGAACGGCCAGTTCCGCATCGACATGCCGTCGCGGAGCTTCTGGATGCAGCCCTCCTGGCTGCCGCCCGGCCCGCCGCGTCTCCACGGCGCGGAGGAGATGATCGTGATGACGGAGCCCGCCTTCGAGGGCGGGCTGGTGGAGCTGGGCCTGCGCGCGGACGGCGCGGGCAGGGGAAAGAAGACGGGCCTGACGAAAAAGATCACCCGGCCGTGGAAACCCGAGACCCGTTTCGCAATCGGCGAGCCGTTCGACGCCGCATGGTACCTCAGCTCGCTCGCGTTCACCCTTCCCAGGGGCGTCACAAACGCCACGCTCGTCATCAAGGGCATCGACGGCGTCTTCCGCCAGACCGCCGCGGAGGCGTGCCGATTGGACGTGCGGACGGGCAACGACCTCCACATCCTCAACACGCCGGACGCGCGCGCGACGCTCCTCCTCGCCAACCCGTCGGACCGCGCGATCGCCTGGCGCGGCGTACTGCGCGTGCGCGACTACTTCGGACGCGGACCGGACATCCCCGTGAACCACACCGTCGGCGCGGGGCAGACGCTGGAGTTGCCCGTCCCGCCGCTTGCCGGCAGGGGCATCTGGCGCGTAACGGGCGAGATCACGGCGGACGACGGATCCGAAGCGTGTCCCGAGACGCGCTTCGCCGTGATCGAGCCGCGCACGGTGACGCCCGCCTGGACGAACGGCACGTTCCGCTTCGGCGTCAACTACCACATCGCCCGCTACTCGAAGAAGGACCGCGCGCTCACGCAGGACGCGCTCGTCGCCATGGGCGCGAAGCTCGTGCGGAGTGACATGTGCGCGCTCTCGGCGGTCTGCCCGCAGGAGGGCGTGTACAACTGGGATCGGAGTGACATGCTGCTCGGCGAGCTGGAGGCGCACGGGATATCCGTCGATGCGATCATCTACGGCTGCCCGTACTGGGCGCGCAGACCGGAAAAGCAGACGCCCGAGGCGAAGAAGCTACGCCGTCCCGGCTGCTTCGCCTGCCGTCCCGGCATCTACCGCGCGTTCTGCGAACGGCTCTCCGCCCGCTACGGTCGACGCATTGCCTACTACGAGATCGGCAACGAGTGGGATCTCTCCGATCCGAAGACGCTGACAATTGACGAGGGCATCGCCATGCAGCGCGAGGCATACGCCGGCCTGCATGCCGGCTGTGCAGACGTGACGTGTATCCCCAACGGCTGGGCCGCGCCCATCGAATCGACGCATCCGAGTTTCCACAAGGACTTCCAGCGGCGCATGATGACCGAGGCGCGCGACGCCTACGACGTCTACCCGATCCACCTGCACGGCCCGTTCCGTCCCTACGCGAAGAACATCCGCGCGCTCCTCGAGTTCATGAAGGAGAACGGCATCCGCAAACCGTGGTACTCGAACGAGACCGCCCTCACGTCCGTAAACGGCGCGGAGGACGCCGTGGCCGTCTGCGTGTGGCAGAAAATCCTGTTCGCGTGGACGCACGGGTCCGTCGACTACATCTGGTACAACCTGCGCGGGACGGGTTTCGACCCGACCGACGGCGAGCAGGGCTACGGACTCATCACCGGCGACTTCTATCCCCGTGCCGGGTACGCGGCCTTCTCGGCGCTCGTCGGCGCGCTCGGCGAACTGAAGTTCGACGCCCTTCTCTCCGATACGGAAGACCGTCTTGTCGGCCGCTGGAAAGGACTGCGCAACGGAAAGTCGGCGACTGTGCTGGCGGGCTGGGACATGGCCGCACACGAGGCCTGCCCGATCCGCGTGGCGACGGACGCCGTGCGCGTCTGGGCGTATGATCTCATGGGCAACCGCACCGAGGTGCCGGTCACGTCGGGGCATGTGGTCTACCCGCTCGCGGCGATTCCTTCGGCGCTTATCTTCGAGCAGGCGACCTTCGTCACGCCGAACGCGCAGGACCTTGCGCGCGCGGTGCGTCCGCCCGTCCTGCGCATCAGCGTGCCGAAGGACGGCGAATCGCCCGACTTCATCCTCGACGGCTTCGCGCAGGTGGTCGAACTCTACCAGGCGGATCCCGCCCACGCCGACCGCACGTGGAAAGGCCCGAGCGACCTCTCCGCGAAGGTGCGTCTCTCAAAGTTGCCGGACGCGCTGCAGATCGTGGCCGAGGTGACGGACGACGTCCACGCGGCGGGCGACGACTTGACGGCCGTCATCCGCGTGCCTGGCGGGCCGTTACAGCGCATTGACTTGACGGCCTCGAACGGGGTGGAGGTCAAGGTTCGGCGCGAAGGCGTCGTCACGCGCTACGAGGCGAAGATTCCGTTCGGCTCGTTCGGGATCTCAGAGAAGGCGCTCGCCGAGGGCATCCGCTTCAATGTGTTCGTGAAGGAGGACGACGGACAGGGGCCGGACGGCTGGATGGAACTCCTGCCCGGCATGACGGAACGGAACGACCCCTACCTCCTCCCGCTTGTCAAGTTTGAGTAACCTTATTCCCCTGTATTCGTCGTGGTTAGAAAAGATTAAATCATGAATTCTGAGCTGACAGCAACGATTTTTGAAGTTCGGGAGTTCTGCCTCCATGACGGCCCCGGCATCCGCACCACCGTTTTCTTCAAGGGCTGTCCCCTGCGGTGCGCCTGGTGCCACAACCCAGAGGGTCTTTCCCCCGAACCCGAGATGCTGTTCAAGTCCGGCAAGTGCCACCACTGCGGCAACTGCCAAAATGGCGGGGACTGTCCCCATGGCGCGCGCGTGATGTGCGGACGTCGCTGGACGGTGGAGGAACTCGTGCAGGAGATCCGCGTCAATGCCGACATTCTCCGTTCCTCTGGCGGCGGCGTGACCTTCTCCGGCGGCGAACCGCTCATGCAGGCCAAGTTTCTTTGTGCCTTGGCTGATGAACTTCAAAGCGGCGAGACGCCGCTTCCCCAAGGGGAGACTCGACGCGGCGGGACGCCGCTTCCCCTAGGGAAGACTCAAAGCGGCGGGACGCCGCTTCCCCTAGGGAAGACTCAAAGCGGCGGGACGCCGCTTCCCCTATACCTCGCACTTGAGACGAGCGGATATGCGCCGGAGGGGGTCTATCGGGAGGTGGTGGAGCGGATGGATCTCGTGTTTCAGGACCTCAAGCACCCCGATCCGGTCGCGCACAAACGCTGGACGGGCGTGGACCCCGCTCCCATCCACGCGAACCTCGCCTGGCTAAAGGCATCGGGCAAGCCGTTCGTTGCGCGCATCCCCCTCATCCCCGGCGTGAACGACTCCGAGGATGCAAAAGAGGGATTTGCGCGTCTGTTGGAGGGAAAATCGGGACTTTTGCGCGTAGAACTGCTCCCCTACCACCTCACGGCGGCGGCCAAGTACCCCTTCACGGGCCGCGCCTACGAGCCAGGATTCGACGTGACGGCGCCCTTGAACAAAGAGACCGCGGCGTTTGAACGCCACGGTCTCCCCGTTGTCGTGATGTAATCCACGCGGCGTCAGTCGCCGATGTGGAACGCGCCGAGCGGCAAGTTCATCTCGTTGTAGAGACAGCCGAACCACGGCGCCGAGTACATGTAGCGCAGCTTCTTCGGCGCGGCGACGCCGTCCGCCTTCACAATGAGGTCGGTACCCTTGATGTTTCCGTCGCACTTCGGCTTGCCATCGCGTCCCTTGCCCCAGGCGAGGTTCTCAATCTTCGCCTTCACCCACTTGCCGTCATCGCCGCATACCTCAAAGCCGGTCTGCACGCTGCGGTCGGGGTTGTAGACGTACCAGCCCTTCGCGTCGTTGAAGGTCAGGACAAACTTGTCGCCTTCGACCTTCCAGCTCTTGAGCGTGGGGGAGTTGTCGTTGAGCCAGGAATAGCCGTAGTCGCGCTTGAGGGCGTGGAGCGCGAGGCGCTTCGCGACCGTGCGCTTGTCGTTCGGGTGGATGTCCACGAGATTGCCCACGTCGTTGATCACGGCCATGCCGGCGTTCTTCTCCTCGCGGTCGAACTGCGCCTGCGCCTCCTGGATGTAGGCGATGCCGGGGTTGCCCCACGGCGCGAGCTGCACGAAGTAGAGTTTGATGTCGGGGTTCTTGAACTCCTTCGCCCAGCCGTTGTACAGCGCGTGCATCTTGTTCGCGTAGCGCTGGTACTCGCCGGCGTTGTGGCAGCCCTGGTACCAGATGAAGCCGCGGATGGACATCGGCGTATACGCCGCCACCATGCCGTACCAAAGGGCGCTCGGCTGCTGGATCGCGCCGCCGATCGGCCCCTTGCGCATATCGCCCTTCCAGTCCTTCTGCGACACGAGCTTCCAGTCACGCTCGGCGTCAAGATCCTTCAGACCGTCGTAGCCGCTGCGGGGCGTCCAGGCGTCGATGTTCGTACCGCCCCAGCTGGAGTCGACGAGGCCGATCGGGATGTCAAGCGCGTTGGCGAGCTCAAGGGCGTAATAGTAACCCATCGCCGAGGGCTTGCGCGCCATCTGCTCCATCGCCTGCGGCGTCATCGGGGTCCACTCCGCTTTCACGTCGAGCTTCGGCTCGACGTCCATCACGAGGGGCGTCTTGACGAGGCGTACCCACGGTTTCACGGTCATCGCGATGTGCATCGCGCCCTGTCCGTCGCGGTAGCGCGGGCCACCGCCCCAGATGGGGCAGTCCGTGTTGGACTGTCCGCTGCAGAACCACACTTCGCCCACGAGGACGTCCTTCAGCACCACATCGTTCGCCGCCAGCACGCCGCCCTTCTTGCATGCCGGCATTGCGCCCAGCTCAACCATCCACTTGCCCTTGGCGCAGGCCTTCGTCTCGCGGGACTGTCCGGCGAAGGACACCTGCACCGCCTCGCCGGGATCCGCCGTGCCCCACACGCGCACGGGCATGTCGCGCTGCAACACCATCTTGTCGCCGAACACGGGGGCGAACGCCACCTTGGCCTCCGCCGTCCACACGGCCGCCAACGCAGCCAGGATCATCAGTTTCTTCATTGCTTCTCCTCGGGTTTATTTGCCCTTGACGCTCTTCATCGCGCAGGCTTTCATCTTTTCGGCGCGCGCGGCGTCGAGGAAATCGGGCTTGTACGGGCACTTCGTCACATCGACGCCGAAGAGCGACGCCGTCCAGACGAGCGCCTGCAGGTAGTGTCCCTCGTTGTTGAAGTGGAACACGTCGCCCTTCGGCTTCCACTTGCCGTCCGCGCCCTGCTCGAACTTCGCCGACCCGCAGGGATCACCGCCGAACGAGTTCTCGGTGTAGACGACGGGCAGCGCTTTGCGGTAGAGCTGCACGGCCGTGCCGACGGGAACCATCATGAAGCCGTTTGCCTTGGCGAAGTCGCCATACGCCGCATGGAGCTTCGCGTACATCTCGTTCTGGTCGATGCCCCACTTCTTGAGGCGCCCGTCCCAGGGCGTGTAGCTCCAGGTCTCCTGCACCACGATCTCCGCCTGCGGGGCGAGTTCGCGGATTGTCTTCACGAGGTTGTCCGCGTAGGGGTGGTAGGAGTCCGGCTGCCAACTGAAGTGCGACGCTTGCTGGATCGTCACGACGTCCCACCGATCGGCCTTGAGAAGTTGCGGGATATTGCCTCCCACGTCTTTGTACGCCTTGCCTGTCTTGTGGTGCTTCCGCTCCGTCTTGCGGACCACTTTGGCGACAGGAGCGGCATCATGGTCGCAACTTGCGTAGCTCCACTTGATTCCGTAGGGGAGAAAGTCGGGATTTCCCGCCTTCTCCACGTTCTGCCAGTGGCGCTCAAACGAGCAGCCGCCGATGAACATCGAGCAGAGGTCGAGCTGGAGGTCCATCGACCGAGCCACCTGCGGGAACTGGTGCAGCAGGCAGATCGAGAAACTGTTGCCGATTGTCAGAACCTTCAACGACTTGCGGGGCTTCTCGGCGACCGTGCGCACGCCCTCGGCGGCAAACCCAGCGACCGAAGCCGCCAGTGCCAACAATACAATTAACTTCTTCATGTTTCTCCTTTCATTCTTTCCGTTCTTTTCGGATAAAAAAATCACTTTCCGTCAAAAAGCGACGGTTGCGTAAGCCCGCCCGAAATGGGCGAGAGACCAAGTCGATCCCAGGCGAGCTTCGTGGCCACGCGTCCTTTGGGCGTGCGGTCAAGATACCCTTCCATGATGAGGAACGGCTCGTAGGCTTCTTCGATGGTGTCTGGTTCCTCGCCTACCGAGACGGCGATTGTGGAGAGCCCCACGGGACCTCCCCCGAACTTGGCGCAGATGGTCTCAAGTATCTTGATGTCCATCTCGTCGAGTCCGTGCGGGTCGATCTCAAGCAGTCCAAGGGACTCTTCCGCCACCGAACGGGTAATGAGGTTGTCCGCCTTCACCTGCGCGTAGTCGCGCACGCGGCGGAGGAGGTTGTTCGCGATACGGGGGGTGCCTCGCGCGCGCGCGGCGATTTCAAGGGCGCCTTCCGGCTCAATGCCCACGCCCAGCTTCGCCGCCGAACGCGTGACGATCTCCGCCAGTTCGGCCGGTTCGTAGAAGCTAAGACGGTTCACGAGTCCGAAACGGGCCCGGAGCGGGGCGGCGATGAGGCCGATGCGCGTGGTGGCGCCCACGAGCGTGAAGCGTGGCAATTCCAGACGCACGCTGCGCGCGTTCGGCCCCTGGTCGATCATGATGTCGATCGCGAAGTCCTCCATCGCGGAATAGAGGTACTCCTCCACCGTCTTCGCCATGCGGTGGATCTCGTCGATGAACACGATGTCGCCCGCCTCCAGCGAGGTGAGCAGGCCCGCAAGGTCGCCGGGTTTCGTGAGGACGGGACCCGACGTGGTCTTCACATGCACGCCCATCGCGTCGCCGAGGATGTAGGAAAGCGTGGTCTTGCCCAGACCGGGCGGACCCGAAAAGAGCACATGGTCCAGCGTTTCCCCGCGGTCCTTGGCAGCCCTGACGGCCAGTTCCAGCCGGTCGCGGATCTTCTGCTGCCCCACGAACTCGCCGAACTGGCCTGGACGCAACCGATTGTCAAACGCCGTGTTGCGCCGGTTCAGTTCGTCCGATGCCCGCTCGTTCCTCATTGATCCGTCATCTTTCTGGGTGTAGAAAACGAAAGGAAAGGGGCAAGCAGATAAGCCTGTCCCTTTCCTTGTGGAGCCTCACACGCCGAACTTACTGCGCGGAGGCCGTACCGCCATCAACGTCCCCCTTGCTCTTAAGCGCGGAGGGTGGAACATCATCACCATACCCCTTGCTCTTGAGGTAGTCGATGATCTTGCCGACGGTGGTGAGCTTTTCGGCGTCCTCTTCAGGGATGGCTGCACCGAATTCCTCTTCAAAAGCCATGATGAGCTCAACCGAGTCAAGCGAATCCGCGCCCAGATCGTCAATGAACGACGCCTCAAGCGTCACCTGTTCGGCGTTGACGCCGAGCTGGTCAACGATGATCTCTCTCACGCGGTCTTCAAGTTTACCTGCCATTTGTTTTTTTCTCCTTGGGGTTGGAAGATGGGTAAAGTATACCACATCCCTCGCCGAAAGGCGAGAGCAAAAATCTATGAAATGAAAAAATCAGCCAATCATGCCGCCGTTGACTGAGATAATCTGCCCCGTAATGTAGGCCGCATCGGGCGAAACGAGGAAGGCCACGCAGGACGCAATATCCTCTGCCGTACCAAAACGACGGAGCGGAATCGTCTCCATATATGCCTTTTTCACGTCCTCGGACAACACATCTGTCATTTTCGACTGGATGAAACCAGGCGCCACAGCGTTGCAGCGGATATTGCGGCTGCCCAGTTCCTTGGCCGTCGTCTTCGTCAGGGCGATCACGCCGCCCTTCGACGCCGTGTAGTTGGCCTGTCCGGCGTTGCCCATGATGCCCACGACCGAGGCGAGGTTGATGATCGAGCCGCCCTCCTGGACGCCGTCAGCGGATTTGTTCTTCATCATCGGACGCGCCACCGCGCGCGTGAAGAGGAACGTGCCCTTCAGGTTGACGTTCAGCACGGCGTCCCAGTCCTCGTCGCTCATGCGCATGAGGAGGCCGTCCTTCGTGATGCCCGCGTTGTTGATGAGGATGTCCACGCGGCCAAACTTGTCCAGCACGGCCTTCACGCAGGCGTTCACCTCGTCGCTCACGGCCACGTTGCAGCCGAGCGCCAGCGCCTCTGAACCGGCCGCCGTCACGAGTCCGCACGTCTCCTCGCACCATTCGGGCTTGAGGTCGATCACGGCAACCTTTGCTCCGCGTTCCGCCAGTTTCTTCGCGATCTGCTGCCCGATGCCGCGCCCTGCCCCCGTGACAATGGCGATCTTACCTTCCAGGTTCTTCATCAAATGTTCCTTTCTTTTCCTTCGCTGCCACATCCTGGCAGACGCGGATAGTATAGCATTTCTTGCCATCCCGCGCAACGCGCGGATTTTGAATCGCCATGCCGGCGTCCTGACCTGTCCCACTGGGCAACAACACAACAGACCCCGGGGCGAGTGCTCCGGGGCCTGCGGTGTGCCGTGATGGCCGGGAATCGTTACGCCTGCTGCGCGGCGGCGTCAGCCTCCTTCATCGCCTCGCGGCGGGAGAGCTTGATGCGGCCGCGGTCGTCCACGCTCAGGCACTTCACGCGCATCTTGTCGCCGACCTTGCAGACGGCCTCGACATTCGGGACGCGCTTGTCGCTGAGCTCGGAGATGTGGCAGAGACCGTCAATGCCGGGGAGGATCTGCACGAACGCGCCGAACTCCTTGATGCCGGTGACGGTGCCCTCGTAGATCTTGCCGGGTTCGGCTTCCGCCGTCGCCGCCTGGACCTCCTTCTTGGCCGCCTCCATCATATCGCCGAGCGTGGCGAAGATGGAGACGATGCCGAAGTCGCCCTCCTCCTCGATGTCGATCTGGGCGCCGGTGCGCTCGCAGATGCCGCGGATCGTCTCGCCGCCCTTGCCGATGAGCGCGCCGATCTTGTCCGCCGGGATCTTGATGACCTCCATGCGGGGCGCGTAGGGGCTGAGCTCGGCGCGCGGCGCGGGGATCACGCCTTCCATGAAGTCGATGATCTTCAGGCGCGCGTCGTGGGCCGCCGGGATGGCGCCCGCCACGAGGTCCCATGTGAGGCCGCGGAGCGTCAGGTCCACCAGGAAGCCCGGGATGCCCATCTGCG
>JAFRSR010000125.1 GCA_017427485.1 Kiritimatiellia bacterium
CGGTGCTCGCGCGCGATGCCCGGAAGGTGGGCCTGCGCACGGTGCGCCTCGAGCGCGCGGACTGGTACTCCGAGGAGAACCCCGGCACGTTCCGCTTCCTCGTGAACGGCGTGCCGATCTACATGCACGGCACGGACTGGACGCCGATGGACGCGCTCCACTCACGCGACGGCGCGTATCTCGCGCGCTGCCTCGACATGCTCGTGGACCTCAACTGCAACATGATCCGCATCTGGGGCGGCGGCGTGTACGAGCCGGACACGCTCTACGACTTCTGCGACGCGAACGGCATCTGCGTGTGGCAGGACTTCATGATGGGCAACGTGGAGCCGGAGCAGAACGACGATTTCGCCGCGCGGATCGCGTCCGAGGCGAAGGACGTTGTGCTGCGCCTCCGCTCGCACCCCTGCCTTGCGCTCTGGTGCGCGAACAACGAGATAGACCGCAGCGTGGCCAGCAACTGGGGATCGTGGACGCCCGATCCGGCCGGCGAGCGCATCAGCCGCGAGACGCTGCCGCGCGTGTTGCGCGACTTCGACCCGCTCACGCCCTACATCCCGTCATCGCCGTGGTGGACGCCCGACGTGGTGTCCGGCCGCGCAAAGCTCTCGCAGGACCACCTCTGGGGTCCGCGCCAGCGGTTCTTCAAGGATCCGTTCTGGACGAACGCCACGCCGACCTTCGTGAGCGAAACGGGCTACCACGGCTGCCCAAACGTCGATTCGCTCCGCCGCATGATGACGCCGGCCAATGTCTATCCGTGGCCCGACCCCGCGAATCCGTTCCGCTTCAACGACGAGTGGAACTGCAAGGCCGTGACGTCCTGGCCCGAGCAGATCAACGGCATGGGCAACGGACGCAACTGCCTGATGCCGAACCAGGTGAAGAACTTCTTCGGCGGCATCTCCACAAACCTCGAGGAGTTCGTCGACCAGAGCCAGTTCGCGCAGGCCGAGGCGCTCCACTACTGGATCGCGTTGTCCCGCGCGCGGAAAGGGCGCACATGGGGGATGCTCTGGTGGAACCTCCGCGACGGCTGGCCGGTCATCTCCGACGGCGTGGTGGACTACTACTTCGGCAAGAAGCGCGCGTATGACGTGATCAAGTCGATCCAGCAGCCGCAGCTCGCGACGCTCGTCGACTACGGACGGCTCGTCGCCGTGAACGACCGGTTGCATCCCGTGAAGGGGCGTGTGAAGGCCACGGACCTCGCTACGGGACGCGTCCTCTACGACGCCGTCGCCGAGGTGCCCGCGAACGGCACGCGCACGCTTGCGGAGAACCTGCCGCTCGGCGCACAGGGGTGCCTGCGCGTCGACTACGCGTTCGAGGATACGCCCCGCGTGAACCTCTGCCTCTACGGCGCGCCCCCGTTCGACTACGCGCAGGTGAAGGCTTGGTTCAATGTTGTCCCAGAAGGAGGGTTTTGGTAAAATACGCGGCATGAACGCCCCGCTTTTGACCGTTGCACTTTCCCTCGCCTGCCTGGCGGCGAGTGGTGCCGATTCATGGAAATTCCTCCCGCCGCGCGACGTCGATCCCGCGCTGGCGCAGTTCGCCAATCCGATTCCGCGCCGATGGAGCGGGCAGAAGGCGTCGCTCGTCTTCTCCGCGCTCACGCGCGGCGAGGGCTCGTTGACGCTCGACTGGTCCGCGGCTGCCGCCGCGAAGCGCGCGCCGAAGCTGCCGGGCGACCCGCGTTCGCTCTGGAAGGGGCGCACGCCGCCGAAGGAACCCGTCACCGAGCCGCGCCTCTACGCCGTGGGACGCGACCTGCGCCTGTTCCGCGGCACGCTGCCGCCCGCTTCCGAGTTGCTGCCGTTCGTCGTCGTGGTGGACGGCAATCCCGAGGACGGCTACGGCGGCTACGTGTTGGGGACGGACGCCGGAGGCGAATGGTCTTTTGAACGCACGGAGGCGTCCATCACGGTGCGTGGCCCCGCGCCCGTCGCGCATCGGTTCGACGGCAACTGGATCGCGGGCCTGCAGACGGCCGCGCGCGCGTGGCCGGCGCGGTTCGCGCCGCCGGACGGGATGTCGGCCGACCTCTGGATTTCCGTAATCGCCGAGTGGGTGCAGGACGCGGAGAAGTGGAACGCGCCGGCTGACGGTTGGGCGGAGTTCCTTGCCCAGCGCCGTGCGCGCCGTGCGCGCCTGCTCGCCGACCCGCGCCTTGCCGCGATGCTCGAGAAGGGCATACTCTTCTGCACGCGACGCAATCCGAGCTGGAACCACTGCGTGGCGCAGTACTTCGGCTGGCGGCAGCGCCCCGGCGGCTCGCTCCTCGTCCTCGAGCGGCCCGGGCGTTCGCTCGCCACGCGCGACGTCCTCGCGGGGCGGATGCCGTCCGGCACCTGCCTTGAGCCGCGCCTCTCCTTCGACGCGCGCACGGCGCTATTCGCGTTCGTGGAGACCGAGGGTCCGCTCGACCCGTTCTCGATGCCCGTCAACGAACGCGGCGGCGACGACCACTACTTCCACCTCTGGCGCGTGAACGTGGACGGCTCGGGCCTCGCGCAGCTCACGAAGGGCGTGTACGAGGATTTCATGCCGTGCTGGCTGCCGGACGGCGACGTCGCGTTCATGTCCACCCGCCGCCGCGCGCAGAGCCGCTGTTTCTGGTACGGCTACTCGAACCGGTGGCAGGCATACACGCTCTTCCGGATGAAGGCGGACGGCTCGGACATCCGTCCGCTCTCGTGGAACGACGTGGCGGAATGGTTCCCCTCGCTCAGCGCAGAGGGCGAGATCCTCTTCGCGCGCTGGGACTACATCGACCGCGACGCCGTGCGCCACCAGAATCTCTGGAGCATGCGCCCGGACGGCACGAACCCGAAGGCCGTGTGGGGCAACGAGACGCCGAGTCCGCACTGCACGTTCCAGCCGTGCGCCGTGCCCGGAAGCGGCAAGGTCGCCTGCATCGCCTCCGCGCACCACGCCGTGACGGGCGGACCGCTCGTCCTGATCGACCCCTCCGTGGACGAGAACAGCGAGGCCGCGGTCACGCACGTCACGCCCGGCCACTACCCCGAGTGCGAGGACAAAAGCAAGCACGACTACGACGACCCCTCGCCCGCCGCGCACAACGACTGGTACAACTCGCCGTATGCGTACGGGGAGGACCTCTTCCTCGTCTGCTGGAGCCGCGATCCGATGGGCTACGAGCCGTCGCGTCCGATCCCCGACGCCGCGCTCGGCCTCTACGTGCTCGCGGCGGACGGCACGCGCGAGCTGCTCTGGCGCGACGGGCAGTACGGCGCGGGCGCGCCCCAGCCGCTCGTGCCGCGCGCCGCGCCGCCGCTCGTTCGCTCGCAGTTCGACCCTGCGCTCGCGGCGCAGAAGAAGGGCGAGGTGTTCATTTCCGACGTCTCGCGCGGCCTGTCCGGCGCGCCGACGGGGACGGTGCGCCGTGTGCGCGTGGTGGAGATCTACCCGCGCACGGCGCCCGACCAGTATCTGCCGTTGCTCGGCGCCGGCGGACACGAGAACGGACGCGGCGTAGTTGGCACGGCGGAGGTGGAGGCGGACGGCTCCGTTCGTTTTCTCGTGCCGGCTGAAAAACAAATTCTCTTCCAGGTGCTCGACGCGGACGGCTTCGCGTGGCGCACGATGCGCAGCTCGACGTCGGTCATGCCCGGCGAGCGCGTGAGCTGCGTGGGGTGCCACGAGCCGAAGCGCGAGGCGTCCGCCGCCGCGAAGCGACTTTCGATTGCGATGCAGCGTCCGGCGCAGGAACTGAGCGTGCCGCCCGAGGGCGGGCGTCCGTGGGGCTTCACGGAGAACGTGCAGCCGATCTTCGACCGCAAATGCGTCTCCTGCCATTCGGGCGAGAAGGCGCCGAAGGGCGTGGTGCTCACGCGCGAGGAGGATTCGCGCTTCCCGGCGCGTGCGCGGGTGAAGGGCGTGTTTGGGGCGAAGGACGACCGTCTCGACTGGGGCATGGTGTGCGCGCCGTTCTCGCGCGCGTACGCATCTCTCATTTTCACAGACGAAAAGACGGGTCGGGGCAGCGACTACAAGCCGTTCCAGCGCTGGAAGCGCCGGCGCGGTACGGACCGCGTGGGGCGCGGGGTTGACATGGTGCCGTGCTGGCCCGAGTACAACCCCGTGCAGACGACGCCCGAGGGACCGGGGAACAACGCGTTGGGTTCCGGTCTCATGGGCAAACTCTCGCGCGGGAAGCACGCGGCGCTCCTCACGCCGGAGGAGAAGCGGACGCTCGCGACGTGGATCGACCTCAACGCGCTCTTCTACGGCTGTTGCGAGGAGCCGGGGCTTTCGCGTCAGTTCCGCGGCGAGCCCGTGGCGTATCCGGAGCGGGTGTTCGCGACCGACGCGGGGGCCGACCCCACGGGGAAGGCCGATTCGACGGCGGCCATCCAGGCGTGCATCGACCGCGTGGCGGCGGCGGGCGGCGGCTCGGTGAGCGTGCCACCGGGCGAGTACCGCATCTCGTCCCTCACGTTGCGTCCGCACGTGACGCTCGAGCTGGCGGGCGGCGCGGGGCGGGCGACGGACGGCTGGACGCCCGAGGCGGCCGCGCGCGCGATGGATCCGTCGCAGTCGGCCATCATCCGGTCGGTTGCGGACCGCAAGGGACGCTGGTGGCTGTTCCTCTTCAACCTCGTGCCTCCGACGGCTGCGACGAACGGCTTCAGCGACATCACGGTGTCCGGCGGCGTGTTCGACTGCGAGGGGCGCTACCTGCCCGGCGCATTCGCCTGCGGGCGGAACATCCGCATTGAGAACATGGTGGTGAAAGACCTGCCGAACAACCACGCGTTCCAGCTCGACGGCTGCACGAACGTGGTGGTGACGAACTGCCTCTTCGCGGGGTACACGTTCGGGGGCAAGCACAAGGTGCTCACGCGCGAGACGATTCAGGTGGAGCAGACGAGCCCAGGGGCGCTCTCGGGCAATCCCAAGAACACGCCCATCTCCTGCGCGCCCGAGGTCTCGATTCCGAACCGGAACGTGTCGGTGACGGGGTGCTGGTTCGGTCCGAGCGAGCGTTTGGGCCCGCACCTCATCCCCCTTGGGCACCACGGACGCCCGCGTTCCTGCGACGGGCTCGTGTTCGCGGGGAACGTGGTGGTGAACCCGCTCTACTGCGGCGTACGCCTCGCGAACGTGTCGGACGTGCGCGTGGAGGGCAACACCTTCATCTCGACGAACGCGTCGCCGCGCCTTGCGAAGGATTCGGCGGTCGTGTGCCTGTGGGGCAAGAAGGCGCTTGCGTCGGGCGAGAAGGGCGTGGTGATCCGCGGCAACCGCGTGATCCTCGCGCCCGAGTCGCCCCTCCGCCGCCTGTCGGTCTCCGCCCCGCGCAAGGGCGAGGTCACAACCGACTAGTCCCAGTATGGAGAGCCGCCATCTTGGCGGCTCACTGGGGCAACGGGCATCTTGCCCGTTACGTCCCTTCCCGAAAAACACGCGCGCAATTCCGCGTTGACATACACGGCGTGGAGGTGGTACAATACCTGCAACTGGACAGAATAGACAGAAAGGAGCCTGAACCATGAGCCCGGTATGGATGCTGCAAGATGCAAAGAACGCTTTTTCCGAGGTGGTCAACCGCGCCTGCTCCAGCGGCCCGCAGATTGTGACCCGGCGAGGACGTCCGGTAGCCGTCGTCATCTCGTACGAAAACTACAGCGAGCAGAAGTCGCGGGGTGAATCGTTCGTGGACTTTCTTGGGCGTGCCCAACTCGAAGACGGGGAGCTTGACCTTTCCCGTAGCCGCGATACGGGGAGGACCGTTGCGCTATGACCTATCTTCTGGACACCTGCGTGATCAGCGAGGCGATGAAGAAGCGCCCCGATCCGGACGTCATGGAGTGGATGAGGTCCGTTGACGAGGAGTTGATGTTCATATCGGCGGTCAGTATAGGTGAAATCCGCAAGGGCATCGCCGCCCTTGGGAAAACGCGTCGTGCGACGTTTCTTTTGAAGTGGTTGGCTGCACTTGAGGAACGATACGCCAATCGAATCCTGGCCTACAATCTCACCGTAGCCGAAACATGGGGGGATGCCGTGGCCTTGGCTGAGAGGAATGGTCATTCCCGGCCTGTCCTCGATTCACTCATCGCCGCGACTGCGCGTACGGACAACATGACGCTGGTGACGCGCAATGTGGCGGACATGGAGTACATGGGGGTACGCATACTCAATCCGTGGAAACAGTAGCCGCATGGCGGTTTCGTTGTTATGGTATAATCGTTGCCGTCAAAAAGCCTTTAACAGAAAGAGGAGACCAAATGAAGAAGATGACATGTCTTGCGGCTGTGGCCGCGCTCGGGGCGATCGCCCTCGAGGCCAAGGTTGAACTGGGCGTTCCGTTTGCGGACCACGCGGTGCTGCAGCGGGGGCGCGAAGTGCCCGTGTGGGGCACCGCCGACCCCGGCGCGAAGGTGAAAGTGTCGTTCGCGGGGATGACGCGCGAGGCGACGGCCGGCGCGGACGGCACGTGGTGCGTGAAGCTCGGGGCGATGGACGCCTGCTGCCAGGGCCGCACGCTCACGGCCGAGGCGGGCGCGGGCGACGTGGCGTCGGCCCAGGACGTCCTCGTGGGCGAGGTGTGGTTCTGCGCGGGGCAGTCCAACACCGAACTGCCGCTCTGCGGCGGCAACCCGCATTTCCGCGACGCGAAGGGCGCGATGCGCGCGGGCATGACGCGCAAGCCGCTCATCCGCTTCTGCTACCAGAGCGACTACAAGACGAGCGTCGCGCCGAAGAAGACGGCGGCGCTGCCGGTGGTCTGGCGCACGTTCACGCCGGAGAACCTGCTCAACCCGAGTTTCTCCGCGATGGGCGTCTACTTCGCCCTTGAGATCCACAACGCGATCGGCGTCCCCGTGGGCATCGTGGGGACGTACTGGGGCGGCACGCGCGCGGAGCCGTGGACGCCGGCGTGCGGTTTTGAGACGGTCGCCTCCTGCAAGGACCTCGCCACGCAGGCGCTGCTCGATCCCGCCGCCTACAAGGCGGAGAAGGACGCCGGCAAGGTGAAGTTCCGCATCCAGGACCAGCCGCGCGTTCTCTGGAACGAGATGGTCGCGCCGTGGGTTCCGTTCGCAATCCGCGGCTTCATCTGGTACCAGGGCTGCTCCAACGCGGGCGAAGGGCACGGCTACGCGGACAAGATGCACGCGCTCTACAACGGCTGGGCGAAGGAGTTCAGGAACCCCGACCTCAAACTCTACTTCGTGCAGCTCGCGCCGTGGGGATATGACAAGATCGCGACGATCCAGGAGGGGCAGGCCATCTTCGCCGCCGCCGAGAGGAACGCGGGCATGGCCGTGATCAACGACCGCGGCAACCTCACCGACATCCACCCGAACGACAAGGAGACCGTGGGCCAGCGCCTCGCGCTCCTCGCGCTCAAGCGCGACTACGGATTCACGGACCTCAAGGCCGACTCGCCCACGCTCAAGAGCTGGAAAATCGAGGGCGACAAGTTCATCCTCTCCTTCAACGACGCCGAGAGCTGGTACCTCTACAACTGGGACTGGGCGGTTGCGTCCGGATTCGAGATCGCCGGCGAGGACGGCAAGTTCGTGCCCGCGAAGATCGACAACCTCAAGGTGAAGGAGCAGAAGGGCTACCGGTCGAACGGCGTCATCGAGGGCAAGGACCTCGTGATCCGCGCCGAAGGCGTGGCGCAGCCGAAGAAGCTCCGCTACCTCTTCTCGCGTCCGTGGTACGGCGCGCTCCACAACGAGGCCGACCTTCCGCTCGGCGCGTTCCACATTGGCGACTGACATGACAAAGGCTACAAGTCTTGCGGTTCTTGCCGCACTGGTGTTGGGGACCGTCGCGGGGCGGGCGGAAAAGCTTCCGCCGTTGCCCGAAGGGGCGTTTACCTACGTGGTGATCCCCGACACCCAGCTCTACCGCGGCGAGGGCGCCCACGTGAAGAAGGGCAAGAAGCCCCAGACCGGGCCGACCCGCAACCCGGCGTTCGCATCGCGCGTCGACTGGATCGCTGCCAACATCGAAAAGGAGCGGATCGCGTTCGTCTCGCACGTGGGCGACATCGTGGACTACCGCAACGCGGCGCAGTGGGCGTTCGCCTCCAACCAGATGGCGAAGCTGGACGGCAAGGTGCCCTATGGCATCAGTCCCGGCAACCACGACATCGGCGGCGCCGACACGACGGAGTTCAACAAATGGTTCCCCCGCGCGCGCTACGAGACGAACGCCTGGTACGCCGGGTCCTTCGGCAGCTACGTGAACGCGAAGGGGAAGAAAGTCTGCGCCGGCAACGCCGACAGTTGCCAGCTTTTCGAGGCGGGCGGCATGAAGTTCGTGGTGGTGCACCTCGAATGCAACGCGCCCGCCCCCGTGCTCGCGTGGGTGGACGAGATACTCGAAAAGTACGCCGACCGGTCCGCCATCATCTGCACGCACATGTACCTCGGCTACGTCACGCGGGAAATCGACCAGCGCCGCCGCACCGCGAAGGAGCGTCCCGACGCCTGGTTCGGCGTGATGGACTGGACGAAGTGCCACGGCAAGGAGGGCGTCTCCGCCGTGAAGGCGTGGGAGACGTGCTTCTCGAAGCACAGGAACCTGATCCTCGTCGTCAGCGGCGACCAGAGTCCCGCGATCTGCTGGCGCGTCACGCAGAAGGGCGTGTACGGCAACACCGTGCACGCCACGCTCCAGGACTATCCGCGCACGGCGGATGAGGAAGACTGGCTGCGCCTCTACCGGTTCCGCCCCGCGGAACGGCGCATCGACGTGTGGACCTACTCGCCGCAGCAGGACCGCGTGTGCGACGCGGCCGGCTTCCGCACGGGCCGCGGCTGGCACGTGTTCACGCTCCCGCTCGACGTCCGGTGAAGGATTGACGCGGCGGGAGGGGCTGTGGTACACTCTGCCCCGTGAAGGCAAAGCAATATGGAGGTACGGAAATGAGTTCAAGTGAAATTGGACGGCGCGGGTTCATTCAGTCCGCGGCGTGGATGAGTGTGGCGCTGATGGCGGGCGAGTGCCTGGGCGGGCGGCTCAAGGTCGCCGGGCCCAGCGGCGCGCCGATGCAGGGGTTCGCGCTCAAGCCGATGAAGAAGGTCCGCGTGGCGTGCATCGGCGTGGGCTCGCGCGGGACCTCCGCGCTGCGGCGCCTCTCGCAGGTCCCGGGCACGGTCGTGACGGCGGTCGCGGACCTGTTCCAGGACCGCATCGACAAGGAGCTCGACTGGCTCAGGAAGAGCGGAAAGCCGGCGCCCGTCCTCACCGTGGCGGGGCCGGAGGGGTACAAGCGCATCTGCGAGTCGGACGCGGTGGACGTGATTTACAACGTCACGCCCTGGCACATGCACGCGCCGATCGCGCTCTACGCGATGGAGCACGGCAAGGTGGCGCTGAACGAGGTGCCGGGCGCGCTCACGATCGACGAGTGCTGGCAGCTCGTGGAGACGAGCGAGCGCACGCGCATCCCGTGCATGATGCTCGAGAACTGCTGCTACGGCGAGGACGAGATGCTCATGCTCAACATGGTGAAGCAGGGCGTGTTCGGCGACATCGTGCACGGCGAGGCCGGCTACATCCACGACCAGCGCGCCCTGCAGTACGGCAGCCGCTACCATTCGCTCGCCGGCGACCCCGACGCGTCGAAGGCGGGGCGTCCCGGCTGGGCGCTCGACTTCTACTCGAAGCACTCCGGCAACTGGTACCCCACGCACGGGCTCGGTCCCGTGGCGAAGTACATGGACATCAACCGCGGCGACAACTTCGACTTCCTCGTCTCGCTTGACTCCAAACAGGCGAACTACCACCACTACGGACGCGAGATGTACGCCGACTGGCGCAAGGACTTCAAGGTCCGGATGGGCGACATGAACCTCTCGCTCATCAAGACGAAGCTCGGACGGTCCATCCTGCTGGAGCACGACGTGTCGTCGCCGCGTCCGTACTCGCGCCTGAACCTCATCTCCGGCACGAAGGGCATGGCGATGAGCTATCCCGAGCTGAAGGTCGCGTTCGAGGAGAAGACCGGCGACGGCAAGGCGCACGCCTACCGCGACGCCGAGGCGACGGAGGCCATCCGCCGGAAATACCGCCATCCGTTCTGGCAGGTCGCCGGCGAGATCGCCAAGAAGGCTGGCGGGCACGGCGGCATGGACTACATCATGGACCTCCGTTGGAGCTACTGCCTGCAGAACGGCCTGCCGCTCGACACCGACGTGTACGACCTCGCGGCGTGGAGTGCGATGGTGGAGCTGACCGAGCGGTCGGTGGACTCGAATTCGCGTCCTGTGGACTGCCCCGACTTCACCCGCGGCGCGTGGCGCACCGCGAAGGGCTTCACCATCGACGTCATCGACCCCGCGAAGCTGCCCGACGGGTTCCAGGACATCAAGCGCGACAAACACGTCGACGAAACGGCCCGTCAGGAAGGCCTCATTTAAGACGGACGGAGACGAACCATGGACGGGATGAAAAAGGCAATCCTCGGCTGCGCGGCGTGCGTGGCAATGTGCGTTTTTTGCGCACGGGGCGATTCCGAAAAGCCAGGCGACGAAGGCGAGGCTTTTGACAGGATGCTCAACACCTACTATCGCGCGCCGGACAGCGCGAAGGCGATTGCCGCGATTCCGCATGTCGTGAAGTTTGCGAAGGGCAAGTCGTCTGCAAGGGCGCCCCTCTCCGGGTTCTACTTTGGGGCCGCATCAAAGTCGCTTGATCGGAAGGATGCGTGGGAGAAATCGCGCAAAGGGCTGAAGGCCCGGTGGCTGGATCAAGCCATTGGCCGAGCGCTTGACGGCAAGAAGCTTTCCGATGTCGTCGACGGCGATCCAAAGAAGATGGGGCCCGCGGCCCTTGACTTCCTGTGGGGATATTTCCTCGCGACGGGAGACGCCGAATCACCGAGAATGGTCATCGAGCGCGGAGGAGTCGTATTCCCGGAAGACGCGAGTTTCGATTTGACCGCCAGCTCTGCGCAGTGGTCGGCGCTTTCACTCGCCCACGACCATCCGATCGTCAAAGCGG
This sequence comes from Kiritimatiellia bacterium, assembly GCA_017427485.1. GTDB lineage: Bacteria > Verrucomicrobiota > Kiritimatiellia > RFP12 > UBA1067 > RUG572. The sequence continues at coordinate 10,996 of JAFRSR010000125.1, forward strand.
AACTTGAGAAGTTCGCGTTGGAGGCGAACGAGAAGGCGCTTGGAAATTTCTTCGGTGACTCGATTCCGTCTGAAGCACGGTCGTTGTTTTCGAAGGATGCAATCGCGCGCATTGAGGCGGCGCTTGCCAAGATGAAGAAGACTGACAAGAAGGTGGAGAAATCCGCTGCCCCAAAACAGAAGAAAAGTGCAGAGGCCAAATGAAAAGTTTATTGCAAAGAGAAGACATGCGTAGCGTTGTCATAGGATCTGTGTGCGGCGCGATTCTGTTCGGCGGGGCGTGCGCGGCGATGGCGGACGCGCCGTTCGAGGACCGCTGGGTGTACGTCTCGCGCAACCTCTCGAAGCCCGAGCACGTGCAGGAGGTGGCGGAGATCGTGAAGACCGCGAAGTCCGTGGACCTGAACGGCATGCTCTTCGCCTGCGGCGTCGAGCGCTGGCACACGTGGTCCGCCGAACAGAAGGCGCGCCTCGCGGAGGTGAAGCGCATCTGCGACGCGGCGGGCGTGGAGATCATCCCGATCATCTGGAGCGTCGGCTACGGCGGATACGATCCCGCCTACGCGGCGGCGCTGCCGTGCACGAACGTGCCGTTCACTGTGAAGGGCGGGAAGGCCGTGTTCGCGGGCGGGGGCGTGGGCGAGTTCGCGAACGCTGGCTTCGACGAACCCCCGAAGCGGCCGAATGCCGCGCCCGGCTGGCTGTGGACGGACAAGCCCGGCACGGTGTCGTTCATCGACACGGACGTGAAGGCGAACGGCACGGCCTCTCTGCGCTTCGAGAACTACGGCGAGAACCCGCATGGCCACGGTCGCGCCTGCCATTCCCTCAAGGTGAGTCCCGGCGGTCGCTACCGCGTGAGCTGCCGGATGAAGACGGAGGGCGTGGCGCCGGCGTCCGGCGTGCTCCTGCAGGTGTATGCGAAGGACGGCGCGAGCGTGGTGGGGAAGCACGCGAACCTCGCCGCGACGCAGGACTGGACGCACGTCGAGTGCACGTTCAACGCGGGGGACAAGAGCGACTTCCGCGTCTACGCGGGCATCTGGGGCGGGAAGGTCGGCCGTCTGTGGGTCGACGATTTCAAGGTGGATGACATGGGCTGCGCGCCGCCGCTCCAGCGCGAGGGGCTGTCCTTCGTGGTGCGCGACGCGCGCACGGGCGCGCCGTTGCGCGCGGGCGTGGACTACGAGCTGCCGCCGCAGAAGGTCTGGAACCGGAAATGGGATTCCTTCCGCGTCCTGCCCGGCGGCGCGGTGCGCGAGGGCGCGGAGCTGGTGGTGGACTACTGGACGGCCGCCGTGGTGGCGAGCTCCCAGCGTCCGTGCTGCATGAGCGCGCCCGCGCTCTACGACTACTACCGCACGTCCGCCGCCGCCGTGAAGGAGGCGCTCAACCCGCGCAAGTGGTTCCTCTCGATGGACGAGATCCGCGCGGGCGGGACGTGTCCGCTCTGCCAGGCGCGCGGCCTTGACATGGCGCACCAGCTCGGCGAATGCCTCACGCGCCAGCGTGCGATCATCAAGGCCGTGCGCCCCGACGCGCAGATCTACGTGTGGAGCGACATGCTCGACCCCGCGCACAACGCGCACGACAACTACTACGCCTGCAAGGGCACGTTCGCGGGCTCCTGGGACCTCATCCCCAAGGACCTCGTGATCAGCTGCTGGTACGGCAAGAAGCACGACATCTCGATGCCGTTCTTCGCGGAACGCGGCTTCCGCACCCAGGCGGCGGCGTACTATGACGCGGACGACCTCGACAACTGCCGCGCGTGGCTGGAGACCTGCCGCCGCACGCCCAACTGCACGGGCATCATGTACACCAGCTGGCGCAACAAATACAGGCTCCTCGCCGCGTTCGGCGAACTTGTCCGCAATCCGCGCTGAGATTCTGGCATTTCCCCCTTCCTCTGTTGCATTTCGGCGGGGAATTCGTGTATAATGTACCCGTTCTTGGAAGCGAGAGAGGAGCCTTATGCGTACTGCGAGGATGAAAATGTTCGTGGCGGCCGCCGGAGCCGTCGGGTGGGTGGCCTGCGCGTTCGCCGTCGACTGGACGGGCAGCGCGGGGAACTTCCAGCTCGACGACGCGGCGAACTGGGCTTCGGCCCCGAGCGCCACCGACTGGTGCTACATCAAGATACGGCCCGCCCAGCCGTTCACGGTGGGTGGCGACGGCGACTACTTCGGCGGCGCGATGCTGCGTTACACCGGTTCCTTTGCCGCAACGAACGATTTCGGCGTGGGCGTGGCGCTGACGAACGTGGGCTTGAAGGCGGAGAGCGCGGTACACGTCGAGAGCGGCGCGAGGGTCGTGCAGAAGTCGGGCGGCATCCGCGGATTCAAGGGGACGAAGTATGACGGAACGTACATCTCCAACAGCTCGTCATTCACCTTGGACGGTGCGGATACCTGGTTTGAGCAGAAGACAGGCAGCTTCAATCTCCGGTCGACCGTGTCGGGCAATACCGTTTTCCCCAATCTCTTCGTGACGAACGGCGCTTCGCTGACGGTGGGGAGCACCCTGAACATCGGCACGGGCGAGAAAAACGTCAGCGCGTACATGTGCGCGGCGGGGGCGGGTACGCGGGTCGAGGCAAACAATGTCAGCATCGGTGGGAGAGTCAACACGCCGGAGAAGGCAATCACCAACCTCTTCGTGATCGCCGATTCCGCGGCGGTTAACGGACAAACAATGACAGTTGGCTATAACTCCTCTTATGCGGCCTGCGAGGTCGTTGGTGGAACGATGACGATTACAAGCTGGATGACCGTCGGAAGCCGGGCGTCGTCGTCGTCGAACTGCTGGTTGCGCGTGTGTTCCGGTGGGACGGTCACCAATCGAGGGACGACGGTGATTGGACGCGCCGAGGCGGGGAATGGTGCGCGCGTGGTCGTGTCGGGCGAGGGGTCGTCGTTCGTGGGAAAGGGCATAACGGCCGTCACCGGCGGCGTGTTCCGCGTGGAGGGCGGCGGTGCCGTCACGCTACAGGAAGCGCTCTCCCTCCAAAACGCGCGCATTGAGGCAAGCGGGAGCGGATCGGGCTTCTCCGTCTCGAAAGATGTGACGGCGCGCGGGACGAACGTCACGTTCTCCGCGACGGACGGAGCGTCTATTACCGTGCCGCGGCTGAGTGCGCAGAACGTTGTTGTGGAAGGTGCGTTAAACTACAATCGAATCTACACGGAAGTGAAAGGCGGCGAACTCGTGTTCACCAACGCGGCGGTGTCGGGCACGCGCATCGAGATGACGGAAGCCTCTACTATCCGCCTGTATAATACCCATCTGACCATTCCGAGCGGCATCTTCATGATGGGCGACGCGAGCGGCGGCAACGCGGGCAACAACGCCAACGAGCGGCATGTGTACGTGGGCGGCACCGATACGTGGGTGCGCGTGACGCAGGACAACGGCTTCTACGTACGCGGATCGAACACGACCATCCACGTGGAGATCCCCGCCGAGGGATTCTCGAAGGAACATCCCGTGTTCGACCTGCCGAGGATTGCTTTTGAGAGCAGCCGGCATGTCCGCATCGCGGTCACGGTCGATCCGAAGCTCGTGGGGAAGGGCGGGTCCTACTGGCTGTTCCGCACCTCGGCGGACGACTCGTGCCATTCGACAGGCATCGACTGGATCTACGATCCCGACGTCGTCGCTATCGACAAGTCCGTCAGCAAAGAGCTGCATATCCGCGTGAAACAACGAGGTGTGACCGTGATCGTTCGCTAGGGAGCCGACGCGATGAAGATGCTGGCGAGCCTGTTGCTGTCGGCCATGAGCCTGTGGGCCGTGGCGGAGACGAACCTCGTGCGGAACGCGCGGTTCGAGCGCGTGGACGCGCAGGGGCGCGCCGAGGCGTGGCGCGGCTGGGGCGGCCGCTGGCGGACGGACTGGCTCGGCATGGACGGTTCGCGCGCGGCGGTGTTCGAGAACGCCGACACCAACTACTACGGCACCGTGTCGCAGACTGTGGACGCGCGTCCCGGGCGGCGCTACCGCTTCGGAGGATTCGTCAAGGCGGAGAACCTGCGCGGGAAGGTCCATTTCTGCCTCGAATGGTACGGTGCGAACGGCAAGTATGTGGGCGGAAGCTACACCGCCGGCCTGGGCGGCACCGCGGACTGGACCGAGCAGTCCAACATCACGCCGCCGCTCCCGACGAACGCGGTCAAGGTCCTGTTCCAGGCGTTCTGCGCGCGCGAGAGCGTGGGCAAGGCGGCCGTCGACGGCGCGTACCTGCGTCCGTTCGAGGTGCCGCCTGTCGACGGCGTCTACTCCTCGCGCTACCGCAACCGGGCGGCGGCCGGTCCGGTGCGGTTCGTCGCTGCGCTGAACGACGGGGCGGGGACCGCGCCCGGCGACACGGCGCAGTTCGTCTTCACCGATCCGGAGAACCCGAAGGACGCGCGCTGCGTGGCGGCGACGGTCACGAACGGCGCGGCGTCCGTCGCCTGCGACGCGTCCGACCTCGCGCCGGGCGTGAACCTCGTGCGCTTCGAGCTGGCGCACAAAGGCACCGTGCACACGGCTTCGCTCGTGTTCGAGCGCGTGACGCCGGAGGAGGAGGCCGCGCCTGCGGTGCGGATCGACGCGTACGGACGCACGATCGTGGACGGCAAGCCGTTCTTCCCGCTCGGCATGTACTGGTCGAAGGTGGATCCGCGCCTGATCGGCACGTATTGCGAGGGACCGTTCAACTGCCTTATGCCGTACAACGCGCCGAATCGGCGCGAGATGGACCTCTGCGCGTCGAACGGATTGAAGGTGATCTACAACGTGGTGGGGAGGGACCTCTCCAAGGGCGCCATCGTCCGCCGCTTCCGCCGCCATCCCGCGCTGCTCGCCTGGTACCTGAACGACGAGCGTCCGATCTCCGAGCGGGAGACGCTCACGCGGGCGCGCGATTTCGCCGAGCTCCACGATCCCGACCATCCGGGCTGGATCGCCATCTACCAGTACTACGAGGTGCGCAGCTACCTGCCCACGTTCGACGTGGTGGGCACGGACCCCTATCCGCTCTACCGCAACCCGATCGGCATGGTGACGACCTGGACGCGCGCGACACACGACGGGCTGATGGGCCTCAAGCCGATGTGGCAGATTCCGCAGGTGTTCGACAAGGGCGCGTACGCCTCGAACCGGAAGAACTTTCCGAATGCCTGCCATCCGCCCACGTACGACGACATGCGCAACATGGCGTGGCAGTGCCTCGCGGGCGGCGCGAACGGTCTCGTGTTCTACTCATTCTTCGATCTCGTGGCGATGGACGCGAAGACGCCGTTCCGCACGCGGTGGGAGGAAGTGAAGCGCATGGCGTGCGAGATCAAGTCGTACGAGGCGTATTTCCTCTCCACGGATGCGCCGCCGCCCGTCGCGGGCGCGCCCGACGCGCTTGCGTGTCGTGCCTGGCGCTTGGGCGGCAAGACACTTTTCGTCGCGGTCAACACCACGCGCGAGCCGCTTTCGGCGGATGTGACGGTGGACGGCCAACCGGTGTCCCTTGCACTGGGCCCGACGGAAGTGAAGATTATCGAAAACAGCAAAAAGGACAAACAATGACGCAAAAGCAGAGAGCAAAGGAAGTGCGCGAGATCCTCGCGCTGGACACGGACGAGCTGGTGAAGCGCGCCAAAGGGCAGCTGATCCTCTTCCCCACGCTGGACGAGGTGTACGACTACCTCGCCGAGGAGATGGTGAACGAGTTCCAGAAGGCGGCGGAAGGGGACAAGATCGTCTCCTTCATCATGCCTGTTGGCCCCACGCAGCCCTACCGCCTGATGGCCGAGAAGATCAACTACCGCCAGCTGAACCTGAAGAACGTGCGGTTCTTCTTCATGGACGAGTACGTGGACGACGCGAAGGACAAGCTCATCCCGATGACGAGCCCGCTTTCGTTCCGCGGGCAGATCGGCCCGTTGCTCTTCAACCGCATCCGCCCCGACCTGCTGATGCCGAAGAAGCAGATCATCTTCCCAAGCCCCGAGAACATCAAGGACCTTCCGAAGATGATCAAGGACGCGGGCGGCATCGAGGTGTGCTACGGCGGCATCGGCATCCACGGGCACGTGGCGTTCAACGAGCCGGGGCCGGGCGTGGCGAAATCCAACCCGCGCATCCTGGAGATCAACGACTTTACGCGCACGATCGACTCCACGCGCCACAGCGGCGTGGGCGGCAACCTGGAGAACTTCCCGCGCCGGGCGATCACGATGGGCATGAAACAGTGCCTGGAGGCGCGCAAGATGCTCCTCATGACGCGCAACGAGACGCCCACATTCCTCTGGGCGAACACGATCCTCCGCATCGCGGCCCTCGGCAAGCCGGGCGACGACTATCCCGTCACCCACGCGCGCTACCACAAGAACCTCCGCATCGTCTCGGACTACGGCACGGCCCAAAAGCCGAAGTACAACATCTGACTCAGCCCCAGCGGGAGCGGCCGCGCTTGTCGCGGCCGTATGGAGAGTCGCCATCTTGGCGGCTCCCGCAACGGACGAGACGCCCGTTGTCCCAGTCGGTCGCTGTGTCTGCCGACGGCAACACGGAGAGTACGGAGGTTTCACGGAGACAGGGAGGTTTTTATGGAGAATGTGCTTCGCACAGAACAACAACAATGTCAAGCTGATTGAGAGGTCCTGTCATTCAGTTGTGCGAAGCAAAACTCCAAAATGAACTCCGTGTCTCTTTACAACCTCCCTGTCTCCGTGTTCAGCGCCGCAGGCTACTCTTGCCCCCTGGCCGATGCTCTCCCGCACAAACGCAAACGCATTGCGGCGGGATGGGGATTTTGGTAAACTAACACCGTGTCAGGGATTCTGTTCGCAATGATTTCAACGACTGGGAAGGAAAGGTCAATGAAGAAGTGCAAAACGAACCGTCCGGCGATGTTCGATAAACCTTTTCGTGCAGTGTTTGCACGACAAGCCGCCTGCATTCTGGCGTCGCTGGTGCTGTGCTGCGGCGCGGCCGAGTACACGTGGACCGGGAACGGCGCGGCCGGAAACTGGAACGACGCGGCCAACTGGTCGCCGTCCACCGGCGCGCCGGGCGCGGGCGACACGGCGAAGCTGACGCTTTCGTCCGTTCTCACGATCACCTCCGACATCGCGCTTTCCGCCGGCACGCTCGTCATCTCCAACAACGGCGCCGCCGTGAGCTTCACCGGCGTGATCTCGGGCGCGGGCGGGCTCGAACTGCGCGGCGACCAGGGCATCGAGCTCAGGGGTGACAATACGTTCGCGGGCGGCGTGTTCCGCAACAGCTTCCTCTCCTACGTGGACCTCTACCACGAAAACGGCCTCGGGACGGGCAAGTTCACCGCGTGCGAGGGCGCTGCGGCGAACACTGGCAAATCCGGCAGCACCCCGCTCAGGATCCAGAGCGCGTCCATGACGGTCCCCAACGACATGGAGTTCGGCCACGAAAGCTACGAGAGCTGGAACGGCGCCATCTACTTCAAGAACTCTGCCACGTTCACCGGGACGATGCTCTTCAAGACCCAGACCCGCTTCGGCGAGATCGGCGGCGGATCGTTCCAGTACATCCGCTTCAAGAACACAATAACGGCGACGGGTTGCCTTCTGGTGCAGAACATAGGCGGGAAGGAAATCTACTACGAGAAGGCACCTGTCGGCGGAAGATTCCACTGCGACTCCTCGCATTCCCCTAAGATTCACTTCATGGAAGGCGGCGGATCGATTGAGGGACTTGCGGTCTCCGGCACCAGCTATCCCACATACTATATGGATGCCGACGATGTGCTGAACAGTTCCACCTTTGTCCAGTTCAGTTCATATCGCGGCAAGATTGACCTCAACGGACATTCTCAGACGGTTGGATACATCTATGACAACGGCATCAAGTCCCAAACGGGCAGATGCGTGACCAATTCGTCCACCACGGCCGCCACGCTCACGATGAAGCCGAAGGAGAACTACATGTTCGGCGGCACGTTTGACGGCAAGATGTCGCTCGTCTATTCGCCAGACACCGCTGCGCGCACATACACCATCTCCAACTCTGTGTCCACCATGTCCGGGACGATCACGGTCGAGAAGGGAACGCTGCAGATCAAGCACGGTACCTCGTTTCCGAACCTGTCGGGGCTCTCGGTCGCGTCGGGGGCGAAGTTCCAGATGATGGACAACGCGTCCTCGGTTGCGCAGTCGCGGGACAAGGCGATTCCCTTGACGTTAGGCGACGCCACGGCGAAGGTCTCCCTGCCGGCGGGTTGCCGCTTGTGGGTATCAAGCATTACGGTGGGCGGCGAACCGCTTTCGTACGGGACGTATGCCGCGCGGGCGACGGCGCCGGCGAATACGACGCCAGCGGACTGGATCGACGGCGAAGGGGTCGTCGTGTACGCGCCGCCGTCCGGGACGATCGTCTGGACGGGCGCGGGCGGCGACACGCTCGCCTCCAATCCCGCGAACTGGGCGGGGCTTTCCGATCCGCCGGACTTCTCCCTGGGGAGTTTGAAGGCCGTGTTCCCGGCCGACGCCGCGGCATTCACCGCCACCTTCCCCGCCGGGATCTCGCGTCTGGGCGGAATTGTGATGGAGGCGACGAACTTCACGTTCGCGGCGGCGGACGCGACATCCGTCCTCGGCGTGGGCGCGGACGGCATCGCGTATTCGCGCATCGAGGGCGCGGTGCGCACCATCACGTACGGCGTGTCCATCGCGCCGATTGACGCGCAGAGCTGGACGGCGGACGACGCGGAGACGACGTCGTCGCTCAAGGTCGTCGTCAACCGTCCGTTCGTGGACGACCCGCTGGGGCTGGGGAGCGTGACGATCACCGGCGGCGGGCGCTACGACTTTTACACGACCAATTCCACCTACACGGGCGACATAAAGATCGACAAGCCCTTGCCGGCCGGCAGGGCGTATGCATACGGGAACGAGCCTTTCGGCCCAGCGGGGACGCTCATAGTCGTGCCTCATGACTATAAAGACTGGAGTCTCTATCTGAACGATGTCACCATATCGAAGAAGGTGATCGCGCGCACGGACAGCGGGAACAATCGCCGCCCCATCGCCTGGAACAATGGCGTGACGGTGTTCAAAGGTCTTTTCCAGAGCGAAGGCGTGGACGGCATAGGCCCGAATGGCATCACTGTGTTCGAGGGTGGTTATGGCGATTCGCAGCACGCCAACTATGTCAACTGGGGTTCCGCAGGGGCGGGCTGGGGGACTGGCTCCAAGGTGATTGTGACGAACAAGCCATTCCATGTGGGGACTATACAGGCAACCTTCGAGAACCTTCACCTCTATGCTCCGTCCAACTCCTTCAATGGAATGGCCGGCTGGAGTTCGACGTACAATCCTATCGGCATGACCGCGAACATCCATTTCCACACGAACTTCGCGTTCTACAGGAACGATGTGCGCTGCTCGATAACGGGCGAAAGCGTTTGGGACTTCCACGGTACGGAGCAGACGATCGGTTCACTGAACGGGTATGGCGGGTCTTCGGGCAGTTTGATCTCCACGAACGGTCCGGGGCGGCTCAACGTGCGCCAGACGGCAGGATGGAACTCGCTTGCGCAGAGCGCATCGGGGTTCCTCGACTTCTGGTACAACGGCAGGTTCAAGGGCGAGATGTCCTTGAACTTGACGGGTACGAGGCGTCTCATTCTGCGTCAGGACTCGACGGCCACGGGGTGCGTGGACGTGGCGGAAAGCGCGATTCTCTGCTTCACGAACAGCGCGAACTGGGCCACGGCCACGAACGTGGCGGTGCGCGCGAACGGCAGGATCGAGGCCTGGAACGGGAACGTCCTGGGGCGCGACACGGACCTCACGCTGGCGGATTCCGGCATCTACGAGTTCTGCGGCGCGGGGCCGTACGTGCAGAAGGTGCGGTATCTGTGGCTGAACGGCCAACTGCGCAAGACCGGCGAGTTCACGTCGGCGAACTCCGGCGGACGGATCGTCGGCAACGGCAAGATCCTCGTGCTGGGCGACGGAAAGGGATTGTCGCTCATATTCAGATAACCTTCCGGTGGCGGCGGTCGCGGGGCGACCGCCCTAC
>JAFRSR010000126.1 GCA_017427485.1 Kiritimatiellia bacterium
CGGCGCCATTCCTCCGGCGTGAGCTTGACGCCGTGGTGGCCCTTCTTCAGGATCGCGTAGAGCTTCGAGGCGCGCGCGCCCACCTTCCCCGGTTCGGAATACGACGGCACGAACGCATCGCGCTGCACGCCGACCTTGTGCCAGTTCGGGCCCTTGTAGACGGACGTGTAGTACTGGTACATCCCACGTCTCGTCAGCTCCACGAAGGACGTGTTAAAGCCGAACGGGTTCTTCGCAATGTCGCCCGCGCGCAAATCGGGAAGCCCCGGCTTGCGCCCTTCGCCGTGGCAGCTCACGCACTTCGCGTCCAAGACGCCCTGCACAAGGCGCGGATAGTTGAAGGGCTTCGAACCGTCGGGCTCGGGCGCGATCTTCGACGGCGCGCGCCCCATCGCCTGCGGAGAGGCGCCCGCTGGGAGGGTCGCGCTCCTGCGCGACCGCGCCTCGTGGCAGCCGTTGCAGGTGAGCTGCTCGCCCGGAGCCACGTAGGTGTCGGAACGCATCGTCTGCACGGCGCAGCCGTTTTCGTCGAGCGCCTGGAAATAGAGCGGCACGCCCACCGGCGCCTCGAAGTACGCGCTGCCGTCGTCTTCCACGGGCACCGTGCCGAGGCACTGCCGGCCCGGCGTCTGGTCGCACACGCCGAGGCGCGGACGCCCCACGTAGAACTCAACCTTCGGCAGCACCTGCCACACGCGGAGCGCCTTGATGTTCACATCGGCGGGGAACGGGTAGCGCGAGTTGCGCACGTCCACCACGCCAATCGTGGCCGTCTTCGGCAGCTTCTCCTTCGGGATGGGCGCAGGACGCGTCCCGTCGGCCGTGGCGGGACGTCCCACAAGCGTCTTGTGGGGGATCACTGGCGGCTTCGCGCGCGGCGCGAGCGGCATCGGGTAGAGACAGGAGTTCTGCGGATGCGCGTAGATGCGGATCTTGTTGCCGAACGCGTCAAGCAACGTGATGTCATAGCGGCGGCGCGGGCCGTCGATCGGACCATACTGGCAGTTCGCGTCGCCGTCGTAGACGCAGATGTAGTAGTTCTCCGAGAGCGGCCACGCGGTGGCGTAGGCGCCGGAGTGGTGCATCTGCGTGTCGTGTGACTCGCTTTCGGGGAAAAGCTGGTCGGGCGTGAGGCGCTTCACGGCGCTCATCGCGTCGTCGTCCGGCACCGCCGGATCGATCACGATGAGCGAGCCGCGCATGAGCGTGTGGTGTCCGGCCGCCGTCGCCACGTAGCGGCGCGAGCCGGGGATCTGGCGCACGGAATGCTCGGCGTGCGGCCCCACCCACTCGCTCGTGCGCGTGTTGCCGTTGAACTCGCGCGGGTCGCGTCCGTCGGGATAGGTGATCCACACGTGGTGCGCCTGGTTGAAGCCGCGGTCCACGTAGTCCCAGCGCGTGTACACGATCATGCCGTTCGCGTCCACGGACGGACCGAACTCGTTCGTCTCGTGCGGCGAGAGGCAGGTGATGTCGGTGCCGTCGGGGAACATCGAGTGGAGCGTGTACGTGGGCACTTCGCGGCGGTGGCAGCGTCCGAACCCACCACGGCGCTCGCTGATGAACGCGACGCGCCCGTTCGGAAGCCAGCACGGGAAGAGGTCGTTCACGTTGCCCGTGGTGATCTGCTCGAGGTGCGAACCGTCCGCGCGGCATTTGAAGATGTGGAACACGGTATCGTCGTCCCACACGCGGATCTTCGGACGCGCCTTCGTGTAGCAGAAGAGGATCTCCTTGCCGTCCCACGACACGTCGGGCGAGAGGAACCCGCCCGTGCGGGCATCATCCCAGCCCGGCTTGTCGATGAGGCGGCGTCCCTTCCACGGCCCTTTCTCGACCACGCGGTTCTGGAGGAGGTTGACGAGCTTCGGATTGTCCGAGAACGGATTCTCCAAGACGTAGAGCCCGTCGCCGCGGCTCGACTCCTTCGCGCGGGCGTGGAAGCCGAAGAACTGGTCGCAGATGTGCGTGCCCCAGTCGAGCTCCTGCGTGGGGAACACCTCGCGCGTGATGAAGAGCAGCTTGTCGATGGACTTCAGGAGCGGGTTCTTGAACGCGATCGCGCGCCGGAGGCGCATCGTCTTGAGGAAAAGCGCGAAGCGCGCGTCGGCATCGGTGACCGGGGTTTTCGCGGCGTCGGCGGTGAGCGCGGCGAGGGCGGCGCCATCTTGCGCAAACACATTCTGCGCATCCGGACTCGACTGCAAATCCTCGTAGAGGGCGCGCGTGCGGCGGAGGAGCACGTCGAGGGGATCGCGGTCCTCGGGCCAGATGAGCGCCTGGCGGTTGAACGCCTCTTCGGCGGGCGGCTGGAACTTCGGCGCGGAGGTGGCGCCGCGCGTCCACGGACGCGTCTCGTTCCAGTGCGCGATGTCGCGGGCGAGGAGACGGTATGTCTTCGCGGCCTCGCCGAGCAGATCGTCCGCGCCGCGCGCCGCGAGGCAACACACCGCAAGCGCGCAAACTCCCAGCCATCGTCCACTTCTTGCGTTCATCGGCAAGTCCTCCCTGTCAGGTCGTGTAGTCGGCGTTGATGTGCACGTAGTCGAGCGAGAAGTCGCACGTGTAGATCGTGGAGGAGAAGTCGCCGAGGTGCAGGTCCACCGTCACCTTCAGCTCCGGGCCCTCCATCTCGCGGGCGAGCTTCGCAAGCTGGGCGGCGTCCGCCACGCGTCCCTTCCGGTACGCCCAGGTCTTACCGTAGAACACCTCCGCCTTGCGGTCGTCCACCACCGCGCCGGAGTAGCCCACGGCCGCGAGCACGCGGCCCCAGTTGGGGTCCTTGCCGAACCAGCTCGTCTTGGCGAGGGGCGACTTCGCGACGGCGCGCGCGGCGCGGTCGGCGTCGCGCTGGGTCTTCGCATGGCGCACCGTCACCTCCACGTACTTCGTGGCGCCCTCGCCGTCCGCCGCCATCTGGCGCGCAAGCGACACGCCCACGGCGGTCAGCGCCGCGACGAAGGCGTCGTAGTCGGGTCCGGCCTTGGCGATCAGCGGATTCCCCGCCGCGCCGGAGGCGAGCAGAAACACGCTGTCGTTCGTCGACTCGTCGCCGTCCACCACCACGTGGTTGAAGCTCACGGCGATCGTCTGTCGGAGGGCGCGGCGGAGCATCGCGGGGGTGATGGCGGCGTCGGTCGTGATGAATCCGAGCATCGTCGCCATGTTGGGCTCGATCATGCCCGAGCCCTTGCACATGCCGCCCACGGTCACGGTGCGTCCGCCGATCTTCACCTGCGCGGCGGCCTGCTTCGGCTTCGTGTCGGTGGTCATCACGGCCTTCTCGGCGGCGAGACCGGCCTCGGGCGTGGCGGCGAGGTTCGCCGCCGCGGACTTCATGCCCGCGAGGAGGCGGTCCATCGGCAGGGGATGCCCGATCACGCCGGTCGAGGCGACGAGCACGAGCTTCGGGTCGATGCCGAGCGTCTTCGCCGTCTCCTCCGCGCTGCGCCGCGCATCCGCAAGGCCCTGCGCGCCCGTGCAGGCGTTCGCGCAGCCGCTGTTCGCAAGGATGGCCTGGATGCGTCCGCCGCGCACGGCCTCGCGGTCGTACAGCACCGGCGCGGCCGCCACGGCGTTCGTCGTGAACACGGCCGCCGCCGCGCAGGGCGCGTCGGCTACCACGAGCGCCACGTCGTTGCGCCCCTTGTACTTGATTTCCGCCGGCACGCCGGCCGCGCGGAATCCCTTGGCGGCGCACACGCCGCCCTCGATGATTTTGACTTTCATTTGTTCCTCTTTGTCAATTCGCAAGCGCGACATGCTTGCCGCTGAATCCGATTCCGTATTTGAGGACGGCGATGCCTTCCGCCTCCAGCTCGGCGGCATAGCGCTTCTCGTCGATCTGCTTACGCGCCTTCTTCGCGGCGGATGACAGGAGCGCATGGAGGCGCTTCCGCGGGGCGCGGGCGGGAATCTTCGGCGCCTTAAGTTCGAGAATCACGCCCGGCAGCGCGACGCCCGGACGCGGCTTCATCAGGATGTCGGGGCGACCGTCGCCGCCCTCGCGGTTGGAGCTGATCTCGAACGTGTCGCGCCCGAGCGCGAGAAGACCGAGGAGCAGACCGTGGAAGAAATCCTCTTTTGCCGTATCGAAGTAGCTCGCGGAAGAGACGAGGAAGCGCTCCACCGCCTTGCGGAATTTCTCGGCGTCGCCGGAGGTCAGCGAATCGAGGATGTCGTATAGGTCGTCGCCGGCATTCGGGAACCGTTTGATCGGCTCCAGGACGTCATCGCAGAATACGCGCCTCAACTCGCGGTTCGGGAACGCCAGCACCGCCTGTCCGGTCTCGCCCGGCACGGACAGGGGCTTCAGGTATCCCGTGTGCACAAGCAGCGACCAGATGATCTCGGGATTGTTCTGGATCAGTCCGTAAGGTCCCAGCTCCCTGGCGCAGGGGACCTTCCGCTTGCCCTTCTCGAACATGTCGGCGAGTTCGTCGCGCCGTCTCGGCGTCATGCGTGAAATCGCGTCCGTCACAAGATCGTTGCTGCTCGTGCTGGTCCAGTATGGCTGCGGCTTGAATCCGTCATCGACGTAGTTGAGGAGCGACCACGGGTTGTAGATCTCGCTTTTCCCGAACAGATAGCCGTCGTACCAGTCCTTTGCCTCGTCGATTCTCTCCGGATGGCCAAACGTGGCGAGCATCGCGCGCACTTCGTCCTCGGTGAACCCGAAGCAGTCGGAGAACGCCTCGTCGAAGACGGAGTAGACCTTCAGGTTGTTGAGGCCGGAGAGGACGCCTTCCTTCGCGACGCGCAGGATGCCGGTGATCACGCCGAGGCGGCAGTGCTTGCCGTCCTTCATCGCGCCGGAGAGGAAGTTGCGGAAGAACTGCAGCGCCTCCTCGCCGAAACCGTGCGTCGCCGCGTAGTTGATGGGCGAATCGTACTCGTCTATGAGGATGACGGGGCGTTCCCCGTGGTGGGCGTGGAGCGCAGCGGCAAGTATTCCAAGGGAAGCCATCATTGTTTCGTCGTCAGCAGTTCCCATGCGCATGGCCTTGCTCGCAGCCTTCCATTCCGAGCTGCATCTCCTTGCGGAGAATGTCGCCTCATGGCGAAGGAACTCCTTTGCCACCGCCCGCCGGACACAGGCCCGGACAAGTTCCCACGTCCCGCCTTTTGCGTCCTTGAACGTGATGGAGATCACGGGGTACTTGCCCTGCTCCGCGCGGTGTTCGGGGTTCCGCCACACCTTCGTGTCCTTGAAGAGGCGCGCATTGCTCTTCTCGGCCTTCTCGAAGAACGTCTGGAGCATGTTCATCGCGAATGTCTTGCCGAAGCGGCGCGGGCGCGTGAAAAGCGCGACCGTTGTCTTCTTGTCGAGAAGCCCCGAGATGAGCTGCGTCTTGTCGGCAGACCAATACCCGGCCTTGACCTCGGCCCAGTCGCTGTTGCCGATGGGCAGGGCCGGCAGTTTAGCCTTCTTTCCGTTAGACACTTTCTCCATGCCGCGCATTATACCAAAAAAACGCCTTGCCATGTGGCGAAATATAGCATGTGCGGCTAAAACGGCAGATTGCCTTTACTTTCCTTGCTGAGGCATCCGCACCGCCCTACTTCACCTTCACGCGCATGAAGAACACCTTGCCCGCGTTGACTGGTGGTGTAGCAGCGAACCGCGCCCTGCCATTGGCCGGTGCGTCGAAAGTGATCTCGATGTTGTCGGTCGTGAACATACCCTCTTCAAGCGTCGACGCCCCTTCCACCTCGAACACCTTCTTCAAGTTCGCCTTGAGCATTTCCGCTGCGACCGCGCCGCCGCCGATGTTCACACCGTCAATCGCCACCTCGAACATGAATGGGTAGGGCGTTCGCCCCGCGACCGCCGACGGCTCAAACGACACGATATGCACGTCATTCGACGTAATGACCCTCGCGATCAGCGCATCCGCTCCGAGCGCAAACGACAACCATGCATGAGACGACTGCTTGATGTCCAACGCGCTCGTCGCCGTCGCGTTCGTGATGCCCCGCGCCCAGTCGTAATAGGCCCTGTAGCATGTGGCGTCGCCGATGTTCCCCGCGAGTCCGCCGTCGCGCGAGCCATTCAGTGCCGCCGCGACCGCCGCTGGCGAGGCATCCACCGCGAGCGCGGGGATCGGGTCATCCTCCCCGCTCACCGCCGAACCTCGTGCGCGCGCCACGCCCCACATCGCCGTCCGCAAGCCGAGCGGCATTGCCTGACCGCCCGCGCATGCGAGAAGTGCGGCAAAAAACAGCTCCCTCCTCATTGCACGTTCTCCAGCTCTTCACGCGTAACGAGAAACACATTGCCACCCGCGTTCCCGCCGGCGACCCGCGTGATCGTGAGGATGCTTGTCGAATACGCCGGAAGCGTCAGCGGCGTCGCGCCCTTGAACGTCTGGTATGTGTTGCCGCTTGGTAATGACACCCTCACGGCATGGCCGGCGTTGTTTTTGATGTAGAGAACGGAATCGTACACCTTGCCCTCCTTCAGAACGAATGAGTCCAAGACCGTGTCGCCGCTCACCGTAACGTCTGCGATGGCACGATCACCCGTACGTTGCGTTAAATCGTATGCTCGTCCATGTACAGCAAAGTCCGCAAGAGCGCGGTACCATTCCGTCCAAAGACTGGCGCAGTTGTTGAACGCCGAAGTAGAAAGCCCCTGTACGCCCCCTGGGATCGTCACGCTGTGCAGATTTCGACAGTTGCCGAAAGCATAATTCCCGATACTCGTGACACTTTCAGGAATCGCCACGGTTGGAAGCGCCGTGCAATCAAAAAACGCATTCTCGCCGATTGTCGTCAGCGTTACCGGCATTGAAACAGATACCAGATTAGAACAATAAGCAAAAGCGTAGTTCGCGATTTTTGTCACACCATACGGGATAGTGATACTCGTCTTATCGCGCGGACAGCACAACAACGTCGTCTGGTCACGATCATACAGGCATCCGTCCATCGGCGAAACGAAGTAGTGTTCGTTCTCCGCATCAACTTCAATCGTCGTCAGCGACTTACACAGGGCGAAAGATTTCTCATTTATGGATGATACAGATGTGTCCATGTCAAGATGACGAATACCGTATGATGAGGCGAAAACATCCTGCAAGCCTCGTTCCATCACATACTGCGACACGGACACGCTCGCAAGCGAACTGCAACCGGAGAATGCAAAATCCCCGATGCTCGTGACGCTGCCCGGTATCGTCACGTTCGTCAACCCACTACAGTAGGAAAACGCATACTGCTCGATGTTTGTTATACTGTTTGGAAGTGTGACACTCTTTATACTGGCACATCCAGAAAATGTATGTCGGTGTAATGTAGTTATCCCTTCGGGAATTACAATGTCCTCTGCTAACTGCCCATTGATGAACAGTTTGGCTTTACCGCTACTCCACCAAGGTGAATCAGATGACTGAACACGACACCACGCTGCTAAATCCTCGACATAAAGGGATTCCATCGCCGAGCAACCGCTAAATGTGGATGAACCGATTAGCGTTACACTGGATGGAATTCTTACTTCTTTCAGTCCGTTACATCCATAGAATAAAGACGCGGGCAACTCAGTAATCCCATTTTCTATTACTACACTTTGCAGAGATGTTCTCCCGTAAAATGCGCCGGATCTAATATACGAAACCGAAAAGGTTGTTTCCTCGTATACAGTCTGCCCATTCTCCCTTCTATAGTAAACAAGGTGAATTTGCCCTGGGATAGTGATATTCGTTGCTAAATCATCACAGCTATATACGACTACGCTCTGGGAAGCAAGGTGTTCGGTGGTGAAATCACCTTCAAGAAAATACTGGTACTTAACTCCGTCATCAGCGGTAGAGAAATAATCATTTGCTCGTGCTAGAAGCGGAAGTAGTGTTGTCATCAGGGCAAACGATAATCCTCTTCCGACGGACAAGACCATCTGCTTCACGTTCTTGTACACCATCTTTTCAACTTCATCTTTCCTGCGCAGGGTTCGTCGTTAGACCATCCAGTGCATAAAAGGGGCGCATTCACCCTCCGATGCACTCACACGAAGCCCGTCCAAAGGCCTGAATAGAATACACGAAGAGGAAATGCGCCCTGCTGGGCGCACCTCCGCTTACATGCCGTTCTATTCACCGACCTCCTAAGAGGTCAAATATTTTGGACGTATTTCGTGTGAACGACGTGTAGCGTAGATGCTACAGTGTTTGCGTTCGGGGGTGGAAAGGGAGGTCGGCCCTCGTGCGTGGCTTGACGCTCCCGATCAGTTCCCGGACTATGGCGTTCGCAGATGGTACGGTCGCGACAAGCGAGACCTCTCCCGTTTTGCGAGCAGCCGCGACAAGCGCAACATCTCACATTAAGGTTTCCCAGCCGAAAACATGAGCATGATACCACATTCCTGGCCCTAATACAAGCCGTCATTCGCGCAGTTTAGGCGCCGCATGCAATATGGGTAAAGGTTGAAAAATTGAGCTCGGCACAGGACGCAAGCGGCTTAACGGACGAGTTCGTAGAGGAGCGTGGCGTTCTTGGGGTCGCGCGCCGTATCCGCCGTGAGGGAGAGCGTGCCGCCCTTCCACGCCACCGGCACCTCGCCGCGGCGCGTGCCGTCCGTGCCGAGCGCGTACGCCTTCCACGCGCCGGACGCGACCTTCAGCGACACCTCGGCCGTGCCCTTGCGCGCCCGCATCGGCAGCCCGCCGCGCTTCAGGAGGATGCGATGGTCGGCGTCCGCCCACTGGACGCCCGTGTTCTGCACGTCGGTGAGGTGCGTGAGGAGGATGCGCGACGACTCCGCGAGCGGCTTGCCGTCCACCGACGTGGCCCACACGGCCCCGTGCGCGCCCGCGAGCCGCACGTCCATGCCCGACGTCGCGAACGCGCACCCCGCGCGTCCGAAACCGCCCTGCGTGCGCGGCGTGTCGACCGACATCGTCTTCGCCGCGCGGTCGATCTTCGCGAAGTCGCCGTCGTCGGGAGCGTCCCCGCGCAGGTAGAGCGACACGAGCGCGCGCTCGGTCGCCTGCTGGATCGGGTCGAGCATCACGTCGAAGCTCCCGCTCGCGGCCTTCGACGTGTCGAAGAGGTTCTGGATTCCGTGCGCGTACGTGAAGCGCCACAGGCCGTCCCAGCGTCCGCGCACGGCGAGCGCCGCCGTGTAGAGCCCGCCCTGGTGGCGGAACTCGCCCGGACCCGAGAAGTTCCATTCGGTGATCGTGTAGGGCATCGTGGGCAGGCGCACGGACGCGGCGCGGTCCGCGCCCGACATCCCCGGTCCCTCCGGATAGTCGAAGATGTCGATATTGCTGATGCGGAACGGCAGGTGCAGGCGCGTGCCGAGCCACTTCGGATGGTCGATGTAGAAGTGGTTGTCGAAGTAGTCGAGCCACTTCTCGCGCACGGCCATCTTCTCGGGCGGGTTCGGTCCGTTGTTCATGTCCGTGAGCAGCGCCTTCGCGCCGAGCGACCGCACGAACCCGATCATGCGCGCAAGGCTCCTCTCTTCGATGCCCATGCAGTCCCGCTCCGATTTCGCCTTGCCGTCGAGCCAGCCCCGCGCGGGCGCGCCCTCATTGATGAGGCAGATGAGCGGCAGACCCGGCTCATCCTTGTACACACGCCCTGTGTAGGGGTTCACGTGGTTGAGAAGGTTCCCCGCGTATGCCTTCCAGTTCTCGAACCCGTCGTCGGAGAGGTGAATGAGCATCTTCATTTCCTGGAAGGCGGGGATCATGGGCGGCGTGCGCCCGAGTTTCTTCCAGATCTCGGCGCGGACCGCCGGCGACGCCGTGCGGTAGGAGTAGAGGTCGATCGTCACGTAGATGCCCGCCTCGATGCACTTCGCCACCAGGTAGTCCATGCGGTCAAGCGTCTTGGGGTTGAGCGTCGTGCCGTTCGGGTCGCCCATGCCCGAGGCGATGCCTCCCTCGCATTCGAAGTGGTGGAGGCGTACCGTGTTGTAGCCGCTCCGCACGAGCCGCGCCACGATCGCGTCAGCCTGCCCCTTCTCGGGCCAGCAGCAGCTGCCCACGAGGTTGACGCCGTAGAATTTCACGCGCTCCCCGGCCGGACGCCCCTCGAACTCGAAGTGCCCGCCCGCGCGCCTCAGCCAGCCGTACTTGCCCGCCGGCGCGTCCTGCAGACGCCACCCGGAGAAGTCCGTCGCGCCGCCCGGACGCACACCCTTCAGCATCTTGAGCGGCACCCAGCCGTTCCCTTCCACCGCGTATGTCTTGAGGTCGGCCGTGCACGTGAGGGCGCGTCCCTTCACCGAGACGGTGAACACGTCCTCGATCCGGTCGCCGGCCTTCAGCTCGCGCGGCGGCTGGAGACGCAGCGAGAAGGCGTCGCACCACGCGGCGTCGTTACTGAGATGCACGAAGCGCTTCTGGGGAAACGCAAAGCTGATCTCCTCGCCGCTGGTCGTCATGAACGTGACGCGCCGCACGTCGCGTCCGGTGAAGAGTCCCTTGCGCAGGTCGTTCGTGGGGAACACGCCGGACTTGCCGGTGTCCGTGCGCCAGGCCGCGCCCTTGAACGCCGTGAACGGCAGATAGACGCGCGTGCCGGCGGCCTGCGCCTTCACGCCCCGCGTCATCGTGAACGCGTTCGTGGCCGTCACGCCGCCTGCGCCGTCGCCGCCGAGCGTCCAGCGCCCCTCCGCGAACGTCTCGCCGCGCGAGCCGAGCACGTAGCCCGTCTTGTTCGAGACGGAGAACACGGGCTGCGCCGAGTTGCTCCAGTTGGCGTAGTTGACGAGCCCGCCGACCGTGATGCCGCCGCCGAACGCGCACCGCACGAACCCCGACCGTTCCAGCGTCACGTCCTCGGCGACAAGTCCGCCCGCGCAGATCGCCGCGCACGCGGCCGCCATCGTCCGAATCTTCATTTTGCCTCCTCTCGTCTACCTGAACAGCAGAAGCGTGCCGGCAAAGTCGACGAAGTCGCTCAGCGTCGCCGAGCCCGAGCCCGCGTAGCGGAACGCGAGCGTGTTCGCGCCCGCCGGCAGATGCAGCGTCTGCGCGCCGGACGCGGACACCGCCGTCTCCTCGCCGCCGTTCACGGAAAGGTAGAGCGCGCCCTCGCCCGTCAACGCGACCGCGTACTCGCACCGGTTGGCCGAACCGCGCAGCGTCCACGTGGTCGTCAGCGCCGCGCCGTCCGCGAGCGTCACGCCGTGCGCCGCCTCGGTCGCGCCGGGCGACGCGGCCGAC